>JAAXIH010000048.1:0-1396 GCA_012270465.1 Synechococcus sp.
ATCAAAAACTTGGCCCAACTTTCACGGGTCCACAGGGGCGGGAACTCCTCGCGCTGGTGGCGCACCAATTCCTCCACCGCAAAGTGCAGCAGCGCCCCCTGCAAATCGTTATTGGATTGCGCTTCCGTCACTGGCTAACCACACCACAATCCATCTCTCCTACCAGCAGATCAGAAGCGCGCCGGCCATGGACTGCACCACCCAACTGGGGATGCTGCGGGAGAGGCGCCAGCGGGGGCACGCCCTGCTCGCCGGCCAGCGGGTGGTGCTGTGCAGCCAAAGCTGGCCGCTGTTGGTCAGCCAATCCACAGCGCTGCAAGGGGGCGCCGATGTGGTGGCGGCCTGCACCACCGAAGCGGAAGCCGAAAGACACGTGCAGCAGCGCCGCCCGCACCTACTCATCAGCCACGACCAGCTGCAACAGGGATCCGGGCTCCAATTGGTGAGCCGCTGCAAGCAGATCCAACCGCAGCTGCAGACGCTGTTGATCGTGAGCCGGCCGCAACACTTTCCCTGGCGGCAAATGCTGAGCCTGGGCGTGGATGCTGCCTGCAGCAGCGATCAATTGGGGCGTGGCGTGATGCTGCGGGCGTTGGAGCACCTCCAAGAGGAGGGCACCTGCTTTGTGGATCCAGCGTTGAAACAGGTGGATGTCCAGCGCCATCCCCACCTCTCGCCTCGGCAACAGGAGGTGCTCGAAGGCCTGCAAAGCCAGCACTCCTTGGCGGATTTAGCCAGCGAGTTGGGCCTCGCCCACAGCACCTTGAAGGGCTATGTGCGGGAGCTCTACGAGAAGTTGGAGGTGCCCAGCCGCCATCTCGCTGTGCGCAAGGGCCGGCAATTGGGCCTGCTGCAGGCAGACTGAGGGTGTTACACGCCTTCCCATGGCCCTCGACCTCAACGATCCCGATCTCGAGCTGTCTGATCTGCTGTTCGCTTATCAGACCTGGGTACTGGCGGTGCTCAACGACGAGAAGCTCAATCCAGAAGGAGAGAAGCTCGCCACCGACGAGATCTCAGAAGACGCCATGAACGCCCTGCGTTTCTTGCCGGCGGAAGTGACCTCCACGGTGGAAAGCACCCTGGCGTTGGCTTACGACGTGGATGCCGACGAGCTCACCAACCTGCTGTTCCCCGAAGGCTGATCAGCCAAGAACTGCATCGCCGCTGACCACGCCTGATCAGCGGCCTGGGGATCCCAGCGGGGGCCGTCATCACGCATGAACGTGTGATCGGCCTCAAAAAGCGTGCTGCGGTGATTGAGGCCGCTGGCCTCAAAGGCTGCGAGCACCTGCTGCAACGCCTCAGGTGGCACGTGGGGATCGAGGCTGCCGAACACGGTGAACACCGCCGCACCAATCTCGCTCAAACGCTCAAGCGTGTCGGCGCGATCAGC
>JAAXIH010000048.1:1496-9308 GCA_012270465.1 Synechococcus sp.
ATCTCGGGTGCTGCCACCACGTAGCCATATCCCGCCAAACGGTTCGCCAAGCGCAGCATCGGCTCACCGAGTTGGTAGATGTCGGAGAAGAACACCACCCCTGGGTAACGGCCTTCAGCTTTGGGCTGGGCCACATGCAGCCGCATCAGCGAGCCATCCACCATCAGCCCCTGCTGCTGCTGGGTGATCTGCACAGCTCTTCGAACGAGATATCAGAACCCTAAAAACGATCTTTCTCGGCGTCAGGAGTAAACCGCTCAATGCCGTTGCTACCAAAGGCATGGAGTACCGCATTAGCCATGCTCAAACCCTTACTCACTGCTGGACTTCTGCTGGCTGCCACAGCAAGTTCGGCCCTGGCCCAAGTTCCCGCCAGCCAAGTGCGGGCAGCCAACCTGGCCCGCATGGAAGCCGAGCGCCTCAACGGCGGTCTGAGCAACTACTTCACCGCCAGCTGCATGCACCGCTCAGGCGGTGGTGATTGCCTCGTCGAAGACAACGCCAATGGCTACCTGTTCAACTTCCTTGGCGGCGCACCGGGCTGGGAAGTGAATCAACAGGCCGCCACCGTTCAAACCAAGATTCTGATCGGCCCTGAAGGCAACCGGGTCAAACAGGTCATCTACAACGGCGCCCCCCAATAGGAGCAACACCCATGGCTTTTCTGCTCAAGGTCCGCTGGGAGATCAAGCCCGGCATGCAAAACCAGTTCTGCCAAAGCGAGAAAGCTTTGGCTGAGGTGATGCTCAACCACCCTGGTGTGATCTGCTATCACGCCGATTACCCCAAGCCCGAGTTGAGCGAGTGGGTGGAGATCTACGCCAACGACGACACCTTTGCCTCCCACCTCGATGACCCTGCCGCCAGCGAGCCCCTGGGCGAGCTGATCAACTGCTGCAGCAAGGTGTCGTGCCGTTGCTGGGGCGATCCCAACCCCGCCTCCAAAGAGCGGCTCAAAGCCTTCGCTGCTGAGTACCAGAGCACTGGCAAGGGCTCCTTTGTGCTCAACCCCAACGCCGATCCTCACTCCCGGCTCTGAGGGGATGGATCAGCGCCAGCGCTGATCCATCGAGCAATCCATGCAGTAATGCGAGCGGAATTTGGGGCTCGGCTGCTCCATCGATGTTCGCCAGTCGCTGTACTTCGGCGACTGCATGCGATTCAGCAGCCAGCTGACACTTCGCGCCTGGGGCGCCGCGGAGAACGGCTGCGCGTTTGCGGGAGCTCCCAACGGCAGCAGCGCCAGGACAGCCACCATCGCGGCAATGAACTCTCCATCCATGGGTCGATAGAGCCTCTGCTTCGACCCTCGCTCTGGCGAGCCCGCTGCAATGAAAAGCCAGCCATGAATGGGCTGAACATTGGCTGAGAACCATGCCCGGTGCCGGGTTCGAACCAGCGACATCCTCTTTGTAAGAGAGGCGCTCTACCGCTGAGCTAACCGGGCGGTGTGCCCATTGTGCCAACTGGCTTGAGCCTGGATCCTGGGCTCAGCTGGAACCCCGCACCCTGGCTAGCGGCCGCCGCCACGATCAAGCCACCTGGGCCATCAGCTGGCTGCTGGGGCTGGTCATGGCACTGCTGCTGGGTTGGCCCACCGGGCTCACGGCCGGGCTGGCCTTTCTGGTCGGTGGGCTGTGGCTCTCCCCCGATCTCGACACCCGCAGCCGCCCAAGTCAGCGCTGGGGATGGCTCAGCGGGCTGTGGTGGCCCTACCGCCGCCTGGTGCGCCATCGCGGCTGGCTCTCCCACACACCACTGCTGGGCAGCGCCAGCCGGCTGCTGCTGCTGCTGGGCTGGTTGCTGCTGGCCCTGGTTGGGCTGCAAACCATCGGCGGGCCAGGGCCGAACTGGGCCCTGCAACAGCTCCAGCAGCTATGGCAAAGCCATCCACGCCTATTGATCACGGCCCTACTGGCGATTGAAGCCAGCGCCTGGCTGCATCTGCTGCAGGATGGCGACCCGATGCCGCCCCCGTTGCGCCGGTGACTGATCCCTCTGCCAGCAGCGCCGCTATCGAGAGGTTGATGGCCGTGGTGGCCCAACTGCGCAACCCCGAAGGAGGCTGCCCCTGGGATTTGGCGCAAACCCATCAATCCCTGCTGCCCTATGTGCTGGAGGAGGCCCACGAGGTGGCCGATGCCCTGCGCTCCGGTGATGACACAGAGCTCAGCGATGAACTCGGTGATCTGCTGCTGCAGGTGGTGCTGCATGCCCAGATCGCTGCCGAGCGGCAGGCCTTTGATTTGGCCCAGATCGCCGAAGGCATCAGCGCCAAGTTGGTGCGGCGCCATCCCCATGTCTTTGGCGGGGAAGCCCGCAGCTGGGAGGAGATCAAGGCTGAGGAGCGGGCCGCCCGCGGCCAAAGCGACGCCAGCCTCAGCGATCGCCTGCGCCGCAAAGTGCGCGGCCTCGGGCCCTTGGCTGGGGCCATGGCGATCTCCCGCAAAGCCGCCGCCGCCGGCTTCGAGTGGGACTCGATGGAGGGGGTCTGGGAGAAGGTGCACGAGGAGCTCGATGAGCTCAAAGAAGCGGTGGCCAGCGGCGATCAGGCCCACGCCGAAAGCGAGCTGGGCGATCTGCTGTTCACCCTGGTGAACGTGGCGCGCTGGTGTGAACTCAGCCCGCAGGAAGGACTCAACGGCACCAACCAGCGCTTCCTGCAGCGCTTCGCCAAGGTGGAAGCCGCCCTCGGTGGCGACCTCTCCGGCCGCAGCATCGAAGAACTCGAAGGCCTCTGGCAGCAGGCCAAAGCTGAACTGCGCTCAGAGCAAGGTGACGGCGCCTGAGGCGATATCGAAATAGCTGGGCTGGATCTTGAGCCGGCCTTCATCAACGGCCTGCTGCAACACCGCACTGCGCTCAGCCAGCTGGGCAGCGGCATAGACCGCGTTGTGCTGAATGCCGCGGGGCAGGTCATCGCGCGGTTCCAAAGCCGCACGGATCGGCGTCACCAACTCCTCCAAAAGGGGCGTTAAGGGGTCTTTGCCCAAGGCTGCGGTGACGGCCCCACAGCCGCTATGGCCCATCACCAGGATCAGCGGCACCTGCAGCAGCTCAACGGCGTATTCCAGCGAGGCCACCCCTTCGTTGAAGGCGGTATTGCCAGCACTGCGCACACCAAACAACTCGCCGGCTCCAGCGCAAAAAATCCACTCCACCGGAATGCGCGAATCCGCGCAGGTGAGCACCGCCGCCCAGGGGTGCTGGCCTTTGGCCAGGGCCTTGGGATCCACCTGGCAGTGTTCCCCCAGCAGGGCCTGCAGCAAGGTCATCCGCAACTGCGGGTCGTCCTCCTGGGCCGCCCGGCTCCAGGCCGCAGCAAAGCGGGCATTGCCCGTCTGCAACGCCTTCAGCGGGTCGTCGTGGGGGCTGCACACATCCAGCCGCTGCAACAGCGAGGGATCCGCAGCGCCAGCGATCGCCGGCTGCGGCCGCCAGGCCAACCCCAAACTCGCCAGTCCCAAGGTCTGCAAAAGCTGCCTGCGGCTGCTGCCCATCGAGGTCCCTCCTGACAAGGGTGCTTGCTCCGTTCTTAGCTGGAGTGATCGGCCGCCACCACAACCCGCCATGACCAGCTCCGGTTGGATCGATGAACACCACAACGGGGTGCGCTACGGCCTAGCCGGTGAGGTGCTGCATGAAGAGCAGAGCCCGTTCCAGCGCGTCACGATCATCGACAGCGAGCGCTACGGCAAAGGGCTGCTGCTCGATGGCTGCTGGATGACCGCCGAGCGGCAAGAACGGCACTATCACGAGGCCTTGGTGCATCCAGCCCTCTGCAGCGCCGAGCGCATTGAACGGGTGCTCGTGATCGGCGGCGGCGATGGCGGCACCGCCCGCGAGTGCCTGCGCCATGGGGAGGTGCAGCAGCTCGATTTGGTGGAGATCGATGGCCGCGTGGTGGAGCTCAGCCAGCAGCACCTGCCCAGCATCGGCGGCAGTGCCTGGAGCGACCGGCGGCTGCAGCTCACGATCGGCGATGGCATTGCCTGGGCCGCCAATGCCGCTGACGCCAGCTACGACGTGGTGCTGGTGGATGGCTCCGATCCAGCCGGCCCCGCCGAAGGGCTGTTCAACCGCGCCTTTTTTGAGCATTGCCGCCGCCTGCTGCGGCCTGGCGGTGTGTTTGGCACCCAAAGCGAATCACCCGAGGCCTTCCGCCAGGTGCATCTCGACACGGTGCAGCTGCTGCGCGAGGTGTTTGGCCATGCCGATCCCCTCTACGGCTGGGTGCCGATGTATCCCAGCGGCTGGTGGAGCTGGACCTTTGCCGCCAGCGATGGCGCCCGCTACCGGCAAGCCAAACCGGAACGCGCCGCTGCTGTGGCCGCCAGCTGTGAGATCTGGAGCCCCCGCTGGCAGCGGGGCGGTTTTGATGCGATCCCCGCCGGCATCGAGCGGGCCTTGGAGGCTTAACCAATGACGGCGATCCCTGAGGAGTTGTTCAACCGCGATGGCGCCATCTACATGGGGGCCCAGCGCGATCCCGCCGGCTGCCAGGTGGGCCTGTTTGGCGTGCCCTACGACGGCACCACCTCCTTTCGCCCCGGCACCCGCTTTGGCCCAGCCGCCATTCGCCAAGTGAGCGATGGCCTGGAGACCTACGACCCCCAATTGGATGCCGATCTCGACGACATCGCCTTCGCTGATCTAGGCGCCGTTGAGATCTCCTTTGGGGCCCCCGAACCGGTGGTGGAGGCCGTGAAGCAAGCCACCACAGCCGTGCTGGATCTTGGGCTCAAACCCTTGATGCTGGGCGGCGAGCACTCGATCAGCAGCGGCGCTGTGGCGGCTGTGGCTGAGCGTTACCCGGATCTGGTGCTGCTGCAGCTCGATGCCCATGCCGACCTGCGCGAGAGCTGGCTGGGGGGCCGCCATAGCCATGCCTGCGCCATGCGGCGCTGCCTGGAGGTGTTGCCCAGCGGTGAGCTCCTGCAGCTCGCCATCCGCAGCGGCACCAAGGAGGAATTCCAGGAATTGCGGCGCGAACAGCGGCTGGTGGGGTTGCAACAGCTCGCCGAGCGATTGGAGGCAATCCAAGGCCGGCCGCTGTATCTCACGGTTGATCTGGATTGGTTTGATCCCTCGGTGATGCCTGGCACCGGCACCCCCGAACCGGGCGGCTACCTGTGGGCTGATTTCGCCCAGCTCACGGATTTGCTGCAGAGGCAAAACCTAGTGGCCGCTGATGTGGTGGAGCTGGCGCCGGGGCTGGATGCCAGCGGCTGCAGCAGCGTGTTGGCCGCCAAGGTGGTGCGCAGTTTGTTGCTCAGCCTCGCGGCGCACTAAGGCCAGACAGGCGCAGCTGTTGGCTATCGGCGGGTTTGACGCCTTGATGCTCGTGGTGGCCCCAGTCCGGCAGCTCCGGCGGCTTGGGGGTCCAGTGGTGGCAGCTCAAATCAGCGGTCAGGTCGGGATGCAGCGTCACCCTGCGCAGACGGCACCAGGAGGAATCCGCTGCCGGTTGGCAGTGGCGACAACTGCGGCAGCAAGGCCTAGCCGACATCCACCCGTCTGAAGTGGTTTCAACGTAATGACGTCATTGGTGGCGCCAATGGGCCTCACCACAATCCCCAGGTTGTCTACGGGAGACTGAAGCAAATCTGTGGCCCGCCGCGATGCTGCACACCCCCTTGTTTGAGCTCTGCCGTGAAGCCGGCGGCCGCATGGTGCCGTTTGCCGGCTGGGAGATGGCGGTGCAGTTCGAGGGCCTGATGGCCGAGCACCGGGCCGTGCGGCAGCGCTGCGGTGTGTTCGACATCTCCCACATGGGCGTGCTGACGCTCACGGGCCCAGGCGTCAAAGACAAACTCCAGGGGCTGGTGCCCAGCGATCTGCAGCGCATTGGCCCCGGCGAAGCCCAATACACGGTGCTGCTGAATGAAGCCGGCGGCATCCGCGACGACCTGATCATTTACGACCGCACCGACAGCGAAGTGGTGGTGGTGATCAACGCCGCCTGCGCCGACAGCGACACCGCCTGGATCAAACAACAACTCGAACCCCAAGGGGTCAGCGTCAGCGACCGCAAAGCCGGTGGTGTGCTGCTGGCATTGCAGGGCCCGGAAGCCGTGGGCCGGCTGGAGCAGCTCTGCGGCGAGAGCCTGGCGGGCGTGCCCCGCTTTGGCCACCGCGACCTGACGATCAACGGAGAGACCGTGTTTGCCGCCCGCACCGGCTACACCGGTGAAGACGGCTTTGAGCTGTTGCTCACAGCCAGCGCCGGCCAAGCCCTGTGGCGCCAACTGCTCGATAGCGGCGTGGCTCCCTGCGGCCTGGGCGCCCGCGACAGCCTGCGCCTGGAGGCGGCCATGCACCTCTATGGCAACGACATGGACGCCAACACCAGCCCGCTGGAATGCGGCCTCGGCTGGCTGGTGCACCTGGAGATGCCGATCGATTTTGTCGGCCGTGAAGCGCTCGAGCGCCAAACCGCCGAGGGCGTCAGCCGCAAGCTGGTGGGGCTGCAATTGCAGGGCCGCGCCATCGCCCGCCACGACTACCCAGTGCTGCACAACGGGGAGCCCGTGGGGGTCGTGACCAGCGGCACCTTCTCGCCAACCCTGGAGCACCCCGTTGCCCTGGCCTCGGTGCGGGCGGATCTGGCCAAGCTCGGCAACGAACTGATGGTGGAGATCCGCGGCCGCCAAGAACCAGCGGTGGTGGTCAAGCGACCCTTCTACCGGCGGCAGGGGTAGGCACCCCCCGCGTGGGATCATCCGGGGTTACTGACGTTCCCCCCACCATGCGCAGCCACTCCTGCGGCGATCTGCGCAGCGATGCCATCGACAGCACCGTTCTGCTCAGCGGCTGGGTGGATCGCCGCCGCGACCATGGCGGGGTGATCTTTATCGACCTGCGTGATCGCAGTGGCACCGTGCAGATCACGGTGGATCCCGATCTCGGCGCTGAGGCCTTCGCTGTTGCGGAGCACCTGCGCAATGAAACGGTGCTGCAGGTGGAAGGTCGGGTGCGCGCACGCCCCGATGAATCCCGCAATGAGCGCTTGGCCACCGGTGAGGTGGAAGTGCTGGCCCAGCGCCTGAAGGTGCTCAACGCCCCCAGCCGCAACCTGCCGTTTGCGGTTTCAGTGCACGACGACGAGCAGGTGCGCGAGGAGTTGCGCCTGCGGCACCGCTACCTGGACCTGCGCCGCGAGCGCATGCGCCGCAACCTCAGCCTGCGGCACCAAACGGTGCAAACCGCCCGCCGCTTCCTCGAAGACGAGGGCTTCATCGAAGTGGAAACCCCGGTGCTGACCCGCTCCACCCCAGAAGGCGCCCGCGATTACTTGGTGCCATCGCGCGTTTGTGGTGGTGAGTGGTTTGCCCTGCCCCAATCACCGCAGCTGTTCAAACAGCTGCTGATGGTGGGCGGACTGGAGCGCTACTACCAAGTGGCCCGCTGCTTCCGCGACGAAGACCTCAGGGCCGATCGCCAGCCGGAATTCACCCAGCTGGACATGGAGATGAGCTTCCTGGATCAAGAGCAGATCCTCGATCTCAATGAGCGCCTGATCGCCCGCATCTGGAAGGTGGTGAAAGGCGTTGAGCTGTCGCTGCCGCTGCCGCGCATGACCTGGCATGAGGCCATGGAGCGCTACGGCACCGATCGCCCCGATACCCGCTACGGCATGGAGCTGGTGGGCGTCAGCGACATCGTTGCCGACATGGGCTTCAAGGTGTTCTCCGGTGCCGTTGCCGCTGGTGGCTCGGTGAAGTGCATCACCGTGCCCGGTGGCAATGACAAGGTCAGCAATGTGCGCATCAAGCCCGGCGGTGATGTGTTCAGCGAAGCCCAAAAAGCTGG
>JAAXIH010000026.1 GCA_012270465.1 Synechococcus sp.
CGGATGCCGTCGATATCAACCGGGGGAGCGGCGATAAAGGCGATGATGTAACAGATGGTCGCTGCCAGGAGGCAGGGGATCATCAGAACGCCGAACCAACCCACATAAATGCGGTTGTCGGTGTTGGTGACCCACTGACAGAAGCTTTCCCAGCTACTCAGGCGACCGCTGCGAACTGCGGTGGACATGAAGACGGTTGGAATGAGATGTATGCGGCCAAAAAATGGCAGCCCCTACAAAGTACGCAGCGACAATCACCATGACAAATAAAGTCACTCAAGTTTTTTAAGCGATGTAAAGAGAACGCCTTTATTCTTCTTAGAGCGTTAACTAATGTTTAGCGACGTTGAGGAATGTTGCTTAAACCAGCTGCTGGCTTGCTCAGCAAATCCATTCCAATCGAGGCGCTCTTGTTCCGCTGCCTCGGCAACAATCACCGGCAAGCGGGCTTTGAGTTGGGCTAACTCACTGTCGGGAACCCCAGCAGCCAGAGCCAAGTAATCGGCCATCGCCCGCGCCAATACCCGGGTGAAATAGGCCGCCGCCAGCGCCTGCAAGGCCCCGCCCACGAGCCATGTGGCGCCATGCAGCTTGAGCAATCCAGCTATGGCCTGGCTGCCCCACTCCAAGGCACCGAGGCTGAGGGCACAGCGGCCAAGCTCCAAGGCCGCAGCCTGCAACTGCTCACTGGTCCACTGGCAACGCCAGAGCTGGGCCATCTCTTTGAGCAACAAACCATTGATCACCGCACTGAGCAGCAAATCGGCGGAGGGCAGCGGTGAGGCGAACACAGCTGCCGCCACGATCCACTGACTGCGCACCACCAGCGGCTGCAAGCGCTGACGGCGCTCCGCTTCCAATTGCACCTGCCATTGGCCGTGCAGCTGACGCAGACACCGCAGCTGCGTCTGTTGCCGCTGACGTACCAGCGACGGCAGCGTGATCGGCAGGTCGTCTTCGCGCTGCCAGAGCTGAAAACGGGAACCCAGCTGCGCTGACCAAGCCTCCATCTGCTCCGCGCTGCCCTCCGCAGGACTTAGTACCAGCAGAGGCAACTCGAGCGGAGCTGCTTCCAACCAGCGCAGATCAGCAGCACTGGGCGCTGCGGCCAGGGCATAGATGGCCAAATCAGCCCGCAGCAGCTCTTCTGGCCAGGTCCACTGCTCCGGGGCCAACGGCAGGGTCTTGGCCAGATGCAACTGAAGCGGTGCACTGGCAGGCAACTTGCGCTTCAGCAGGTCGACCAACTCCAGCTCGCTGGCACCAGCCAACACAACGTGGCGATCTGGCCGCTCACCGAGCTGCTCGAGTTGATCCAGTTGCCGCTGTTGCTGCTCACAGGGCAGCTCGAGGTCGATGAATTGATCCAGCAAGCCACGGCAGTGGGCCAGCAAGGCTTGCGGGGATTGGGGCAAACGGTCTTCCGGCTGTTGGCGACGACCACCGATCCACCACAGCCCGGCGGACGCTGCTGCCAACAAACCAAGAGAGCTGGCGCCGCCATGGAGAAGATCGCCCAGCACCAGACCACCACCGAGCAAGGCTGAGCCAGCAAGGGCTGGCTTAAGCCAAGGTTTGGTGGCAAGCGCGGGGATCGGCATGAAATGGCGTTGACAGCCCCTGTCTAAGACCCCTCGCAAGGGATGGACGCTGTTTTTACCTTGGGAAGGATGGGATCGCCACTTCCACCGCTACCTCGGTTGCACCGCCAGCTGCAGCACTGCTGGGAGCTCCTGCTAGCCACATCGAGCTGGGATGACGGCTTGCCTGTCCCTGTCCTTGATCGCAGCTGGCTGCAGTTAGACATCCTCAGTATTGATGCGCTGTTGGGCCAATTCCCCGTCGACAGCTCGGCCCATGCACCGGAGTTGGTGCGCTTCCAATCACTGCTGGAGCAAGGGATGGCGACCGATGAAGCCGAACAACTGTGCTGGCAAGAGTTTGGCCCCGAGGCGTGCCACCGTGCCCTGCGCCGCTTCTGGCAGGAACAACAGCAACCCAGCTGCCTGTGGAGCCTTGATGACTACCTCACCTTGGTTGAGCGCTACCGCCGCACTCTCGAGAGCGGCCAGCCTGAATTGCCGCTTTTGGTGTTGCCGCGCCGGGATGGCAAACAACGGCTGAGCTGTCATTGGCTGCCCAAAACGACCGGCGATAGGCCAAACTGAGCCGCTGCAACGGGCAGGGTTGATGGCCGATCAGGATCGGGAACAAGGAGGACGCGGGCGCTCGCGCCAAGGCGGTCAGCGCGATGGTGCTGGCGGCTTCCGGATCCGCCTCAGCGACAACGAATTGCAAGCAGCTCGCACGCTGCAAGAAGCCTTTCAACTGCGCTCCACCGTGGCTGTTCTGGGTTTCTCCCTTCGCACCATGGCTGACCTGCTGGAGCAGGGGGCCCTCGATGAGGTGATCAGCCAGCAGAAGCGCAGCGGCGGTGGTCGCCCCCCGCGCGGTGAACGCCGCGGAGGCGATGGCCAAGGCCAGCGCGGTGCACGCCCCAACCCATTTGCCCGCCCCAGCAAGCCTGTGGCCCCTGAGCCCGAGCCCGAAGCGGAACCCGCTGCTGAAGAGGCCACTGCCGCCGCAGAGGTGGAGACAACAACGGAATCAGCGGCCGCCAGCGAAACGGCCAGCACTGAAGCCGCAACCGAGGCCACCAGCACCGAAGCGGAGGCCTGATGGCAAGACCCAGGGTGCTGTCGGGCGTTCAGCCCACAGGGTCTTTGCATCTCGGCAACTGGCTTGGAGCCATCCGCAACTGGGTGGACCTGCAACGCAGCCACGACACGTTTTTTTGTGTCGTGGACCTGCATGCGATCACGGTCCCCCACGACCCGAAGCAACTGGCCGCCGACACGCGCTCCACGGCAGCGCTCTATTTGGCTTGCGGCATCGACCCGGAGCAGGCCACGGTTTTTGTGCAGAGCCAAGTGCCCGCCCACGCGGAACTGGCTTGGCTGCTCAACTGCGTCACGCCGTTGAACTGGCTCGAGCGAATGATCCAGTTCAAAGAAAAAGCCGTCAAACAGGGCGACAACGTGTCTGTGGGCCTGCTGGATTACCCGGTGTTGATGGCCGCCGACATCCTTCTCTATGACGCTGACCAGGTACCGGTTGGCGAAGACCAAAAACAGCACCTGGAACTGGCCCGAGACATTGCGCAGCAGCGGATCAACAGCCGCTTCGGCAGCGACGAGACGCCGGTGCTCAAGGTCCCCAAACCGATGATCATGAAAGAGGGGGCCCGGGTGATGAGCCTCACCGATGGCAGCGCCAAGATGAGCAAAAGCGATCCCAACGAAGGCGCGCGGATCAACCTGCTCGATCCACCGGAACTGATCACCAAAAAAATCAAACGCGCCAAGACCGACCCAGTGATGGGTTTGGAATTCGGCAACTCGGAGCGCCCCGAAGCCGACAACCTGCTTGGGCTCTACGCCCTACTCAGCGGCCAGAGCCGCGAGCAGGTGGCCAGCGAATGCGCCGAGATGGGCTGGGGACGCTTCAAACCCTTACTCGCGGAAACAACCGTCGAGGCACTTCGGCCCATTCAGCAGCGCTACAGCGAGATCAGCGCTGACCGCAGCGGCCTTGATCAGGTGCTGGCAACCGGGCGTGAACGCGCCAACGCAGTGGCCGAGCAAACCCTGAAACGGGTTCAAGAGGCCATGGGCTTCGAAAGGCCCGCAACAGCTAATTAGTTTCTAAAGCAAAGATAAACAGGGTTAATCAATGGGCTCCCAGCCGGGCGCCCTCAGCGAACTTTCAGACTCCAATCCACCTTTTCTCAATCCAGTCGCAGCCTGCGACTTGCGCGTCTTGGGCGATTTCGGGATTTCGCTAGGACCGCGATCTCCATTGGCAACCCTTTCCTTTGGGCGAAGCGTAAATAACCGTTAATTCGAAACACTGGCGGTCCGTCGATTAACAGCGACTGCATGGATCTGGCCCTCACTCTGCGATCTGGTTTTGGCCTCAGCTTGTGCGCCCTCAGCGGCGCTCTGGTCATCACCGCCGAAGGAAGTGCCTCCTACCTGCAATCCTCCATGGCTGCACGGGTTCTGACCGAGCGCCAGGATCAAGCACGCCCCAGCTATGTGCTGACTCCTGAGCGCAAAGCACTGCTCAACACCATTCGTTTTGCCGAAGGCACCTGGAAACAGGGATCCGAATTGGGCTACCGGGTGCTCTATGGAGGCTCCACCTTCAGCAGCTATGCGAAGCATCCAGAAAAGGTGATCGTGAAGCGCTACACCAGCGCTGCTGCCGGCGCCTATCAGTTCTTGCCCGGCACCTGGAAGATGGCCTCCCATAAGTTGGGCCTGGGAGATTTCGGTCCCCGCAACCAAGACCAGGCCGCCCTGTTCCTCATCGAGCGCCGCGATGCCCTGGCCATGGCTGATCAAGGCGAGCTGACGCCACAACTGCTGGCCAAGCTGGCTCCCGAGTGGGCCTCACTCCCCACCCTGCAGGCGAAAAGCTTCTACGGCCAACCGGTCAAAAAGCACAAAGACCTCAAGGCCTTTTATGAAAAGAGCTTGGAGCAAGAGCGCCGCCAATCCCTAAGCATGGGACCGATCAGCCTGCTGCTGAGCTAACTCAAGCCGAACGGGGCAACTCTTCGATGAGAGCTGCCAGCTCCTCAGCGCTGAAGCGGTACACCTCACCGCAGAAGTGACAGGTGAGTTCTGCTCCGTTGTCTTTCTCGATCATGTCGGTGAGCTCCTCAGCTCCCAGCAAGGCCAGGGCGCCTTCACTGCGCTCCCGCGTGCAGGGGCAGAAGAACTCCACGGGTTGCTCAGCCTGCTCATCGGCAAGCACTTCGGGGTCCAGGTCCGGGAACACATCGCGCAGCAGGGCGCGCAGGTCCCCTTGGCAGGCCTCCAATCGCTGAGAGAAGCCCGTAATTTCCCGGCAGCGGTCTTCCAGCAAGGCCACCAACGCTGGCTCACGGGCTGCCTTGGGCAGCACCTGCACCAGCACCCCTCCACTGCAGCGGATGCCGCTGGAGTCGATGTGCTCGCCAACGAACACCGCTGAGGGGGTTTGCTCGGAATGCAGCAGATAGGAGGCCACATCTTCACCAATGCAGCCACTCACCAGCTCCACCGTGCTGCTGTAGGGCGGGCCTTGGCCCTCATCGCGCATCACATGCAGATAGCCCATGCCCAGGGCCTGCTTGAAATCAAAGCGAGCCGGATCACCCACCAGATCCAGTTCGAGGCTGGGGTTACCCACATAGCCGCGAACCCGACCATCGCGGCCGGCATCGACGCTGAGCCCTTTGAGGGGCCCATCGGATTGGGTCCGCAGATTGACGCGGCCATGGGCCACCTTCATCGAGCTCGCCAACAACAGTCCAGCGGTCATGGCGCGGCCTAACAGGGCACTGGCCAAAAACGAGAGCTGATGGCGCTCACGGGCGATTCGTGTGGCTTCGGTGGTGGTTACTGCCACCAAACGAATACCGCCCCCTGCGGCCATCGCACGCACCAACCGATCAGCCATGGGCAGCGCGCGAAAGGCTGAATGGTACGCAGCGTCCTTGCTGCAGGAGGTACGACGCCCCAGCCACGGATTGAAACCCCTCCGGTTCGTGCGTCACGATCAGCACCAGCCGGTCGCGGGCCAACTCGCCCACCAGGCTCACCATCTCCTGCCGCACCGACCAATCCAACCCCGCAGTGGGTTCATCGAGCAGCAGGATTCCTGGCTCGCGCAGCAGCTGCACCGCTAGAGCCAAGCGCCGCTGCTGACCGCCACTGAGGCGTTCAGGAGCCTGGGTCAACGGCAAGCCGGCCAAGCCCACTTGGGCTAATGCCTGCTGGAGACGCTCAGAACTGAGCCGGCGGTGCCCCAACTTGAGCTCTTGGCCCACCGTCAGACCAATGAAATGGCGCTCGGGGAATTGGAACACCAAACCGCTGAGCCAACGACGTTGGCGGGCTGTTGTTGGGGAGCCCTGCCAGCTGATCTGCCCCTGATCCGGGCTGGCCAAGCCAGCAATCAGCTCCAGCAAGGTTGTTTTGCCGCTGCCGCTGCGCCCCACCACCAAGGCCGGACGTCCGGGGACCAGCTGCAAAGTCACACCATTGAGGATCGCGGCTTCCGCCGCTGCCGGGTGATAAGCAACCTGATCAAGCTCCAGCACCCTTTGGCGTCCTCGCCGCACAGAGACCTAGCTTGACGCCATGGAAGTCCAGTTTCGCGAATTCGACGCTTTCGATTGCTGGTTCTGGTTGCGGTTTCCCAACCCACCGGGGCAAGGCGAGCGCCAATACATCGAAGAGCTATTCAACAGCTGGTACTACCTGGGCCGGCTGGGCAGCTTCAACGCGGAAAACCTGCAAGTGCATGAGCAAGGCGCCGACGTGAGCTGGATGGCCTACGACAACGAGAGCGTTGGCGGCAGTTCCAACGCGCTGATGCACAACATCGGCGACATGGAATACAAGGACAATTGGGCCCGCATTTGGTGTGATCTCGGCACCAGTGATGGCGTTGGCCTCGATGCGCTGATCAATGGCCTGCACAGCATCGACCGCGAGTACGTGGAAATCCTTGAGCTACGCGTGGGTGGCATCAACGACGACTGGCCTGCAGAAGCTGGCGATGAGCGTTTCTTTGAAGACTGAGCCGGAGCGCTCGCCATGGCTGAACTGCGCCGGGTCTTGATCCAACCGCAGCGCTTAGCCGGCTGCGGACAGGAGCTGGAACTCACCAGCGATGAGCGGCACTACCTCGAGAAAGTTCTGCGGCTGCGGAGTGGCAGCCCCTTTGCCATCGTCGATGGCCAGGGCGGCTTGCATCAGGCCGAGCTGCGCAGCAACGGCTGGGCTCAACAGGGCAAATGCTTGGAGCAGCAACAGCGCCAGGAGCCGGAGCTGGTGCTGCTGATGGGAGTGATCCGCCGTGATTTTGAGGTCGTTGTGCGCATGGCCTGCGAGCTGGGCGTCGATCAGATCAGGCCGCTGCAAGCCCAGCGCTCAGTGGTGGAACCCAAGAGCCAACGCCCGCAGCGTTGGCAAAGCCAGCTGCAGGAAGCCTGTGAGCAATGCGAGCGGCTCTGGCTGCCGCAGTTAGAGCCGCTCGCCAGCGCCAGCGATGGCCTCAGCCAAGCCAAAGCAGCCGGGGAACTGCGCTGCATTGGTGTGACTCGCGAACCGGATGTACCGCTCTTCGCCGAAGTATTGGAAGCAGCTCCTTCGCTCCAACGCTGGCAGTTGGCATGCGGGCCAGAAGGGGGCTGGACACCAGAGGAGCGCCAAGCAGCGGCTGATCACGGTTGGCAGCCCGTGAGCTTGGGACCAACGATCTTGCGCGCTTCTACAGCTGCGATCAGCGCCTTAGCCCTGATGCAACACCACAGGCAACGGCTCAGCGCGAGAGACCGCCAACCATCTCTTTGAAGCCAGCCAAGGCAGCGCCAGGGCGGCGGCGGCGGCGGGGCAGGGCGTTGGAGGGGTTCAGCAAGTCAGCCGCAAACGTTTCGGTGCTGCGCACTGGAGCTTCTTTCTTGTCGTTGGCGCGCTCAGCCGCTAGCAATTCGGCGGTGGTGAGGGCCTTCTCAGGCTTAGCGGGGCTGGACTTGGGCTGCGCTTGTGCCGCTGCAGGCTGGGATTTGGCGGCTGCGGGCTTGGCTTGAGCGGCAGCTGGCTCTGCTGGTGCAACGCCTTGAGCGAACAGGATTGGCGCGTCAGGCGCAGCGATGGCCTCATCGGCCTCGGGCTCTTCTGGTCTGGTTGGGGCAATCACCACATCGGTGCTGCTCTCTTCCGACAACACCAAAAAAGGCTTGCGCTCACCACCCAGCAGCTTGTCCAGCACCACAGCTCTCACCAAGGCCAGCGCCGATTATCAGGCGCAGATGGCCGGCTGTGTGGTTTCCGTTGGGCAGTGCAACATCCGCGCCCGCTTGCCAACGCCCAACCGCTCACGCACCTCCGCCTCTGAAACACCCTGCTGACGCCACTGGCGAGCGCACTCCTGGCGCAGATCTGTTGCATTGCAAAAGCTGGAGCGCCGCAGCCCATCAGCCCAACGCCGGGCCAACAGCTGCGGCGTGCGAGCCGTTGAATCGGCCCAGAGAGGCGCCTCACCAGACCCGCTGCATTGCTGCCAGAGCGGCATCAGCTGCTCTGGAATCGGCAGGCAGCGCTGTTGAGCCAAGCGGCCTGAAGAAATCTGCAGCACTGGATTGCCATCAATTGACCTCCAATCCATGGGCCGCAACTCAGCCGCTTCTCTTGGCCTCAAACCCAGCCAACGAACCAGGCCATAGATGGGATCACTGCGGCGCTCGTGGTCGAGCTGTTGGAGCTGCTCAGGATTAAGAGGCCTGGGAGGCAGGCTGCTGGCCTGCAGCAGAGGCAATGAAGCAAAGGGGTTGTGCTCCACCAGGGCGGAACGCAGGGCATCGGCGTAAAACGCATGAATCAAGCTCAAACGGCGCTGGGCCGTGGTGAGGCTGACGCTGCTGAGCACGTGGTTGCGCCAGCGAAAGGCAGCGCCCTCCGTGATCGCCCCAGGCAGGCTGACATCGCTAAAGGCCAGCAACCGACGCAGCTCCCGCTGCCAGGCCAGGCGCGTGCTGGCGCTCACCGGCCGCAAACGCTGACGCGCAGCCACCCAGCCGGCGACGGTGTTCGGGCGATGGCGCGGGGCCGGTAGTGGCGGCAGGGGCCTCGAGAGCTGGGCCAGAAACGCTTCGCGCGCTTCAAGAAAATCAGACTCCTCAAGCACCAAGCCGCGGCTGCGGAAGCCGTTCATCAACAGCTCCACCAGCTCGGATTCATCGGGCCGGCTGGGGGTTGGCAAAGCAGCAGCTGAAAGCCGCTCACGCCAGCGGCGGGCGCAGTCACGCGCCACGAGGCGCACTTCACGGCCGCGCAGCTGAAGTTCACCGGCGCTAAGGCCCA
>JAAXIH010000123.1 GCA_012270465.1 Synechococcus sp.
CACCAGCCGCCTCGGCGCTATCGAGGTTTTGCAGCGAGCCGATCACGTTGAACAGACCCATCGGGATGATCACCCCCAGCCAGGGCACCAAATCCCCCCGGGCCTGCCACAGCCCAGCGAGCTGAACCATCGGCGCCTGCCAACCCACCAGAGACCAGCTCTGTTGCCAGGCGCCAGGCGCCACCTCCATCAACCCGCTGCCCCAGGCGAGCACCAACCCCAGCAACAGGGCGAACAAACCGGTTGGCAGCGGCCAGCGCACACGGCCGTAGTAACCCAACAAAATCACCGCCAAACTCGCCAAACCCACCAGAGGGTTGGCGTAGGTGCGCAGCAGAAAGCCAAGCGAGATGTAGCCCAGGGCAATCCCGGCGAGGGTGGAGAGCAACGCCGCCCGCGGCAACCACAACCGCAACTTGTGGGCGCAAAAGGCACCGGCGGTTTCAATCAGGCCAGAGCCGAGGCAGGCCACCATGCCGGCTTGCCAGGAGCGGGTGATGGCGGTGCTCTCATCCAGCCCTGCCCCCAGAGCGGTGAGCTTGACCGGCAGCATCACCAAAAAGATGTAAGCGAACAGGCTCACGGTGTTGATGCCATAGGGCAACGCCGTGCAGTTCTGGCGCCCTTCTTGAAGCTCCAAAACACGGGCTTGGCGGGCGTAAGCCAAATTGCCCAGCAACAAGCTGATGCCGGTGGCCGGCAGGATCACCCCAAACACCAAGCTGTCGGGGTAGCCCAAAACATCCCTGCAGAGGCCAATGATCAGCAGGATCGTGATCAGGTTGTTGAGGGCTAAGGCCAGGAAGCCATCGAGATCACCTGGCCTCCAGACCAGACCAAATCCTGGTTGCTGTGTTGCCATGCCGCCGCCTGATCGCGGCCCATCATGGGATTGATTTAGCCAGCTCCTGCCGTGGCAATCCCCCCTCTGGCGATGACGCCAGCGCTGCAGCAGCACTTGCAGGCCTGGCTGCAGGAAGACCTGGGCCGCGGTGATCTCAGTGCCGCAGCGCTGCAGGGCTGCCGCGGCCAAGCCCACTGGCTCAGCAAAGCCGATGGTGTGTTCTGCGGAGGGCAGCTAGCTGCAGCCGTGTTTGGCCTGATGGATTCCGGCGTCACAGCGCAGGTGTTGGTGAATGACGGCGACGCCATCAGCGCTGGAACTCGCCTGCTGGAACTCGAAGGGCCCGCCGCGGCTCTGGTGGGAGCCGAACGAACCGCCCTCAACCTGGCGATGCGGCTCTCGGGCATCGCCACAGCAACGGCAGCGCTGGCCAGCCAACTGCAGGGCAGTGGGGTGCAGCTGGTGGATACCCGCAAAACAACTCCGGGCCTGCGGGTGCTCGAGAAATACGCGGTGCGTTGTGGTGGCGGCAGCAACCACCGCATGGGCCTCGACGATGCCGCGATGCTCAAGGAAAACCACCTGGCCTGGGCGGGTGGGGTGGCTGCCGCCGTTGCGGCCGTGCGCGCAGCAGCCCCTTGGCCCAGCCAAGTGATCGTGGAAGCCGAAACCGTGGAGGAAGCCAAAGCCGCTGTGGCCGCTGGCGCCGATGGGGTGTTGCTCGATGAATTCAGCCCCGATGCGCTCCAGCAACTGGTGCCTGAGCTGCGGGACCAGGCCCAGCAGCGGGGCAAGCCCGTGGTGCTGGAAGCCAGCGGCATCCAGCCCGATCAGTTGAGGCTCTATGCCAGCAGCGGCATCGATCTGATCTCCACCAGCGCCCCGATCACCCGCAGCTCCTGGCTGGATCTGAGCATGCGGTTCACCGGCTAAGAGAGATGATCAGAGGCTGTGTCCACCGCTGCGGCGGTCCCTGTTCATGCTGCGCATTGCCCAAACCCTGGAGGCTCAGCTGCGCGCAGCGATGCAGCAGGCCTTCCCTGAGGCCGACGGCGAGCTGAATCCAGCCCTGGGCCCAGCCAGCAAACCGGAGTTTGGTGATTTCCAAGCCAATGGCGCCCTCGCCTTGGCCAAACCGCTGAAGCAGGCACCCCGGCAGATCGCAGCGGCCATCGTTGAACAGCTACGCAACAGCCCAGAGTTTTCCGCCCTAGCGGAGGCCCCAGACATCGCCGGCCCGGGGTTCATCAACATCACCTTGAAACCCTCGGTGCTGGCTGCTGAGGTGCGCCAGCGCATCGGCGATCCACGCCTGGGCGTTGCGGCCGTTGAGCAGGCCGAAGCGCCGGTGATTGTTGATTTCTCCAGCCCCAACATCGCCAAAGAAATGCATGTGGGGCATCTGCGCTCCACGATCATTGGCGACTGCCTGGCCCGCGTTCTGGAATTTCGCGGCCACCAGGTGCTGCGGCTCAACCATGTCGGTGACTGGGGGACCCAGTTCGGCATGTTGATCACCCACCTCAAGCAGGTGGCCCCCGAAGCCCTCAACACCGCTGATGCCATCGATCTGGGTGATCTAGTGGCCTTCTACCGGGAGGCCAAAAAGCGCTTTGATGACGATGAAGCCTTCCAAACCACCTCACGAGAAGAGGTCGTCAAATTGCAAGGCGGCGATGCCACCTCGCTGAAGGCTTGGGGCTTGCTCTGCGATCAATCGCGCCGCGAATTTCAGAAGATCTACGACCGACTCGACATTCGCCTGAGCGAGCGGGGGGAGTCGTTCTACAACCCACAGCTACCAGCGGTCGTCGATGACCTCCGCGACAGCGGCTTGCTGGTGACCGACGAGGGAGCCGGCTGCGTCTTTTTAGAGGGCGTGGTGGGTAAAGAGGGCAAACCCCTTCCCTTGATCGTGCAAAAAAGCGATGGGGGCTTCAACTACGCCACCACCGATCTGGCGGCGATTCGCTACCGCTTGGGTGCCGCAGGCGATGGCGCAGAACGCGTGATTTACGTGACCGACGCTGGCCAGGCCGCCCACTTTGCTGGGGTTTTCCAGGTGGCCAAGCGGGCCGGCTGGGTGCCAGCGGCGGCCAGCCTGGAGCACGTGCCCTTCGGCTTGGTGCAGGGCGACGACGGCAAAAAACTCAAAACCCGCGCTGGCGACACCGTGCGGCTCAAAGATCTGCTGGATGAAGCCGTTGAGCGGGCCCAGGCTGATCTGCGCCGGCGACTAGAGGAAGAGGAGCGCCAGGAGAGCGACAGCTTCATCGATCAGGTGGCGACCACCGTTGGTTTGGCAGCGGTGAAATACGCCGATCTGAGCACCAACCGGATCACCAACTACCAGTTCAGCTTTGAGCGGATGCTGGCCTTAACGGGCAATACAGCCCCCTACCTGCTCTACGCGGTGGTGCGCATCAGCGGCATCGCCCGCAAGGGGGGCGCCCTCGATGGCGAACTGCCCGAGCAGTTGGTGTTTGAAGAGCCGCAGGAATGGGCCTTGATCCGCCAGCTGCTGCAACTCGATGCGGTGATCAGTGAAGTCGAGAGTGATCTGCTGCCCAACAGGCTCTGCACCTACCTGTTTGAACTGAGCCAAAGCTTCAACCGCTTCTACGACCAGGTTCCTGTGCTCAAAGCTGATGAGCCGATGCGCAGCTCGAGACTGGCTTTATGCCGTTTAGCCGCTGACACCCTCAAGCTGGGGCTAAGCCTGCTGGGCATTCCCAGCCTGGAGCGGATGTGATGCCGGATCCACGCCCCCAGTTCCCCCCGGCCCGCAGCGAGGTGGAACAACTGCAGAGCTACAGCGCCCCGCTCGAGGGACGCCGGGGAATGCTGCGCTTGGACTTCAACGAAAACAGCGTTGGGCCGAGCCCCAAGGTGGTGGAGGCGATCCGCGGCATCCCAGCCGAGCACTACGCGATCTATCCCGAATACGACGGCCTGCGCGAGGCCTTCAGCCAGTCCCTCGGCGGACTGCCATGCGAGCAGATCGGGCTGTTCAACGGCGTTGACGCAGCCCTGCATGCCATCTGCCAGGCCTACGGCAACCCCGGCGATGTGATGCTCACCACCAGCCCCACCTTTGGCTACTACCAGCCGTGCGCCCGCATGCAGGGCATGGTGGTGAATGCCATTCCCTATGAGGGCGACGACTACCGCTTCCCGCTGCAAGACATGCAGCGGGCCTTGGCGCAACTCAACCCGCGCCTGCTGCTGCTCTGCAACCCCAACAACCCCACAGGCACCCGGCTAGGGGCTGAGGCGATCTGCCAGCTAGCAGCTGCCGCTCCCAGCACGCTGGTGGTGGTGGATGAGCTCTATGAGGCCTTCACCGGAGACAGCGTTCTGCCTCAGGCTGATTTCAGCGCAACGCCCAACTTGTTGGTGCTGCGCTCACTCTCCAAAACCGCTGGCATCGCTGGGCTGCGCCTCGGCATTGCCGTTGGCTCAGCAGCGGTGGTAGATCGCATCAGCCGGGTCACCGGCCCCTACGACATCAACAGCTTCGCGGTGATCGCTGGCATGGCGGCGCTGCAGGACCAGGCGTACGTCGATGACTACGTCAAAGAGGTTCTCAAGGCCAAGGCTTGGCTGGTGAACAAGCTCAACAAGCACCAGGTGCGCCACCACAGCGCCGGCGGCAACTACCTGCTGATTTGGCCTAGCCAAGGGGCCGCCAGCTGTGAGGCTGCCCTGCGCAAGGAAGGCATCTTGGTGCGCTCGATGGCAGGCAAAGCCCTGATCGATGGGTCCCTACGGGTGAGCATCGGAACCAGCAAACAAATGAAGCGGTTCTGGAAGGCCTTCAGCGCCCAAGAAGGGCTGAGCTGAACGGGCATCAGTGCCGATCAGGCTCGCGCAAGCCAAGGTCAGCGCCCCTTGCAAGGCAAGGCAGACGCCGATGGCTCGGCGTTGATGCCAAATCATGTCCATGACGGCCCCTACGAAGGAGCCGCATTGTCAGGGCATCAGGTCGATTCGGGTTGTATCGCCCAGTGGGGGTGTCAGCTTCAACACACGACCCACCGGCTTGGACGGCACGCCGGGCAGAGCCTCCAGAAAATCCTTGGCGCCGGTCTGATCGCAGTCGGCAGGCGGTTCGCCGCTACGGACGTATTGCACAGGGATCACCACTTTCGGGTTGAGCTGCTTCACCACATCAGCGGCTTCCGCACCGTCGTAGACCTTGGCGCCACCACCAACGCCGAGGATCAACACATCGGGCCGGCCCAACAAAACCTTGTCTTCCGGTTGCAGTGTTGCGGCGGTGCCGCCGAGGTGGGCAAAGTCCAAGCCACCTTGCTTCCAGCGCCAAATCACGCCATTGCCAAAACGGCGACCGCCGAGGCGGTCATGGGGAGCGGCAAAGCCTTCAAAGCGCAAGCCTTTGATGCTGTAGCCACCCGGGCTGGCCAGAAAACGGCCTTGCGCCACCGGTGCGCCCTCATCCAGCAAAAGGCTGCTGGCCAACACCACATCAGCCTTGATCCGCGGCTCCTTCAGGCCAGCCGCACAAGCCACCGCTTTGAACGGGTTCACCAACACGCTGGCGCCACCGCCATTGATCAATAGGGCGCTATGGCCGTAGCTGGTGATCGTGACCCCATCAGCCAAAGCCGCCGCGGGCAGGGCAAATGCAGCCGTCGCCGCAGCCAAAGGCAGCAGAGAGGAACGCAGCATGGGTGTGGCCCAGATCAGAGCCGGGAACCTAGCAGTGAAACCCGGCCGAACTCAGGCCGAGGCACTGGTGAGGAAATTGGCCAGAAGCGCGTGGCCGTGCTGCGTCAGCACACTCTCGGGGTGGAATTGCACGCCCTGCAGATGGGGGTGATCGCGGTGCCGCAGACCCATCACCATCCCGCTCTCCAACCAGGCGGTGATCTCGAGGCAATCCGGCAGCGACTCCCGTTCAGCGATCAGCGAGTGATAGCGCGTGGCTGTGAAGGGATCGGGCAGCCCGGCAAACACACCAGCTCCGGCGTGATGCACCGGGGAGGTTTTGCCGTGCATCAACTCAGGTGCCCGCACCACCTTGCCGCCAAAGACTTCGGCAATGGCTTGGTGCCCCAGGCACACCCCCAGGGTTGGGATCTTTGGGCCCAACTCGCGGATCACCTCACGGCAGACGCCGGAATCAGCGGGGGTTCCAGGCCCTGGGGAGATCAACACAGCCGCGGGGTTGAGCTCCTTGATCTGCTCGAGGCTCAAGGCGTCATTGCGCTCCACCCGCAAGCTGGCCGCCAAGGGGTGATCAGCCGCCAACTCACCGAGGTACTGCACCAGGTTGAAGGTGAAGCTGTCGTAGTTATCGAGGACCAGCAGCATCAGATTCCCAAGCGCGCCATCAGTGGTGGCAGCAGCAACAGCAGGGCGATCATCAGCGACGAGAGTGCCGCCACCAGCACCGCCGCCGCGGCGCAGTCTTTGGCAATGCGGGCCAAGGGGTGAAATCGCCGGCCCACCGACAGATCCACCACCGCTTCGGTGGCCGTGTTCAGCAGCTCCAGCACCAACACCGCCGCGACGGTGAGCACCAGCACCGCCAAGCGATCAACGGACAGCTGCAACCACAGCCCCAGGGCGAAGACCACCACCCCGGTGAAGACATGGATGCGGAAATTGCGCTGGCTGGCGAAGGCATAGACCAACCCCTGGGCCGCATAGCGGAAGCTGGCCGGCAGATCACGGGCGACTTGCCAAGCTCCAACCCGCAGGCGCCGGGCGCGACCGTCGACCGGGAAACCGACGGGGGTGGAGTCACTGGAATCGAGCTCTGAGGTCACCAGAGGCGCCATCCGCTGGAGCCCTGAGGCTCCCATGAAGGATTCCGGCACCCTACCGCCAATCAGTGGGCCGCAGCACCCTGCACCAGGGCGTCCTGCCGGCTGAGCATGGCGGCCAGGGAGGCCTCATCGGGGTGGTCCCAGCCGAGCAAATGCAGCAGCCCATGGCTGGCCAAAAACAGCAATTCCTGCTGCAGCGAATGGCCGTGCTCCGGGGCTTGGCGCTCAGCGGTGGGGATGGAAATCACGATGTCGCCCAACTCGATGGGCATGCCCTCGAGGGGTTCGGGGGCATCTTCTTGGGCCGCAAACGAGAGCACGTCGGTGGGCTTGGGTTGCTGGCGCCATTGACCATTGAGCTCAGCGATCGCAGCGTCATCACAGAACTGCAGACCCAGGCTGTAGGAGCCGGCCTGCAAGGGGGCGGGCAATTCGGCCTGAAGCTGCGCCAGCCAACTGCCCAACAGCGTTGCCCAGCGTTCCTCCCCCAGGGGGTCGGGGCCGCCGTAGGCCAGATCCAGCTCAATCTCCGCCAAGGAGCTCATGCTCCAGGCACAGAGGGGCGACCAAACCAGGCCAGCAACAGCAACACACCGGTGAAACCAACGGCGGTGAGGCCGAAGTGGAACAGGCTCTGGCGACCTTTGCGCACCATGTTGCGCATCGCCAGCTTGACGAAACTCGGCTTGGCTTCAGCCGGTGCAGGGGAGTCGCTCATGCGGCCTCGTCGGAAACAGCGTCCACACCCTGGCGCAAAAGCGCCTGGATGAAGGGGTCGAGGTCGCCATCCATCACCCCTTGAACATCGGTGGTCTCCTCGTTGGTGCGCAGATCTTTGACCATCTGGTACGGGTGGAAGACGTAGTTGCGGATCTGATTGCCCCAGGCCGCCTCAACGATGTCGCCGCGGATATCGGCGATCTCAGCAGCGCGCTGTTCCTGGGCAATCACCAGCAATTTGGCCTTGAGCAGCGCCATGGCTTTCTCTTTGTTCTGCAGCTGGGAGCGCTCCTGGGTGCAGCGCACCGCCAACCCCGTGGGGACGTGCAAGATCCGCACCGCGGTCTCCACCTTGTTGACGTTTTGACCACCAGCACCGCCTGAACGGCTTGTGGTGACCTCCAAGTCTTTATCGGGGATGTCGATATCGACCTCCTCCTCGATCTTGGGCATCACCTCAACACCGGCAAAGCTGGTTTGACGCTTGTCGTTGGCATTGAACGGAGAGATGCGCACCAAACGATGGGTGCCCTTCTCATTGCGCAGATAGCCATAGGCGTAGCGGCCCTCCACCTCGATGGTGCAGCTCTTGATGCCGGCTTCTTCCCCTTCAGAAAGCTCGTCGACCGTCACCTTCATGCCGCGGTCTTCCGCCCAGCGGGTGTACATGCGCATCAACATCAAGGCCCAGTCCTGGGCATCGGTGCCGCCGGCACCGGCATTGATGGAAATCACCGCACCTTCTTGGTCATAGGTGCCGCTCAGTAGCCGCTCCAGCTCCCAGCGATCGAGCGCCAGACGCAACTCCTGCAAACCGCCATTGGCCTCCTCTAAGAGCGCGTCATCGGGCTCCAGGTCATAGAGCTCAAGGGTGGCGGCAGCGTCATCAACACTGGAGCGCCATTGGCGCAGCTGCTCAAGCTGGGCTTTCACGTCATCCAGTTGCCGCATCTGCTTGCGGGCATTGTTCTGGTCATCCCAGAAATCAGGCTGGGCCGCGAGTTGCTCGAGATCCTGCTGTCTTGCTGTCAGTGCAGGAACGTCAAAGACAGTCCTGGGCTTGGCCCAGGCGGTCAGTGAGCTCGGAGAGATCGCGCTTGAAGTCGGTGAGATCCAGCACAACGAAAGGACTTGATCGTTTGACCGTAGCCACCCGTAAGATCCATCCAACCAAGATCAATCGGATGGCCGCCAGCTTAAAAAAAAACACCTCGCCGTAAAAAAAAAAAAAAAACCAACACAAAAAAAACTTGAACCGCCAACGGGTCAGCAACACCGATCACGCCAACCAAGGCGAAGAAGCGGCCCCAGACGCAATCGCGCACA
>JAAXIH010000044.1 GCA_012270465.1 Synechococcus sp.
TCGCTTTGGCCGGGAAGGCCTGGCCTGAGGCTGCAGATGCCGCGAATGATCAGCTCAATCTGCACTCCGGCTTGGGAGGCTTCATAGAGCAGAGCAATGATCCGCGGATCCACCAGGGAATTCATCTTGGCGATGATGTGGCCGCCGCGGCCTGCCTTGGCATGGTCGATTTCGCGGCGGATCAGAGCCTCCATGCCGGAGCGCAGGCTTACCGGTGCCACCAGCAGTTTGCGGAAGGTTTGCTGCTTGGAGAAACCGGTGAGGTAGTTGAACAACTCCACCAGGTCTTCCCCCAATTCAGGCCTGGCACTCAGCAGGCCGAGATCGGTGTACAACCGTGATGTTTTGGAGTTGTAGTTGCCGGTGCCGATGTGCACGTAGGAGCGCAACTCCTCTTTTTCGCGTCGCAACACCAGGGTGATCTTGGTGTGGGTTTTGAGCCCGATGACTCCGTAGACCACATGCACCCCAGCGTTTTCAAGCTGGCGGGCCCACTGAATGTTGTTCTCTTCATCGAAACGGGCCTTGAGCTCCACCAGGGCCATGACCTGTTTGCCGTTCTCGGCGGCGCGGATTAATGAACTGATCACAGCCGAGTCTTTTGAGACTCGGTAAAGGGTCATTTTGATGCCGAGCACATCAGGATCCTCGGCCGCTTGATTGATCAATTCCTCAACCGATGAGGAGAACAGGTCATAGGGGTGATGCAGCAGAACATCGCCGCGTTTCAGCACAGCGAAGATGCTCTCGAACTCCTCTTCTGGGATGGATCCATCCGCCAGCAGGGCTTTCTGAGCGCGCGCCAGCGGTGCTGCAATCCGGGCCTTTTGAGGCTGGTCTTTGAGCTTCGGCAGCGGCACGCCGGTCAGGGCGAACAGGTCATCGAGGCCCAGTGGTCCGCTGATTCGGTAGACGTCCTCTTTGCCCACGGCCATGCCTTCCATCAGCAGGTCGATCACATCGCTGGGCATGCCATCGGAGACCTCCAGGCGCACCACCTCGCCGCCCATGCGCCGCCGGCGCAGCCCCTCTTGCAGGGCATTCATGAGGTCGTCAGCTTCCAGCTCCCGCAGTTCCAGGTCGGCGTCGCGGGTGACCCGGAAGGTGTAGTGGGCCTCCACGCTCATGCCAGGGAACAGCAAGCCCAGGTTGTTGGCCACCACCTGCTCCAGGGCGATGGCGGTGTACAGCAGGCCCTCTTGGCCAGCCAGCTCAAGCGGCAGCTTGATGAAGCGCGGCAGATTCTTCTGGGGCACCTTTACCCGCGCAAATTGCTGCTCACCGGTGTCGGGATCGCGGATTAAGGCGGCGATGTTGAAGCTGAGGTTGCTGATAAACGGAAACGGGTGCGCCGGATCCACCGCCAGCGGCGTCAGCACCGGAAAGATGGCGCTGCGGAAGTGCTTGTTGACCCAGGCGCGCTGCTCATCATTGAGCTGCTCGTAATCGAGCACCTGCACCCCGTGCTCAGCCAGTTGGGGCCGCAGGGTGTCGCGGTAGTGCTGCTGCTGCTGCTCCAGCAGTGGCCGCAATTTGGTTTGGATCGCCGCCAGTTGCTCCAGCGGGCTGAGGCCATCCACGCTTGGGGTCTCGATGCCGGCTTCCACCTGTGACTTCAACGAAGCCACCCGCACCATGAAGAACTCGTCGAGGTTGTTGCTGAAGATCGCGCTGAATTTGGCTTGCTCCAGCAGCGGCGTGCGGGGGTCCATGGCCTGGGCCAGCACCCGCTGGTTGAAATCAATCCAGGCCAGTTCGCGGTTGAGGTAGAGCTCGGGGGCGAGTTCAACCGAGGTCATGGGCCCGCCGTAGCAATCCTTGGAGCCTTGAAATTAGCCAGCCTGCTTAAAGCTGCCGTTCGCGCTTAAGGCAGCCACGCCGATCAGGAAGGCCGCGGCCAGCAGAAATGGACTGCTGTGACCCAAGAGCTCGTAGCTGAATCCCATCAGTGGCGGCCCCAGGAAACTCCCCAGGCTCTGCAGACCTTGCAGGCTGCCCAGGGCGGCACCTTGGCCGCCACTGCTGAGCCGCCGTGAAACCAGGCTGCGCAGCGATGGTGTGACCAACCCAGTGCCGAAGGCCAGCAGGGCCACCGCTGGGAACACGACGCTTTGACTGCGCTCCACCGGGGCCAGCGGAATCATCAGGCAACCCACCAGCACTAGGCCCAGGCCCACCAGGGTTAAACGCTGCTCGCCGAAGCGTTTGACCAGAGGGCCAATTAAGCCCCCCTGTACCACGGTGGCCACAACCCCCACGATCAAAAACGCCGTGGTGGCCGGGCCAGGACCCCAGCCGAATTTCTGCTTGAAGAACAGCACCAGCACGGCGGTGAAGCCGTTGAAGGCCAAGAAGAAGAGGAAGAAGCCCAAACACAGCCGGCTCACCCGGGGGTTGCTGAACACCCCCGAGAGTTGGGTAAAGGGATTGAGGGCCCGCTTGCGCGGCAGCGGTTGGCGTTGATCCAGCGGGTGCGTTTCCGGCAGCAACCGCAGCACCAACAGCAGGTTCACAACAGCGATCAGCAGCGCGATCCAGACCGGCAGCGTGACGCTCCACTGGCTCAAGACCCCCGCGAAAGCCGGTCCGAGGATGAATCCCAGGCCAAAGGCCACACCGATCAAACCAAAGGCTTTGGCCCGGTTTTCTGGGGTGCTGATGTCAGCCAGCACCGCACCTGCGGTGGCTGCCGTGCCGCCACTGAAGCCATCGAGAAGGCGACCGCCAAACAGCAGCAGCAGCGGCCAGAGGCTGCCATCGGGCCACGGCAGTTCCAAGGTCAGGCCAAACACCCCAAGCCCAACAACGGTTCCTGCCACACAGGTGGCAATCACCGGGCGCCGGCCAAAGCGGTCACTGAAGGCGCCGATGAGGGGGGTGGCGATGAATTGGGCCAGGGCGTAACTGCCGGCCAGCAAACCCAAGGTGGTGCCGCTGCTGGTGAAGCTCGCCAGCAAAAACGGCAGCAAGGGGAAGACCAGGCTTTCGCTCACCCGGTCATTGAGCAGGGTGACGAAAACGCACAGCAGGGTGGAGGGGCGCTTCAACTCAGGCGCTCTCCGGTTGAGCCATGCCGCGCTCTTGGCGCACGGCTTGCCAGACATCAACGGCTTGCTGGCGCAGGAGCTGCTCTGGTGCCATCGCTTGCTGCTCCGGTGGCAGGTTCATTTCGTTGATGGCTTCGGAGTCGTCGTAGAAGTCGCTGTAGTCCTCCCAGCCGGCGCCGTAATAGATCTTGCGGATGCCAGCCCAGTGGGCAGCGCCGTAACACATGGGGCAGCAGCGGCTGCTGGCATACAGCACGCAGCCACTGAGGTCCCAGGTCCCCAGTGCGCGGCCGGCGGCACGAATGGCATTGATTTCAGCGTGGGCTGTGGGGTCGCTATCGCCGTTGACGCTGTTGCCTTCGGCGGCAATCACAACCCCATCGCGGACGACCACAGCGCCAAAGGGTTCACCGCTGCGTTCTTCCAGGGCTGTTTGCCGTGAGATCTCGATGGCCTGGGCCATGAACTGTTCGTGCTGCTCGGCGCTCGACATCACCTGGGCTCAGGAATGACGCAAGCTTGGTGCATCAGCAGCTCAATCGGATGGTCGAGCCCAGCTTGAGCCACCTCAACGCCAGCGGTGAGGTGCACATGGTGGAGGTGGGTGATCGAGCCAGCACCGAGCGATGCGCCACCGCCGAAGGCTGCATTGCCATGCAGCCCGAGGTGCTCGAGTTGGTGCTGCAGCGGCGTGCGCCTAAGGGCGATGTTTTGGCTGTGGCTCGCATTGCCGCCATTCAGGCGGCCAAGCGCACCTGGGAGTTGATTCCTCTGTGTCATCCGATTGCGTTGACCGGCCTCGAGGTCAGCATCGAACCGCTGGCGGATGGCAGTGGTTTGCGGCTGGAGGCATCGGCTCGCACCGTGGGTCAAACCGGGGTTGAGATGGAGGCGCTGACGGCGGTGCAGGTGGGGTTGTTGACCCTCTACGACATGCTCAAAAGTGCTGATCCGGCCATGACGATTACGTCTGTGCGCTTGCTCAGTAAGGAGGGAGGCCGCAACGGCCGCTGGCAGCGCTCGAGTGATGGCTGAACCCTTTCCAGCCGAAGGCTTGCCCTTAGAGCAGGCTCGCCAGGCCGTGCTTGCAGCCTTGTCGGCCGCGCCAATGGAGGAGTTGCTGCCTCTGCAGCAGGCGTTGGGGCGCCTGAGCGCTGCACCGGTGTTGGCGGCTGAGTCGGTGCCTGGATTTCAAGCCTCGATCCTCGATGGCTACGCCATCAGCACACCGGAGCCTCCAGCGCCTGGAACCCGTTGGCAGCTGGTGGGCCGTTCAGCGCCCGGGGCGCCCTACGGCTCTGAGCTTGGCGCCGGTGAAGCGATTCGCATCCTCACCGGTGCACCCCTGCCAACTGGGGGTCAGCGGGTGTTGCCCCAGGAGCAGGTGCAGTGCCCAACGGCCACCACGCTCGAGCTGGTTGAGCCGGTGTCGGATCAGCCTTGGATTCGCGCAGCTGATGAGGAGGCCAGTGCCGGCCAGCAGCTCTTGGCTGCCGGAACCCGTTTGGGCGCAGCGGAACTGGCTCGCTTGGCATCGTGCGGAATCAGCCAGCTTGCGGTGACCGTGCGGCCGCGGCTGGGGCTGTTGATCACCGGGGATGAGTTGATTCCCCCGGGTGAACGCCGGCCCCCGGGAGCCATTTGGGAGAGCAACGGCACCTTGCTGGAGTCGTTATTGACTCGGCTGGGTTATCCCGTGGCCCAGCGCCGGGTGGTGGCCGACGATCCGGCGGCGTTGCGGTTGGTCTTGCAGGAGCTGGCCGCTGGCTCGGACGTGGTGGTGAGCACCGGTGGGGTTTCCGCCGGTGACAGTGATTGGATTCGCCCCCTGCTGGCCGAGCTCGGTGAGGTGGCGTTTTGGAAGTTGTTTCTCAAGCCAGGCCGCCCGTTTGCCTTTGGTTCACTGCAAGGGCCCAGCGGCCAAGCCATCCCCTTCTTTGGTTTGCCTGGCAATCCCGTGGCCGCAGCGATCACAGCCTTGCAACTGCTGTGGCCAGCCCTGCAACAGCTGGAGGGAGCCAAGCCCCAGCTGCTGCCCCGTTTTCAGCTGCCCTTGGCCCAGGACCTGCGCCGCCGCGCTGGCCGGCCGGAGTTAGCCCGGGCTCGTTTGCACGTGGATGGATCTGGACCGCCAATGGCTTGGCTGGAGGGCAGTCAGGCCTCCTCCCGCATTGGCTCGTTGCAGGAGGCGGATCTGCTGTTGGAGTTGCCGGCTGAAGCCACCGAGCTGGCGGCGGGAACGCTGGTGTGGGCGCAACTGCTGCGGTTGCCGATTTTTTGAATCAAAGCGGCGTGTTGCCCTCAATCCAGCGGCGTTTGCCAGAGCGGCTGATCTCCTGTTTCCAGAACGGCGCGTCGTGCTTGATGGCTTCCAGCAGCGCTTGGCAGCAGCGCTGGGCTGGACCGCGGCGATCAGCGCTCACGGCCACCAGCACAAGGGCCTGATTGGGTGTCACCCGGCCAATGCGATGGCGAAGCAGCACGGCGCGCACGCCGTGGCTCGATGCTGCATCGCTCGCTAGGTGCTGCAGCTGGCGTTCGGTCATGCCGGGGTAGTGCTCCAGTTGCATGGCTTCGAGCTCCTCAGCGCTGCTGCCTTGGCTGCGCATGCGGCCAATGAAAATCGCGGTGGCCGCGTCGTTTTCTTGGTGCGGCCATTGCTGCAACTCAGCCAGTGGCTCGAACGCGTTGCTGCAGAGAGCTACATCGATGGGGATACTGCCGGCCATGGCGTTAGCCACCACTGATCGGCGGCAGGAAGGCCAGCTCATCGCCTTGTTGGAGCTGTTGGCGCGGACTCTCGAATTCTTGATTGATCGCGACGCGTGTGCCGTCGGGAATGGCGTCTCCAAAGCCCAAGGCTTGCCACACACTCAGGGCATCGGCGCCACCGTTGAGTGGCCATGACCGTTGGTCCCAGCCCGCCTGTTCACGCAGAGCGGCAAACAACCGCACGGTGATGCTGCCTGAGCTTTGCTGCATCACGGCAGCCTAGGAATGGGTAAAGCACCCCTTGGCGATGGGACTTGCAATCGCACTGCTGACGGTGTCCGATACGCGCAGCTTGGCCGACGATCCCAGCGGCGATGCCCTGCAGCAGGCCCTACTCGCCGCAGGCCATCAGTTACAGCAGCGCCAGCTGGTGCCCGATGACCGCTATGCGATTCGGGCGGTGTTGAGCGCTTGGATTGCGGATCCAGCGGTGCAGGTGGTGATCAGCTCCGGTGGCACCGGGCTCACCGGCCGTGATGGCACGCCAGAAGCGGTGGCGCCGCTGCTGGATAAAACCATTGATGGCTTTGGTGAGCTGTTCCGGGTGCTCTCCTTCGAGACCATCGGCACCAGCAGCTTGCAAAGCCGTTGTTTGGCGGGGACGGCCAACGGCACGATCGTTTTTGTGTTGCCGGGTTCCCTCGATGCGGTGACCACGGCCTGGGAGCGTTTGATTGCCGCTCAGCTGAATCCAGACACCCGCCCCTGCAATTTGGTGCAGCTGTTGCCCCGCCTGCGGGAACCCTCGTGATCGCGCTGGCGCTGGCGCTGGTGGCCTTTCTTTATGGCGCCGTTGGCCATGCCGGTGCCACCGGTTACATCGCTGTGTTCGCGTTAGCCGGCCTGGCCCCTGAGCAGATCCGGCCGACGGCTTTGCTGCTCAACGTGGTGGTGGCGAGTTTGGGTAGCTGGCAGTTTTGGCGTGCTGGTCATCTGCACTGGCGGCAGTTTTGGCCGCTGCTGCCCTTGGCGGTGCCGGCGGCTTTTTTGGGGGGATGGCTGGATGTGCCAACCCGAGGTTTGCGGGTGCTGTTGGGTTTGGTGCTGCTGTCGGCCGCGGTTCGTTTTCTGCTGCGTCCCCAGGATCCCGAGCAGCTCGCTCCTCCCGAACGCTTCAGCTTGTTGGCTACCGGTGGTGGTTTGGGGTTCATGGCTGGGCTCACCGGCACTGGTGGTGGTGTATTTCTCAGCCCTTGGATGGTGTTGCGGCGCTGGTGCGGCACCCGCCAAGCCGCCGCGGCGTCAGCGGTGTTCATCTTGATGAACTCGATCGCGGGGCTCTTGGGTTTTTGGCGCTCAGGCCAACCGCTTCCGGCTGTGCCTTGGGCGTGGTTGCTGATTGTGCTGTTAGCCGGTGGCGCCGGTGCCTACGCGGGTAGTCATCGCTGGGCGGTTCCCACCATTCGCCGTTTGCTGGCCCTGGTGACCGGCTTTGCAGGCAGCAAGTTGCTGCTGGGTTGAGCCATGGCTGTTGCTTCGCTGCCGATTGAGCCGTTGTTGCCGCAGCTGCTGGAGACGTTGCGCGTCCATGGCCGGCTGGTGCTGCAGGCCCCACCTGGAGCGGGCAAAACCACGCGGGTGCCGTTGGCCTTGGCTGCGGCTGAACCTTGGTGCCAAGGCCGGGTGCTGGTGCTGGAACCGCGGCGTTTGGCCGCCAAGTTGGCCGCCCGGCAGATGGCCCGCAGTTTGGGGGAAGCCGTTGGTGAAACGGTGGGCTATCGCGTGCGGCTCGATAGCTGCGTTGGTCCCAACACCCGCGTGGAGTTGGTGACCGATGGGCTCTTTTTGCGCCTGTTGCAGGAGGACCCAGCCCTGAGCGGTGTCAGTGCGGTTCTGTTCGATGAAGTGCATGAGCGGGGCATTGGCAGTGATCTGGCCTTGGCGCTCACCTGGCAGGCCCGCCAGCTGCTGGTGCCCGATCTCGCTGTTGTGGCGATGTCAGCCACCCTTGATGCCGAGCCATTGGCGCGGTTGCTCGATAACGCCCCGGTGTTGAGCAGTGAGGGCCGCGCGTTTCCTGTTGAAACTATCTATGCCGAGCGGCCTGCTCCGGATCAACCCAGTCCGCGAGCGATTGCTGATCAGGTGCGCCCGGCGATCCGGGAGGCCTTGGCAACGCAGCAGGGCAGCGTCTTGGTGTTTCTTCCTGGTCAGGCGGAGATCCGTCGTCTGCTGGAGCAGCTGCAGGACGCCCTTCCGGCTGACGTGGAGCTCACGCCCCTGTTTGGTGATCTCGATGCGCGCGCCCAGGACGCAGCGGTGGCTGCTGCTGCGCCAGGTCGCCGCAAGGTGGTGCTGGCCACAGCCCTGGCCGAAAGCAGCCTCACCATCGATGGCATTGAGGTGGTGATTGATGCGGGCTGGAGCCGGGTGTCGCGGTTTGACCCCAGCACCGGTTTGGCGCGGTTGTTGACCGAAAAAGCTGCTGTGGCCCAAGCCGATCAGCGCCGCGGCCGTGCGGGTCGTTTGGGGCCCGGTGTGTGTTGGCGGCTGTGGACCGCTGTGGATCAGCAGCGCCGGCCGCTGCAGCCCCAGCCCGAAATTCTCAGCAGTGATCCCGCTCCATTGGCCTTGGAGTTGGCCCTGTGGGGGGCAGCCGAGGGCGAGGAGTTGGCGTTCCTTGATCCGCCGCCTTCAGGACCTCTGCAGCAGGCCCAGGTGTTGTTGCAGGAGCTGGGCGCCTTGCTGCCTAATGGCCAACCCACCCCCCGCGGTCGAGCTATGGCGGCCTTGGGCTTGCACCCGCGCTTGGGGGCCATGGTGTTGCGCGCCGCTGATCTGCAGCTGCCGGCCACGGCGTTGAACCTGCCGCCGTTGTCGGCTGATCAGCTGCAGGCTTTGGCCTGTGTGGTGGCAGCGCTGCTAGGCGAACGGGATCCCTTGCGCCAAGACGCCGTTGGTGCCGACCTTTGCCTGCGGCTTGATCTGCTGGAGCAGCGCGGCCGAGCGGGTGCGCTGGCACCCATCCGTCAGCTGGCGCTGCAACTCCGCCGTCAGCTGCGTTTGCCCAAAAGTGTTCCTTTGCTGCCTGACGGCTGGGCTGCGTGGGTGGGGATTGTGTTGGCCTTGGCCTATCCCGATCGCTTGGCGTTGCCGCGGGCTCAGGAGCGCCCTGGCGTGATGGTGCTGAGCTCTGGCCGCGGCGCAGCGCTGGAACCGCAGGATCCCCTGGCCGCTAGTGAAGCTTTGGTGGCGGCCCATCTCGATGGCGACCGCCGTCAGGCCCGCATCTGGTTGGCAGCACCGCTGCCTCGCGCGGCCTTGGAGTTGTTGCAGCCCGAACAGCTCCTCGATGACGACGTTGTGGAGTGGGATGACGAGCGCCAGCAGGTGATGGCCCGCCGGCAGCGCCGCTTGGGTGCGTTGCTGCTCAGTGATGCCCCCCAGCCCCAGCCGGATGCAGAGGCTGTGCAGGCGGTTCTGCTGGAGCAGCTGCAGCGCCGCGGTTTGCCGTGGCTTGGTTGGACGCCAGCGCAGCTGCAACTACGCGGCCGACTGGACTTTCTGCATCAGCTGGAGCCTGAACTCTGGCCAGCGGTAGATGACGCCAGCCTGCTGGCCGAGCTGGACCTGTGGCTTGGTCCGCATTTGGAAGGCGTACGTAGCGCGGCTCAGCTGCAGGCCATTGATCTGCAGTCGGCCTTGCTGGATCGTCTGGATTGGCGCGCCCGCAGCCAACTCGATGCGCTGGCCCCGTTGCGTTGGACCTTGCCCAGTGGCCGCCATGGCCGCATTGATTACAGCGGCGAAGAGCCGGTGCTCAGCAGCCGGCTCCAAGACTTTTTTGGCCTGCAGCAGACGCCGCGGCTGGCGGGCGGTCGCCATGCCGTGCTGGTGCATTTGCTCTCACCAGCGGGCCGTCCGGCTGCGGTGACCCGCGATCTGGAGAGTTTTTGGCAGCAGGGCTACCCGCTGGTGCGCAAAGACCTGCGGGGCCGTTATCCCAAGCACCGCTGGCCGGAGGATCCGACGCAGGCTTGAGCCGGCCGGGAAGGTTGGCGGCGCCGCGTTGGGAAGATGCGGCTGACCCAGGGGCTGCGGCGATAGCCCTGGCGTTGATTCAAATAGCGCTCGTCGGCGGCGATCAAATCAGCAGGATCGTCGAGATCCACGCCTCCATAGAGGAGGTGCAGCAAACGATCGGGTTCGATCTCGAGGGCAGCTGCTTCATCCCAAAGCCGCTTGCTGCGCTTGGGATTGGCAAAGACGAATTGGGCGCGGGCAATGTCCTTGCAGAGCCGCATGACCAGTTGCTGTTCCTTGCGTTGCTGGGAGGTGCTGCTGCCGCGGCAGAGGGAGGAGGGAAGCATCAACCGTATCGTTTGCTACAGCTTGAGCGGCTCAGGCGCCTTTTGGCATCGGTGTTCTCACCTAAATCCCTCAGCCGCCCAAATAAGCCATCTCAGCTGGCTGCCTGATGTCCCCTTGGCGTTGCTCGCGCTCTTCGCTGTAGCGATCGGTGCGTTGCTGCCAGATCTCCTTCAGAGCCTTTTGGAGTGCGTGAGCGCTTCTGTCTGTGCCAAGGAATGGGCGCAGATCATGGCCTTGCTCAGCAAACAGGCAGGTGTAGGCCATGCCATCAGCGGTGACCCGCAGGCGGTTGCAATCGCCGCAGAAGGGTTGGCTAATCGAGGCCACCGCCGCCACGTGCCCCGCGCCATCGCGGTAACGCCAGCGGCTGGCGGTGCCGTGTTGGGGCCGCCCTAACGGTTCCAGTGGCCAGCGCTGTTGCAGTTGGCTGAGGAGTTCGCTGGCAGGCACCACCTCAGCTGCTGACCAGCCGTTGCGGTTGCCCACATCCATGTATTCGATCAGCCGCAGCTCCACGTTCTGCTGGCGCGCCAATTCGGCTAGGGGAAGCAGCTGATCGTCGTTGCGGCCGCGCTGGATGACGCTGTTGAGCTTGATGGCGCCGGATTCGGCGTGGAAGCCAGCGGCTTTGGCTGCAGCAATGCCTTGCAGCACGCGTTGCAGCAGCTGCTCGCCATGGCTCTCGCCCCCTTGCAGACCGGCCATCCGGCTCACGCTGGCCCCGGTGGCCCCATCGAGGCTGATGGTGATGCGATCGAGGCCTGCTCGTTTGAGTTGCTCGGCTCGGCAGCCGTCCAGCAGCGTGCCATTGGTGGTTAGGGCCACCTCCTGCAGTTGATGCAATGGGTCGTGGCGGCTGTTGCGGCCCTGCTGAATGGCCAGCAGTAGTTCATCCAAGCCAGGGGCGAGTAGCGGTTCTCCCCCTGTGAGCCGCAGGGTGGTGAGCCCCAGCTCGCAGCAGGTCCGGATCAGTTGCAGCCGCTCCTGCAGCGAGAGACGGCTGTCTTCGCCGCCATCGGGCTGGCAGTAGGGGCAAGACAGGTTGCAGCGGGCCGTCAGCGACAGCCGCAACACCCCCAAGGGCCTGTTGTGTTGATCAATCAATCGCCCTGGAGTCGTCATTGGGGTGATTGCAGTTGCGCAGTTGCCCTGGCGGCAGGCTCACGGCTCGGTAGGGGATTTGCTCGAGCCAGGCCATCCAACTGTTGTGACCGGCAGCGAGTGTTTCCAGCATGGAGTGGCGTTGTTTGCTCCCGCCCGGATAAATGCCCAGCAGGGGCTGCAGGCGTTCGCCGTCGTGGGCCACGGCTGCTGCAGTGGGTTGCTGTTGCCAGCTGCTGATGAGTTGCCGTAAGCCATCAGCTTCCAATTCGGGCATGTCCACCGGCGCGATCAGCAGGGCTTGCTGCTGATCGCTCGGAAACACCGGTGCAATGGCGTTCAGCGGGCCTGCCCCGGGTGTGGCATCGCGCTGCACGCTGACCCCTTGGTATGTCTGCAGCAGCTCTTCATGGCTGGGGTGGATGGTGAGCACCAGCACCGGTAGATCGAGGCTGTTGAGCAGGCCCGTGATGTGCTCCAACCAGCTGCCGCCAGCGGCATGGGGAAGCAAGGCTTTATCGCGGCCCATGCGTCGGCTGGCTCCACCGCTGAGAACAACAGCCCGCAGTGCAATTTTGGTAGCCATCGCAACAGTTTGGTGCTCCACACTTCACCAGCTCTGATTAAAAGTTCGTGGTGAACTATTTGATGTTTGCTTTGTAGCATTAAGTACTTTTAAGAGGCCCCCCAAGCTGATCCAATAGCGCGGTGGGCGACTTGTTTTGGTAACGCCCTAAATCCGCTGCCCGAGCATTCCATTTTGAGCTCAGGGTCTGTCACTACACCTTGACTCTCATGCTTGGCGACCTTTGGTCGTTCCAGGGGAGATATCGCACGCTGCATCTCACCTGGTTCGCCTTTTTTCTCACGTTTGTTGTTTGGTTCAACCTGGCTCCCCTCGCCACCACGGTGAAGGCTGACCTGGGTTTGACCGTTGGCCAAATCCGCACCGTGGCAATCTGCAACGTTGCGCTCACCATCCCGGCTCGCGTGCTGATCGGGATGCTTCTCGACAAATTCGGTCCCCGTCTGACCTACTCCACCTTGCTGGTGTTTTCGGTCATTCCCTGCTTGATGTTCGCTGCTGCGCAGGACTTCAACCAGCTGGTGGTGGCCCGTTTGCTGCTTTCCATCGTTGGCGCCGGCTTCGTGATCGGCATCCGCATGGTGGCCGAATGGTTCCCGCCCAAGGAAATCGGCCTGGCTGAAGGCATCTACGGCGGCTGGGGCAACTTTGGCTCCGCGTTCTCCGCCTTGGCTCTGGTGGGTGTGGCCGGTTGGCTGTCCTTCTCGGGTGGTTTTGAGCTGCCCACCGGTGCGGTCCTGAACTGGCGTGGTGCCATTGCCCTCACCGGCATCATCTCAGCTGTTTACGGCGTCATTTATTACTTCAACGTCAGTGATACTCCGCCTGGAAAGGTGTATCAGCGCCCGGAAAAAACAGCTGGTCTTGAAGTCACCTCCATGCGTGATTTTTGGGGATTGCTTGGCATGAATGTGCCGTTCGCGGCCATTCTTTGCGTCCTTTGCTGGCGCCTGCAGAAGGTTGGATTCCTCAATGCTTCCACCTATCCGTTGGCTCTGTTGGCCGTTTTGGTGTGGTTTGTCTTCCAGACCTGGGGGATCGTTCGCACCAACCGTGAGCTGATCATGGGCACGAAGGTCTATCCCAAGGAAGACCGCTACGAGTTCAAGCAGGTGGCCATCCTTGAGCTCACCTACATCGTCAACTTTGGTTCTGAGCTGGCGGTGGTCTCGATGCTGCCCACCTTCTTTGAAACCACCTTCGACCTGCCCAAGGCCACCGCTGGAATCCTGGCCTCCTGCTTTGCCTTTGTGAACCTGGTGGCTCGCCCCGGTGGCGGACTGATCTCCGACCGTTTGGGCTCTCGTAAAAACACCATGGGTTTCCTCACCCTTGGCTTGGGGGTTGGTTACCTGATCATGAGCATGATCAAGCCCGGCACATTCACCGGTTCCACCGGTATTGCTGTGGCTGTGTTGATCACGATGCTGGCCTCCTTCTTTGTGCAGGCCGGTGAAGGCGCCACCTTTGCTCTGGTGCCTCTGGTGAAGCGTCGCGTCACTGGCCAGGTGGCTGGTTTGGTCGGCGCCTACGGCAACGTTGGCGCGGTCACGTATCTCACCATCTTCAGCTTGCTGCCGATGTGGATGGGTGGTGGCGCTGAGCCCACACCTGAGATCATTGCTTCCTCCAACAGTGCCTTCTTCCAGGTGCTTGGCGTGGCTGGTCTGGTTGTGGCCTTCTTCTGCTTCTTCTTCCTCAAAGAGCCCAAGGGTTCCTTTGCGGAACTGCATGAAGGTGAGGCAGCTCAGGTTCAGCCTGTTGCCTGAGCTGTTGCTCCCCATGGCCCAGGGTCGTAAGACCCTGGGCTTTTTGTTTTTTAAAAGCGCTTGCCGTGGCTGATTCGGTAACCAGTCAGTGTCCCTACTGCGGGGTTGGTTGCGGTTTGGAATTGCTGCCTCCCGCGCAACCGGGCCGGCCCGTTCGCCGTGATGGCGAGGGCCATCCCATGTGGTCAGCCCGTGGTGATCGCGCCCATCCCTCAAGCCAGGGCCAGGTCTGCATCAAAGGGGCCACGGTTGGCGAGACCCTCGCGGGTGGACGACTCAGTCAGCCCCTGTATCGCCCTTCTCTGGAGGATCCGTTCCAGCCCATCACCTGGGACGACGCCTTTGATCTCTTGGCTGGACGCATCCGCAGCACCCTGGCGAGTAAAGGGCCTGGCGCCATTGCGATGTATGGCTCCGGCCAGTTCCACACCGAGGACTATTACCTGGCGCAGAAGCTCTTCAAAGGCGCCATTGGTTCCAACAATTTCGATGCGAACTCGCGCTTGTGCATGAGTTCCGCGGTGGCTGGCTACACCCGCAGCCTTGGGTCCGATGGCCCGCCGTGTTGTTACGAGGATCTCGATCACTGTTCGGTGGCCTTTCTGATTGGCACCAACACAGCTGAATGCCATCCAGTGCTGTTCCAGCGCTTGTTGAAGCGCAAAAAGAAAGATCCCAAGGGCCTCACGATTGTGGTGGTGGATCCAAGGGCGACGGAAACCGCCAAGATCGCCGACCATCACTTGGCGATTGCACCAGGGACAGACCTGATGCTGCTCCACGGATTGGCGCGGCTGATCCTCAAAGACGTTGGCTTCAATGCCGACTTCATCGATGAGGCCACCGAGGGCTTTGCAGCGTTCTCCCAGGCGGTGGAGTCCTGGACACCGCGGCGGGTCGCTGAGGCCTGCGGTATCACTGAAAAGCAGCTCAGGGCGGTGGCCCGGTTGTGGTGCCGCAAGCCAGCGGTGCTGAGTTTGTGGTCGATGGGCGTCAACCAACGCCGTGAGGGCACGGCAGTTGTGGGCGGCTTGATCAACCTGCATTTGCTCACTGGCCAGATCGGCCATGCCGGAGCTGGACCGTTTTCCTTGACCGGCCAACCCAATGCCATGGGTGGCCGAGAAGCCGGCGGCTTAGCCCATTTGCTGCCTGGTTATCGGCTGGTGGGCAATGCCGATCACCGCGCTGAGGTTGAGCGCGCCTGGGGTTTTCAGCCTGGATCGATTGCGGCTCAGCCTGGTTTGGCCGCTGGTGAGCAAGTGGAGGCGATGGAGCGCGGTGAGCTCGATCTCTGGTGGGTGGCGGCCACCAATCCTTTGGTGAGCATGCCGGAGTTGGACCGGCTCAAGGCGGCGCTGCGCAACTGTCCTTTGGTGGTGGTCAGTGATGCCTACGCCGATACCGAAACCTCCCATTACGCCCATCTGCTGTTGCCAGCGGCGCAATGGAGCGAGAAAGCCGGAGCGATGACCAATTCCGAGCGGCGCATCACCTATTGCCCGGCCTTCCGCAAACCCCATGGCGAGAGCCGCGCCGATTGGCAGGTGTTCGCAGAACTCGGTCGCCGGCTCGGCTTTGAGCAGCAGTTCAGCTACGACTCCGCTGCTGAGGTGTATGCCGAATTTGCGGCCCTGAGTGCTGGTCGTTTATGCGATGTCTCTGGTCTCAGCCATGCGGTGCTGGCGCAGCACGGACCCCAGCAGTGGCCGTTCCCCAGTGGCAGTGAACCCACCACAGAATCCAAGCGGCTGTACAGCGATCACTGTTTTGCCACCCCGTCGCGGCGGGCCCGCTTCATGGCTGAGCAGCCACTGGGTTTGGCCGAACCACCCTGTGATGCCTATCCCTTGGTGCTCACGGTGGGCCGCTATTTGGGCCATTGGCACACCATGACGCGGACCGCGAAGGTTGAGCGCATTCAGTCGATGCATGCCGAACCTCGCCTTGAGGTGCATCCCGATGACGCCAAGCGTTTTTCACTTGAGGCCGATGGTATTGCGGCGATCACCTCGCGCCGCGGCACGCTCACAGCTCGCATCACCATCACCGACCGCATCCGCCCAGGTTCGGTGTTTTTGCCCATGCACTGGGGATTCACCCAGGAGCATGCCTGTGAGGCCAATGCCTTGATGCACGGTGAGGCCTGTCCGGTGTCCAAGCAGCCCGAGCTCAAGGCCACAGCCGTGGTGGTGGCGCCGGCGGTGTCGGTGATTCGTCCGCAGGAGCAGACCGGCAATCGATTGCAGGCGTTGCGGCGCTTGCTCAGCCCAGCACTTCGTTGAAGGCGGCTGGCAGGTTGTGGTGATCGTGGCCTGGTCGGGCCAGCTTGCAGAGGGCAAAGCGTTCCAGTTCATCGAGCTCTGACCAGGCATTGGCATTGAGCTCAACTCCCTGCTTGTGAGCCGCATCAATCAACTCAGCAGGAATGCGATTGGGCTCTTGCCACGGCTCACCGCAAGCTGGAGGCAGGTCTTTGGCCATCCCATCAGCCATTGAACTGGTGCAATCACGCAGGTGATCACGCAGTGCATTCAGTTGCTGGCGCTCATCAGGCCAATCCACAAGTTGTTGGCGTTGCTCCTGAGTTAGGGCCAACCAGTGGTTCAACTTCAGCTTGAGGCCGATGAGATCGAGTTTGCGGCGAACACAGAGTGGGATGCAGCGCCAGCTACCGATGAAATCGTGCTCAAAAGCAAAACAGTGGCTGGCTTGATTCATCGCAATTTGGTGTCGGTTGTGGCTTATTGGTGCTCCGTTTCCTGGCAGTTTTAGCTCCTCGTTGGAGCATCAATCATGCGTTTGGCAATTGCCATGGGTCTTCTGCTTGGAGCTTCCCACGGTTGGTTTGCCGTTGATCAACGCATGGTTCAGGCCGAGCCTGCTTTTGTGTCGATTTATACCGACTCTTGGGTGAACTGAAGAGCGTTTTTCATAGTGAAGTCATCAAGATTTGATTTTGATGGCAGTCCAAAGTGCAGCGTCGGTCGGTTCAGGCCGTCATCCCATCACCATCGCCGCTGGCTTTCTGGGAGCCTTTGTGGTTGGTTCTTTGGCGGTTCAGCTGATGAGAACTGCTGATCCAGTGGCTGTTTCGCCAGCCCAGGTGGTGGCTCCGGTAACAGCCCATGCCGCCAGCCTGTGGCAGCCCCTGGCTCAGCCCTGAGCCAAAGCAGCCTGCACGGCGCCCAAGTGGTTGAGGGCTTGGCCTGAGTTCAGCAATTCTCTGGCGTGCTCAAGCCCTTGCTCCAGGCTGTCTTCACGGCCCGCCTGCCAGAGATAGGTGCCGGCATTCCAGCGCAAGGCGGTGGCCAGTTCCCCCTGCCCGCCCAGAGCGGCTCTGGCCTGATCGCTCCAGACCTCAAGCCCTTCCCACAGTTGGTCATGGCCGTAACAGCCATGGTCACGGGGGTGAAGGATTTGGCGCTGCTGCTCGTTGTTGCTGCAGCGGGCGGTGACGCAGGCCCTGCTGATCGGTAGATCGGTGCTGCCTTCTAAGCCTTTGACGGTCAGCACATCGGGTTCATCGGCGAGTTTGAGTGCTTCCCAGGCCCTGGCTTCGGTTGGGGGATGAACAAAACCGCTCACCAGCAGATGCTCACCCTGGTGGGCGGTCCACAGCAGTTCAAGGCTGGCAACAGGCGGCCGTTTGCCGAGATCTTCCCGGTAAGGAATCAGGCTTTCAGCGGCTGGAAAGTGGTCGGGTTGATGCACCAGAGCCAGGTTGGTGGCATCGAGGCACTGCTGGAGCGCTTCCAAGCTGCGGTAAGTCCAGCTCACCCCTAGGGCACTGAAGAGTTCTGCGCTGCTGACGCCATATTTCACAGGCATGCGCCCAGCACCCTGCAGCACAACAGGCAGGCCTGCGGCCGCTAAGACCAGAGCCGTGAGGGGATAGATCGGTGCTGTGCGGCTGCGGCCATCGAATGGCATGCCAAAGCTGATCGCCTTGGTGGTGGTGCTGAGCTTGGGTCCGCGCTGCCGATAAACATCGAGCATGCCGGTGAGCTCTTGGGGCTCAGGCCGGCGGATGCGGTGGGCGATTAAAAAGGCTCCGATTTGAGCTGGTGTGGCCTCTTCATCGAGGATCAGCTCGAGGGCATGCCGAGCTTCTTCGCGGCTGAGCCCTTTGCTGGTGTGCTCACCGCTGCCAACTTTGCGCAGGTAGGTCTTAAACGTCTCCCGCCCACTGACCGGCGAGCTTGGCTCTGCGGCCATGACTGCTCCTCCGCGCTGAAGCGATCCTGGAGAGCCGAGGGGCCCCTATTGAGTATCAACCGCTACCAATCGCTTCTTTGCTGGGTAGCAAGCGTTGCTGTTGGGATCAATGAATTGCCCGAGATTGATGGCTGAAAAGCGGCAACTTTTTAGAACGCTTTTTCTCTTAAAACATCTAATTTGCCCTTTCCGTTATGACGTTGACCCCATCGCTGACGCCAAGCCTGGCGGCGCCATCAGCGGACACTGTCACGGCCACACTCTTAGCTGCCAAAAAAGCGAAAGGACTCACATTTACTGAGCTTGGTTCGCTGCTGGGCCGCGATGAGGTTTGGGTGGCCTCTCTCTTTTATGGCCAATCCACAGCCTCAGCTGCTGAAGCTCAGCAGCTGGCTGAAGCCTTGAATCTTGATCCGGCGATCACCGAAGCGCTGCAGAGCTATCCCACCAAAGGCTCCTTGGAGCCGGTGATCCCAACAGATCCGCTGATCTATCGCTTCTACGAGATCATGCAGGTCTATGGCATGCCGATGAAAGATGTGATCCAAGAAAAGTTTGGTGATGGCATCATGAGCGCCATTGATTTCACCCTCAACATCGACAAGGTGGAAGATCCTGCTGGTGACCGTGTCAAGGTCACCATGTGCGGCAAGTTCCTGCCTTACAAAAAGTGGTGATTATCTCAGCTTAGATAACAAAGTAAGCGGCCATGATTGGCCGCTTTTTTATTGGGCTTTGAGTTGGCGTTGCAAAGCTTCTTCAAGGCGTGTTTGTTGTAAGTCTCGAGCCAACTGCTCCAGCAATTGGCGGCTGGACTCGCTTTGAATGCAGCCCAGGGCTTGGATCGCCATCTCAGCTACGCCAGGCAGGGCATCCACCGTGGCGCAGGCAGCGATCCGTTTCAGGATTTCAGGTTCATCGCGCCTTTGCAGCAGCCGCAAGGTGGCGATCACAACTTCGGCTCGTAGATCGTTGAGCAGGGGTTCGCACAAGCTCAGCAGTTGCTCGGTGGAGATCCTGCGGCAGCGGAATGTCAGCAACTCGATTCCAGCCAGGCGGTGCTGCTGGCCTGGCGCGTCTAAGGCGTTGGTGATGATCGAAAGATCAATCCCATTGCCCCAGCACCCCAGGGCGCGCAGCACCTCCGGCTCTAACTCACCCGCTTGCGGCAGCCATTGCAGCAGCTGCTGCTTGGCGTCGGGGTGATGGCAAATGCTGAGGGCTCGAATGAGCGCTGATCGGAGTCCCAGTTGTTGGCAGAGGGGCCCGATCAGCTCGAAAGCTTGAGGCCCTGCCATGCCCAAGCGCTCGCCGATCGCGAGCGCAAGAGCAGGGTCAGAAACCCTGGGCAGCAGGGCTGCCAGTTCCTCAGGGCTGAGTGGTTGGCGCCTCCACTGAGCAAGACGCTTGGACAGTTCCAGTTCCTGGTCAGGCGTCAACTGCTCAGTAGGGGCGACAACAGTGAGCATTGATCAGCGGGCGCCGAGTTCAGCAGCCAGCTCGCGCTCGAGCTTCTCGTCTTTTTCACGAGGTAGAACGTTGTCCAGCTTGGTGCGGTGGGTGCTGTAGAAGAGCATCCCGATGAACACCATGCCGCCCACGATGTTGCCGAGGGTGACAGGCAGGAAGTTCCAGAAAATCACCTTGGTGAAAGGCACGCCTGAGCCGAGAATCGGGCCGGCGGTGTGCAGGAACTGGTTCACAACGATGTGCTCCATGCCCATCGATTGGAAGGCGGTGATCGGAAGCCAGCAGGCCAGGATCTTGCCGGGAACGCTCTTGCTCACCAGAGCCATGGTCACGCCCAGGCAAACCAACCAGTTGGCCACGAGTCCGCGCAGGAAGGCGAGGAAGAATCCCATGCTTCCCAGGGCCTCGTACTTCTTCTCAACGGTGATTTGATTGAGGGCCATGATCTTCTGGGCCACGGCATCCCAGATCGGCGGGCCGACGTTGTCAGCAGCGCCATCCATGGTGCCGCTGGTGAGGCTGATGGCCATGATCACAGCCACAACGGCGGTGCCGATCCAGTTGCCGATCCACACCCAGATCCAGTTGCGGAAGGTGGCACCCCAGCTGCTCTTGCCGGCCCAGGTGGCCATCGGCAGCAGGGCGAAGTTGCCGGTCACCAGCTCCATGCCAAACAGCACGATGCTGGCGAAGCCGAAGGGGAACAGCAGCGAGCCCACGAAGGGGGCTTTAACGGTGATGCCCACGGTGAGGGCCAGGATCACCGCCAGGCCAAGGATGGCCCCGGAGTAAAAGCCGCGGATCAGCAGGTTCTTGACGCTGACCGTTGATTTTTTGCCGCCGGCGGCAATCATGCCGTCGACGAGCTCATTGGGTAGGACGTAGTCCATTTGTGAGGCTGTAACGCTCATGGTGTTGAAGTCAGTTGTTTAGTCGTGGCTCTCTAATCAGCCGCTGATGCTGTTCATGAGCTTGGAGAAGGCATCCTTGCTCCCTTCTGGTTTGTTGATGGCGGGTTTGTCTTTGCCACTGGTGCTGAACCAGTTGACCAAACGACTGAAGAAATCAGCTTTTTGAGCCATGGTGAGTGAGGTTGAGGTGGGCGGGTGATCAAAACTCAGCGGGGCTTCAAAAGATCAGCGCCGCCACTGATTTCGATCCGATCAAGCAGCCTTGGGTTTGGCTCCGAATTGTTCAATCAGGATTTCCTTGAGTGCTGAGCGCACTTCGGTGGCGGGCACACCTTTGCGATGCAATTCACCGACTTTCGGGTTGGCCCCTTGGGAGCCGCCGATGGTGATGTCGTAGCCCTCAACCATCCCCGATTCACCGCGGGTTTTGGTGCCAGTGAGGCCAATGGCGCCCATGTAGGCCTGGCCGCAGGTGTTGGGGCAGCCGGTCCAGTGGATCTTGATCTCCTCAGGCAGGTGCAGCTCTTGATCCAGCTCAGCGGCTGCTGCCAGGGCTTGGTCTTTGGTGTTGGTTAAGGCAAAGCTGCAATAGGTATTGCCGGTGCAGCTCACCGTGCCTGCCGCCAGGTGGCTGGGCTCGAGCGGGAATTTCTGCAGCAGTGGCTCGCTCTTGAAGCGATCGAGCTGGCTGCTGGGAATGCCGGTGATGATCACGTTTTGATCTTCAGTCAGGCGCACATCCCCGCTGCCATAACCCTCTGAAAGGGAGGCCAGATCTTGGAAGTCTTCGGCCTTGAGCCGGCCAACAGGAACATGCAGCCCGGCGTAGTTGAGCTCCGGTTGTTTTTGCGGATGGATGCCGTAGTGGGAGCGCGGCGTTGCATCAAACACCGAGCCGGGGTCGGGTGTGAGTGGGCCAAAGCGCTCGGCGACGAGCTCGCGGAACGCTTCCAGGCCAACGGAATCCAGGTACAAACGGAACCGGCCTTTGGGGCGCTTGTCCCGTTCGCCGTTGTCGCGCCACAGGGTTAGGACCGCTGCCGTCATCCGGCAGATCTCATCAGGCTTCACCCAGGCATTGAGGGGGATGGCATAGGCGTTCATCTGTGAGGAAAGAATTCCGCCAATCCAGACGCCAAAACCCATCACGCCATCGCGTTCCACCGGGTGGAAGACGATGTCGTTGTGCAGCAGGAAGTTGTCGCGTGAACCGGCAACAGCTGTATTCCACTTCCGCGGCAGATTCGAGAACTCAGGGTTGCCTTCACCATTGCTGGTCAGGAAGTTCTGCAACTCCAGGGTGTAAGGGCGCGTATCGATGATTTCTTCAGGATCGATGCCAGCGATCGGGTTGCCCGTGACGTTGCGGGGGTTATCAAAGGCCGATTGGATCGTGTTGAGGCCAACAGCCTTCAAGCGCGAAAGGATGTCAGGCAGGTCTTCCAGCAGAACACCACGCAATTGAATGTTCTGGCGGGTGGTGATGTCGGCACTGCCGCTATCGCCATAACGAGCAACGATGCTGCCGATGGCCCGCAACTGCTCAGCATTGAGGACCCCATTGGGAACCCTCAGGCGCAGCATGAACAGCCCCGGAGTTTTGGGGCGCCAGAACATGCCGTACCACTTCAGCCGCAACTGAAGATCGGTTTCGTCGACGTTCTCCCAGCCCACACGGGCGAATTCTTCGATTTCACTACCAACGAGCAAGCCATCTTTGTTGGCTTTGTTCTGCTCGATTTTGTTGAGTTTCTTACCCTCTAGCCAACTTGGCAGGGGCTTACTCGGTGTTGCCACCATAGTTCTGAAGCGAAATGTGAGTGTTGGAGTTCAACTCTCAGGCCGCTTCAGAATGAAAGGCACGGCTTGATGTTGTGAGTACTTAATGGATCGAGTGGGCCGGAGGAAGTAACCGTTGCTACGAAACTTCGCTCAGTACTGGCGGCCGATTTCTCCCAGCATGCGAACAGCTCCATGGCGCAGCATTTGCCACACCTTGGACATGGCAGCGAAATCGGCATCGAGTTCGCTCTGCCAATCACTGTTGTGAGCTCGACGCTCAGGGCGTCGCTCTGGGGGGCGGGAATAGCTGGTCCGTCGTTCAGCTGCTCTGACGCGGCTGGAGCGTCGTGACCGTGGCAGCGCTCGTGGCGATGGCATGGTGATGGGATGGCGCAACGCAGCAGGAGTTCATCAGCTCAGGTGGCCCCCCAGTGGTGGCCGTTGATACAGGACCTGGCTGCGGCTGGTCCTTGGCCCCTGTTGGTGGTGGTGCATGGCCATGGCGGTGGGGCTGTTCCTGCTGTGCTCCAATCGTTGCTGCATGAGCTGGCTCAAGCCCGTGGCGCTGCTGTGTGGGTGCAGGCGCTAACAGCTGAACCCCTTGAATTACCGCCGCGGCAGAGGCTGTTGTTGGTGCCGTTGTTGTTAACGCCAGGCAGCCATGTGCGCGTTGATGTGCCGGCGATTCGCCAGCGATTGCGCGGGCTTGGCCATCAGGTGATGGCGTTGCCGTTTTTGGGCGCTTGGCAGCCTTGGTTGCAGCATTTGCGCCAGTTGGGATGCGATGCTGAAAGCCAAGTGGTTGTTCATCACCCCCTTCGTCCGGGGATTGCTGAGCGCTATCTGCACGTTCTTAGCCAGGCGCTTGCACTTCCTTTGCGGAGTGCTGACACCTGTGATGCAGAGCTTGATCGGGTGTTGCCGCTTGCTTTGGCGCCCAATCGCATGACAGCCCACCTCAGTGCTCAGCAAGAGGGTGGTCTGGCTCTTCTCGAGCACCCTGCCACGCGTCAATTTCTCTTCGAGCTGTTGTTGGACTTGCCATGACCACTGACACGCCCGGCATCGTTTATCTGGTGGGAGCAGGTCCGGGAGATCCCGAATTGTTGACGTTGCGGGCCCATCGTCTACTGCAGCGTTGTGATGCCTTGGTGCATGACTCCTTAGTTCCGTTGGAGCTCCTGGAGTTGGTTCCTGAGGGCTGCGAGATTCATCCGGTTGGTAAACGGCGCGGTCACCATTCCGTGCCGCAACCCAGTACCAATGCGTTATTGCAGCAGTTGGCTGGGCGTTGCCGTTGTGTGGTGCGGCTGAAAGGTGGTGATCCTTTCCTTTTTGGCCGTGGTGGTGAAGAAGCCGCTTATTTGGCCAAGCGCGGTGTGCCTGTTGAGGTGGTTCCCGGGGTCACCTCCGGCATTGCGGCGCCGGCCTATGTCGGGATTCCTGTGACCCATCGCCGGGCCGGGTCCTCGGTGACCTTTGTCACCGGCCACGAAGAAATCGATAAGGGCCGGCCAGCGGTGGATTGGCGCGCGTTAGCCGCTTGCAGTGATGGCCTTGTCATTTATATGGGCCTGCACAACCTGGCTCGGATCTGCGAGGAGTTGCAGGCCGGCGGTCTGGCGGGAACCACCCCTGCCGCCATCATTCAGCAGGGCAGCGTGAACGGCCAAAAGCATCTGATTGCCACGCTGGAGGATCTTGCTGATGCCGCCGATGAGCAGGGTTTCAGCGCCCCCGCCATCGTTGTGATCGGTGAGGTGGTGGAGCAGCGGATCCCTGGATGCGCACCCATGCCAGCCCCGGTGACGATGCCGCAGCCCATCCCGCGCAGCCCTCAAAACGCCCCTGCTTAAACACTCAAAAACAGGTATCGCCTGTTACCGCATTGGGGTCGATCGCGGCCGGAGATTTGATGTGCGGTTTGTGGAAACCAACGCTCCCACCACCCCGTTTGGGTGAGTGAGCCAACCGTTTCCAACCAGCTTTTCCGGTTCGTCGGTGGAACAAAAGCCTGGGAGACCGCACTCACTCGCACTCCCCTGCAATGACGTCCACAAGTGGCTCCCCCGGGGGCTTCGAGCGCAGCCATCCCAGTGAGGGGATGGCGGCCCTTGAGAAAGAGCAACGCCTGCCCCTCACCGGATGGCAGCAAGAGGTGGATCAGGCCAAGCGCTTGGGCTTGGAAGCAGCCCACAGCATCGTGGACCGCAACATCTCCACCTTTTCTCGCGGTGAGTTGCCCCATTACGCGGGCATCAACACCTTCATGAAGGCGCCCTATCTCGAGGACGTGAACCGCGTCGGCGAGTTTGATGTGGCGGTGGTGGGTATTCCCCACGATTGCGGCACCACCTATCGCCCCGGTACGCGCTTTGGGCCCCAGGGAATTCGCAGAATTTCAGCGCTCTACACCCCTTACAACTACGAGATGGGTGTGGATCTGCGCGAGCAAATCACCCTCTGTGATGTGGGTGATGTCTTCACTATTCCCGCCAATAACGAGAAAAGCTTCGATCAGATCTCCAAGGGGGTGGCCCATGTCTTTGCCAGCGGAGCCTTTCCGATTCTCTTGGGTGGTGATCACTCCATTGGGTTTCCAACAGTCCGCGGTGTTTGCCGCCATCTCGGCGACAAGAAGGTGGGGATCATCCACTTCGATCGCCACGTCGATACCCAAGAGATCGATCTCGACGAACGGATGCACACCTGTCCGTGGTTCCATGCCACGAACATGGCCAACGCACCGGCTCAGAACCTGGTGCAGCTGGGCATTGGTGGCTGGCAAGTGCCCCGCGAAGGGGTGAAGGTTTGCCGTGAGCGCGGCACCAACGTGCTTACCGTCACCGACATCACGGAGATGGGTCTGGAGGCTGCGGCCCGTTACGCGATTGAACGGGCCACCGATGGCACCGATTGCGTCTACATCTCCTTTGATATCGACTGCATCGATGCTGGCTTTGTTCCTGGCACCGGTTGGCCAGAGCCGGGGGGGTTGTTGCCCCGCGAAGCCCTGAAGTTGCTCGAGCTGATCGTTCGCAACGTGCCGGTCTGCGGCTTGGAGCTGGTGGAGGTGTCGCCTCCTTATGACATCAGTGATATGACCTCACTGATGGCCACTCGGGTGATCTGCGACACCATGGCCCACCTAGTGGTGAGCGGCCAGCTGCCCCGCAAAGAGAAGCCCAGTTGGATCAATCCCACTTGCAACATGCAGGTGGATCAGGCCTGGAGGTGATCCCATGCATGAGGTCGACATGACCAAGTGCCTGCTCCTGGCTCTGCAGCAATGGCGCGAGGAGCAGGCATCACCTCAGGCGATGGTGGACACCATCCATTTGGAGGTGGGCCGCTTCACCTGCGTTGAGCCGGAGCAGCTGCGTTTCACTTTTCAAGCCGCTGTTGCTGGCAGCTGGCTCGATGGCGCCCAGCTGCAGATCGAAGAGATCCCCTTTGTGGGTCGTTGCTTGGCCTGCAATGGCACTTACAGCCCAACTCCTGAGGGCGCTTACCGCTCTCCCTGCTGCGATCACCCACTGGAAGAGATCGTCAGCGGCCGCGAATTGCGAATTCGCAGCATCGACTACCGCACGTCCCTTCAGAGCGCTGTTGAGTCACAAGCTCTCTCGCTGCAGCGCGTCTGAAGGCAAAACAGTCCTCCACCGTCTCTTGCCATGCATTTGCCTTTAGAAGATCGCCTCGGCATGAATTTGCTGGCGGCCAATCAGCACCAAGCCGAGCACAACCGTGAGCACTTTGAGGCTTGGCAGGTGCTGGCCCTCAATGTGATGAGTAGCCCTGGGGCGGGCAAAACAGCGTTGCTGGAGCGCTCGTTGCCTCAGTTGGCTCAGGAGTGGTCGATGGCCGTCTTGGAGGGCGACATGACCACCCAATTGGATGCGGAGCGTTTGGAGGCTGTGGGGATTCCGGTGGTGCCGATCACCACCGGGCGCTCCTGTCATCTCGATGCCGCCATGGTCAGTGGTGGCTTGAAGTTGTTGCGTCAGCGGCTGAACCCAAATCAGCTGGATCTGCTCTGGGTTGAAAACGTGGGGAATTTGGTTTGCCCTGCTGAATTTGAAGTGGGTGAACATCACAAAGTGGCGCTGCTCAGCGTCACCGAAGGGGAAGACAAGCCGTTGAAGTACCCGCTGATGTTTCGCCAGGCTGATGTGGTCCTTATCACCAAGATTGATCTGTTGCCGTATCTGCCTGTTGAGCTTGAGCAGATTCGCCGCAACATCCACAGCATCAATCCCAATGCCAGCGTGATTCCGGTGTCTGCTCTCAGTGGTGAGGGGATTGATGTGTGGCACGCCTGGCTGCGTTCGGCTCGCCAAAACACCTTGCAACCTGCTCTGGCCATGGCCTGAGCAGCGTTCTTGCGTGTTGTCCCTACTCCAATGTCATGACCAAACAACTTCGAAATCTCTTATTCGCCAGTTTGGCGGTGGTGCTGGCTGTGGCCTGCTCCAAGCCTTCCACATCCATTGGCGGTGAGCCCATTGTTTTGGGTTACAGCAACTGGGCTGGCTGGTGGCCTTGGGCCATCGCTGTTGAAGAGAAGCTGTTTGAAAAGAATGGCGTCAACGTTGAGATGAAATGGTTTGACGGTTATGTGCAGTCGATGGAAACATTTGCCGCAGGCAAAATCGATGGCAACTCCCAAACCCTGAATGACACCATCTCTTTCTTGCCTGGTGAGAATGGTGGTCAAGTTGTTGTGCTGGTGAATGACAATTCAGCTGGCAATGATCAAATCATTGCTGATGAGGATATTGAGACCATCAGTGATCTGAAAGGAAAAACGGTCGCGGTTGAAGAAGGTGTTGTTGATGATTTCCTGCTGAGCCTGGCCCTGCGCGATGTGGGCCTTAGCCGTGATGACGTGATCATCAAGGGCATGCCGACCGACCAGGCTGCAACCGCCTTTGCTGCTGGTCAGGTGGATGCTGTTGGCGCATTCCCTCCTTACACCGGCACCGCCATGCAGCGTGAGGGTGCCCATGTCATCGCCAGCTCCAAGGAATACCCCGGTGCCATCCCTGATTTGTTGGCCGTCAGCGGTGATCTGATCAAAGAACGTCCTGAGGATGTTCAGAAGATCGTTGATACCTGGTGGGATGTGCGCGAGTTCATGGCTGCCAATCCCGAAAAATCGGAGCAGATCATGGCCAAGCGTGCTGGCATCCCCACTGCCGAATACGAGCAGTACAAGGCCGGCACCACCTTCTTCACGGTGGAGCAAAACGTTGAGGCGTTTAGTGATGGTCAGGGGATGCAGTTCATGCCCTATGCCGCCCAGAAGATGGCTGACTTCATGGTCTCAGTCGGCTTCATTCCGGAAAAGCCGGATATGAGCAACCTGTTTGATCCCTCCTTCATCAAGACCATCGCGGCGTCTTGATGGCGGCGTCAGCAACGGATGGCGGGGGCGTTAAGCCCCTGCCTTTGCTGTCGATTGGAGCCACTCCATCGCCCTTGGTGCGCAGCGGGTTGCAGGTGTCGTCCCTGCTGATCCCGCTGTTGCTTTGGACGGTGATTAGTGCCCTGGAACTGGTGGACGGCAAATTTTTGCCGTCTCCAGCAGCGGTGCTGGAGTCGCTCGCCTCGATGGCACGGGAGGGGATCCTGTTTCAGGACATCGTGGCCAGCACTGGCCGGGTGTTTGCCGGCTTTTTCTTGGCCACTCTTGTGGCGGTGCCCTTGGGCATCTGCATGGGCGTCTATCCCGCGATCTGCGCCCTGTGTGAGCCCTTGATCGCGATGCTGCGCTACATGCCAGCCGCTGCGTTCATTCCCCTGCTCATCATCTATTTGGGCATCGGGGAAGAACCCAAGATTGCGCTGATTTTTCTAGGCACTGTTTATTTCAACGTCTTGATGGTGATGGATGCCGTCAAGTTCGTTCCCAAAGAGCTCATTGAAACCACCCTCACCCTTGGTGGCCGCGGCCGCCAGGTGTTGGTGCAGGTGGTGGCGCGCTACAGCCTGCCCAGCATCATCGACACCCTGCGCATCAACATCGCCACCTCTTGGAACTTGGTGGTTGTGGCCGAACTGGTGGCCGCTGAGGTGGGCTTGGGCAAACGCATTCAGCTGGCGCAGCGTTTCTTCCGCACCGATCAGATCTTTGCCGAGTTGATCGTGCTGGGGTTGATCGGCTTTGCCATCGACATGGGCTTTCGGTTGTTGTTGCGGTTGTCGTGCCGCTGGGCCCTGTAAGCGATGGAATTGCAGGTTCGCCATCTCAGCAAAACCTTTGGTTCGGGCCAGCACCGCAAAGAGGTGTTGCGCGACATCAGTTTTGCGCTGCGCTCTGGCGAGTTTCTTTCGTTGGTGGGAAGTTCAGGCTCAGGGAAGAGCACAATCCTGCGCTTGATAGCGGGTCTTGAGCAGCCCAGTTCAGGGCAGGTGCTGGTGGATGGACAAGCCGTTCAGGGTCCGGGCCCTGATCGCGGCATGGTTTTTCAGAAATACAGCCTCTACCCGTGGCTGAGTGCGGCTGAGAACGTTGCCTTTGGCATGCGCCTGCAGGGCTTGCCGCAGCGCGACATCAAGGAGCGGACCGCCTACTTCCTCGAGGTGGTGGGTCTGCAGGATGCCGCCAGAAAGCTGCCCCGTGAGCTCTCGGGCGGAATGCAACAACGGGTCGCCATCGCCCGCACCTTGGCCACCAATCCCAAGGTGTTGCTGCTCGATGAGCCCTTTGGCGCCTTGGATTTGCAGATTCGCGAGGCCATGCAGGATTTCTTGTTGCAGCTCTGGCAGCGCACTGGCCTCACTGTGTTGTTGATCACCCACGATGTGGAGGAGGCCTTGGTGCTGGCCCAGCGGGTGCATGTGTTGGCGCCTCACCCCGGCCGGATTGTCAGCACGGTGGAGGTGGATCTCGACAAGAGTGATCTCAATCAACTGCGCTTGAGTGCGGCATTTCTGGAGAAGAGGCGCACCTTGGCTGGGGTGTTGCGGCAATTGGAGCCCGCGCTGGTCTGATGCCTGAGGTGGCATTTCTCCCGGGCTGGCTGTATCAAGATCCAGCCATCGCCCAGTGGGAGCGCGATGGCTATGCCAAGCAGTGGTGGCATCCGCTGGCGGCTGTTTCGCAACTGCAGCCGGGCCAAGCCGTAGCGCTGCCGTTGTTGGGTGAATCGCTGCTGCTCACCCGTGAGCTGGATGGTGTGGTGCGCTGTTTTCGCAACCGCTGCCCACACCGCGGCGTTGAGTTGATGCCCGCTGATGGCGCGGCTCTGTCTTGCCGCAAGCTGATTTGCCCTTATCACGGCTGGACCTACAACCTTGAAGGCGAGCTGTTAGCCGCCGCCAGGGAAGACGGTTTTGTTGCTGCCCTGAGGCGGGCTGATTGGCCCCTTGAGGCGTTGCCAGTTCAGCAGGACGGACCACTGATCTGGGTGGCGTTGGCTGACTCGCCCATTCCCTTAGCCCAGCAGCTGCAGCTGATCCATGAGCAGGCTGGCGAGCAGTGGCAGGCGCCCTTGCAGCAGCAGGCCAGCAGCCGCCTCCGCCTGCAGTGCAATTGGAAAGTGGCGCACGACAACACCCTTGACGACTATCACGTCGCCATTGCTCACCCCACGACGCTGCACCGTGAGCAGGGCCCGGTTCGGGACTATCGCCACCTAATTTCTGAGATGGCCAACGCCTTGGTCACTCCCTATCCCGAAGGCGGATCGTTTTTCACCTTTGGTTTGCCCCCGTGGACCCATGTTTTGCTGTGGCCTGATGGGCGGATGGCCCTGCTCGAGTTTTTGCCCCTGGAGCTGAGTTCGTGTGAGCTGCAGCTGCGTTTGTTTGCCAGTTCCGACCACCCCTTGGATGTTGAGATCTGGAAGCAGCAGTTGCTGGAGTTTTTGCAGGAGGACCGGCGGTTGGTCGAATCGGTGCAGCTCGGCTATCGGGCCGATTGGGTGCCAGGACCTGTGCATCAACTCGAGCAGCGGATCGTGCAGTGGCAGCAGCTTTATCAGCGCATGCTGGCTGAGGCTCAGCTCAGCCAGGAGCCTTTGCGCAGCCAGTCCGCCATCAACTGATTGATCGTGGTGACATCGGCTAGTGGTTCTCCGCTCTCTGGGTGAACGGGCATGTAGCCATCAGGCCCAAACTCTGGTGTGAGTGTGAGCTGTTGCCCTGATTGGAGACGTTGCTGAGCAAAGAGCGACCAGCATTGGGCATGGGCCTCAAGAGCTTCCTGCCAGCCAGCGGTAAAGGGCTGAGGAACCCCAGCGCCTTGCTCATGGCCAACCCGGGCATGAATGTGATCCACGTGGCTGGCCATCGCCTGGATGGGGTGTAGCTCCGGGCTCATCAAGCGCTCGGCGACTACGCACCAATGGCTCACATCAGCGGTGAGCCGCAAGCTGGGGTGGGCCTTGAGGATGTCTTCGATGGCCCAGGGATTGAACAGGCTGCGGCTGCGGTGCGTTTCCAAACTCACCGGCACCGGAGTGTGGCTGAGCAATTGCAAGCAGCGCTCAAGAAAGCGGTGCTGCTGCGCCATCGGCCAGCAGTCGCTGCCTGTGATCAAGTTGATGCGGAGCGGCGCAAGCTCACAGGCCTGCTCCAGCTTGGTTTCCAGTTCGGCGAGGTGGTGCTCTGGGCTGAGTTCGAGCCTGGGGGTGTAACCACCACCGGTGGTGATCTCAACGATGAGTGGCTGGTTCTGCTGGTTCAGCAGGGTTTGGACTTCTTTGGGGCGCCAACCCTTGATGCAGGGATGTTCAAGGTTGGCTTCGAGGCCATCAAAGCCGGATTGCTTTGCGTAATTACTGGCGGCTTCGAGGCCGGCCTGCCAACCCCAGAGGGTGTGAAACAGCAGCGCTTTCACTGCGGCTGAGTGAACAGCTCCGGCTGGATACCGAGATAAACGGCTTCTTGAAAGAGGGCTTGCTTGGCTTGGGCATCGCCGCGGTGATCCGCTTCGGCGTAGCGAAGCCGCAGCGATGCGATCAGGCTCGTGAGCCGCGCTGGTGACTGATGGCTGCTGTGGCGGGCCATGACAGGTGTGATCACAACTCCATCATGCTTGCTGCACCACCCGAAAGGTGAGATTCAGTCGGCACTGGCTCACCCGCAAGCGTTTCGGCAAGCCATGCAGCCAATGCCGCTGCGTGGGTGGATCCATCAGCAACAGGGCGCCATGGCCCAACTCGAGATCGAAATCGCGGCCTTGATGTCCCTTCTTGGGCTTGAAGCGAAAGGTGCGGCTGATCCCGAGTGAGAGCGAGGCGATGGGCGCTTCGGGGTTCAGCTCCGGTTCATCGTCGGCATGGAACCCCATGGCATCGCGACCATCGCGGTAGAGGTTCAACAGCAGTGAATTGAAGTGCCAGCCGCTGAGTTCAACGAGCTGCTCGCGGATCCGTTGGGCTGTTGGCGACCAAGGCTCCACCACATTGTCGAGTCCGGAGTAGCGATACCCGCAGCCCGGATCGGCCATCCAGCAGGTCAGGCGCGGCAAGGGATGGCGTTTGCCGTAGAGCTGAATCGATTCCTGCTTCCAGGGAACTTCTTGCTGCAGCTGCTCCAACCACAGCGTTGCGGTGGCGGGATCCACCCACGCGGGTGCATGCCTCACCTGCAGCTTGGGTGAATCGGCGATGACAAGTTGCTTGGGTTGTATCAATGCCTGCATCGCGCCCTAATCATTTTTGTCTGAATGAAAGAAATGACGGGGTGATCTGATGGGTCCTGTGCCCATGTTCGAGCTGATTCCGTATCAGCGCTTCCGTGATACTCCGGCGGTGCGGTTTTTCGACGTCACCATCGCCGATTCCAATGCCCGCGATTTGGTGGTGCATTCCGGCCCGGCGGTGAGCCCCCCCGACGACAAAGAGACTGGTGCTTGGCAGTTTTATTTGCATCCTCACCAAGAGGACAACCTGCTGGCTGTGCAGGGCGGACGTACCTTCTATTTGATCAACTTCCGTTGGAACTATCCGTTCCACATCGTGCGGCTTGAGGCCGGTGGCGACATCCTGCGGATTCCACCAGGAACCTTTCATCGCTCGATTTCCGATGAGGAAGGCTCAGTGGTGATGAATCAGGCCGTGCGTGAGGCCGATGCCTCGGTGGCAAGGGAATTTCGCGTGTACAACAGCGGCCGTATCCCGCGGTTGAAGGCCATCACCGCCAACTCAGCTCCGCTGCCCAAGCTCCACGGCGTCAGCTGGTGAGCTCTCCAGCTCGGTGGCTTCAATGCTCCAGGTCAACTCGCTCTGTGTGTTGGCTGGCCCGCTGAAACTGCCGTAAATAGCTGCGGTGAGCTCGGGCTTGGAGGAACTCACCAGCGGCACATAACGCTCATCGATCGCCCCTTGGCCGCTGGGATCAAAGCCGCGCCAACCAGCACCAGGCAGATACACCTCAGCCCAAGCGTGCAGGTCGTAGCGATCTGGCTTGGGAATGGCGAGGTGATAACCGCTAACGAAGCGGGCCGGCAGGCCGATGCAGCGGCAGCATTCGATCATCACCACCGCCAGATCACGGCAGGAGCCGACCCGTTCACGCAGGGTGCGTCCAGCCGACCAGGCCGGCCCGTGGTTGCGCTGGGTGTAGCTGACCCGCTCTTGGATGATCTCGATCAGCTGCTGCAGAAAGCGCAGGCAGTGGTTGTCGCTGCCGATCAAAGCTTCTTGGGCCAGGGCAATGGCGAGGGGATCATGCTGGCCATTGGGCAGCCAACCCTGTAGATGGCAGTTCAGGTCGCTGTTGAGTTCACCAATCGGGTAGGGCAGTTGGGGTGGTTGGTCCTCCAGGCAGAGATGCAGCAGCGGCGGCTCTGTCGTGATCACCTCGGATTCAGCAATCACATCGAGCCGGTCGGTGTTGCCAACGAAGCGCACCTTTTCGATTTGATCGCCACTGGCGCATAACAGTGAAAAGCGATGGCACGGCTCGGGGTTGAAGCGCAGGCTGTGGCTACGCAGTGCCTGGAAGCCCAACGGCCGCGGTTGCAGGCAGATCCGATGGGGTCCCAACTGCACCGGATGCTCGTAGGAATAACTCAGTTGATGCCGGATCCTTACGTGCATGGCGAGGTGGTGAAGTAGGTCTGCTGCAACTGGCTATGCACGGCATTGAGCTGGCTTTGCAGATGATCGATGCCTTGATGCAGGCCTGTGTTGATCAGGTCTTCTATCGGCATCGTCGTCCAGGTGATTCGCAACGCTTCGAGGGCCTGGCGCAAGTCCCCTTGAACTGGGTTGGCGGTGCTGCGTTCGATGCGATCCACCGTGCTGATGATTTCCTCAATGCAGTAACTCACCGAGCGGGGGAATTGGCGGTTGAGCAGCAAAAATCCAGCCACGCGCGCTGGTGTGATCTCCAGCGACTGCTTGCGCCGAAACATCTGATAGCCGCTGAGTGAGCGCAGCAGAGCGATCCATTGCAATTCATCGAGCGGACCGCCCACGTCTTCCGGGCTTGGGAGCAGCAGGAAGTACTTCACATCCAGCATGCGGGCCGTTTTGTCGGCCCGTTCCATCAGGCAGCCGAGGTTGGCAAATAGCCAGCTCTGGTCCCGCTGCATTGTGCTGTTCTGCAGGCCATAGAGGGTTTGGCAGCTGCGCCGGATCTGTTGTAGTTGCTCGGGGAGGCGTTGATGCCAGAACAGCGGGTCGTCCTGCAGCAGCAGGTGCAGCGCATTGAGCTCTTCAAACAGATCCGTCGGCAGGGTGTCGCGGATTTGGCGCGCGTTTTCGCGGGCAATCGCAATGCAGTTGCTGATTGCATTGGGGTTCTCCGGTTGCCGTGTGATGAAGGTGATCACATCGGCCGGGCTGGCTGTTGGATGCAGCTTTTCAAACAGACGCCGGTCGGCGCAGGCATCAATCAGCGAGGTCCACTGACTGGGATTGCCAGAGGGGTTGTCGAGCGAGACGCTCCAGCCCACTTCGAGAAAACGCACCAGATTTTCGGCGCGCTCGATGTAGCGGAAAATCCAGTAAAGGCTGTCGGCTACACGGCAGAGCATGGAACCACCCAGGTGTCTTTGCTGCCGCCGCCTTGGGATGAGTTCACCACCAAGGAATCGCGTTTGAGGGCCACACGCGTCAGCCCGCCTGGGGTCACCCAAGTGGATTGCCCGCGCAGCACATAGGGGCGCAGGTCCACATGGCAGGGATAGAGCTCCCCTTCGCTGAGGGCCGGCACGGTGGAGAGTTGCAGCGTTGGCTGCGCAATGAAATTGCGGGGATTGCCGAGGATCTGTTCGCGGAACTGGGCCCGCTCCTCTGCGTTGGAGGCTGGGCCGATCAACATGCCGTAGCCACCGGCTTCCGACACCGCCTTCACCACCAGTTGCTCCAAGTTATCGAGCACAAAGGCGCGATCTGAGGGGTCAGAGCAGCGGTAGGTCTCGACGTTGGGAATGATCGTGTCTTCGCCGAGGTAGTAGCGAATGATCTCGGGGATGTAGGTGTAGATCAATTTGTCGTCGGCCACGCCGGTGCCAGGGGCATTGGCAATGGCCACTTGGCCTGCGGCGTAACACTCCATCAGCCCTGGAACACCCAGCATGGAATCAGGGCGGAAGCATTGGGGATCCAGGAAGTCGTCGTCGATGCGGCGGTAGATCACATCAACGCGGCTCAGTCCTGATGTGCTTCGCAGCCAAACCTTGCCGCCTTCACAGGTGAGATCGCTGCCTTCCACCAGCTGAACCCCCATCAGGCGGGCCAGGTAGCTGTGCTCGAAGTAGGCGCTGTTGTGAACCCCGGGCGTGAGGATCACCACATACGGTTCCGGGCTCCAGGGTGCAAGGCCCTTGAGCATGCGCAGCAACTGGGAGGGGTAGTCATCGATGGGGGCCACCCGCTGCCGTTGGAACAGATCACCAAACAGCTGTTTCATGACCCGCCTGTTTTCCAGGAAGTAGGCCACGCCGGAGGGGCAACGCAGGTTGTCTTCCAGCACCCGCCAGGTGCCTTCACCATCACGGATCAGATCCAGCCCTGAGATGTGGCACCAGCGCTGTTGGGGAGGTTCCAGCCCTTGCATTTGTGGTCGCCACCCGAGGCTGGATTCGATCGCCTCCAGCGGGATCACTCCATCGGCCAGGATCTGCCGTTTGCCGTAGATGTCGGCGAGGAAGCAATCAATGGCTTCAAGGCGTTGCTTCAGCCCTTGATCGAGGCGCTGCCAGTCCTGTTGATCAATCAGCCGCGGCAGCGGATCAAACGGCAGGATCCGTTCACTGGCTTGGCTGTCGTTGTTGTAGAGGCGAAAGGTGGCGCCCAGGCGCTTAAGGAGTTGTTCGGCGCCGCGGTGGTCCTGGTTGAGCTGCTCCAGCCCGATGGCGCTGAGCCGGGCCATTAATTCACCGAGTGAGGAGCCCGAAGCCCGGGGTTGGTGCAGGTATTCGTCAAAACCGCTGGCGGCGGCGTAGCTCTCAAACAAAACGGTGCAGGGGGTATTGCCTGGATTGTTCCGTTTGGCGAACCCCCCTCAAGGTCACGCTTGCTACCGAGCCAGGACCCGCCTAGTTGGCAGTTTTCGGGTTTGTTACGAGCAACACCAAAAACAGCGCAATGGTCGCGGTTGCAACATCAGACGCGTGGGTCCAAATGAGACCGTGCAGCCTCCTTGCGTTTGCTTCCGCTGTGGGCATCGGTCCGCCATTCGATGACAACCAGTCGTTTTTGGAGCTCTTTGAGCGCGTCAGCAACGGCCTCGATGAAGAGTCGAAGCTGCCGCTGTCGCTCTGGTTGTTTGAGGATCCCGATAGCCCTGTGGCCCTGCCGGGTGCCGCCTGTCTGGACCTGCACGACTGCCTGCACATCCTGTTGAACCGCGGCTATTCCACGGCCGATGAGGCCTTCGTGGTGGGTTTTTCCATGGGCAACGACCGGCGCTGCCGCCGCTGGCATCAGCGTTTGCTGGCCCTGGTGTCCCATCACTTTTATCCGCCTGTTTATCGCCACAGCCGCCGTGATCTTTGGCAGTTCTGGCGTGGCGTTTGGCTCGGTCAGCGCACCTTGCCGTTGATGCAATTCACGCCCCACGATTTCCTCCGCCTGGGTGAGCACTTGGGCGAGATCCGTCAGGCCTTGGGGCTGCGCGATTGCTGCCAGCTTCAGGCTTGAGCCATCAAGTGGTTCAGCAACTGATCAAG
>JAAXIH010000110.1:0-1820 GCA_012270465.1 Synechococcus sp.
CACGCCCCCAGTTGCCGCAGCGCGGTTAACAGGGCCAAACGCTCCGCGTCGGATCGCACCAAACCAGCTGCTGCTCGCTTCCGGTAAGCCTCCAAACGCTGCTGCAGGGCCCGATCGAACTGATGTTGTGCCACAGGCTTGAGCACCACCTCATGAAAGCGGCGCAACTTCGGTGGCAAATCCAAGCAATCGCGTTTGCGGCGATGCAGGAGCTGCGGCCGCAGCAAACGCTGGAGCTCATCAAGGCGACTCGCCCCCTGGCAGTCCCACACCATGCGCGGGCCGCTTTGACGCCAATGGCCATTGCAAAACAGGGTTTCGTAGGCCTGCCGATCGCGGGCCAAGGGATGGCCAATGGCCATCAATAAGGGCAGGAGTTGCACCGGCCGCCCGTTTTTCAAAGGCGTACCCGTCAACAACCAAACCGCCCGCATGCGTGGATGCCGCGCCAAACGCAACAGCGCCTGGGTGCGCTTGGCCTGAATGTTCTGGGCGAAATGGGCCTCATCCACCACCAACACACAACCCCCATCGGGAGGCTCGTGGGGCAAGCGGGCCCAGCTCAGCAATTCGGGGCTGAGCTGCATCGCCAGCGCCTCGCGGCGCCAATGGTCATGAAGCCCCACAGGAGCCACCACCAGCAAACGGGTGGCACTGCAGCGCAGCAGAGCGCGGGCGGCAGCCAAAGCCGTGAGGGTTTTGCCCAAACCCATCTCGTCGGCCAACACAGCCCCGCGGCGTGCCAGCAACCAACGCACGCCGGCCCGTTGATGGGCCAGCAACTGGCGGCCATCGGACAGAGGCTGCTTCAAATCAGCCGCGGCAATCAGCTCACGGTGAGCTGGCAACGGCGGCAAGGGGCAGCGCACCTGATCGAGCCACTGCTGCAGGGCCGGATCAATGGGAAAACGCTCACCAAACTGCTGCGTTAATTGCCAAGCAGCCTCAAAAGGGAAAACCCATCCACCTTGCCGTTGCTGCCAGCGGCCGCGCGGCCTGATCCGCCGAATCTGGGCTTGGCTAACGGGATCTGGCGGGCAACGAAATAAGACGTCGCCAGCAGTTGTGAGAGAAAGCCCGTTGCTCACAATCTGCTTGGCCATTCATAAATTTAAGCCGCTTCAGCCGGAAAACAAGAGCGCCTAACCCGCTGGCCGAAGTGCAATCTGCAGCACATTGACAGCCGATCAATCATCCGCAGACTTGGGCCAAATCCGGGAGATTCGGATGCATCAGAGCGATGCGGTGTTCCTCGAGGAACTCTGTCCCAAGCTCCGCGTCCGACGGTGGCGTCAATCTCTCCACGAGTACACCGGCCATACCTGCATCTACTGCGGTAAGCCATCGGAATCCATTGATCATGTTTGGCCCCGCAGCCGCGGCGGCCTCAGCGTGACTGAGAACTGTGTTCCGTCTTGCCTGTCCTGCAACGGGCACAAGAGCGACTCCGATGCCTTCCAGTGGTATCGCCGTCAACGCTTTTACGATCCTCGCCGTGCCATGGCCATTCGCGCCTGGCTCGACGGTGATTTAAGGCTGGCCGTTCGTCTGCTGCAGTGGGCTACGCCCAGCGAGTCATCCAGCCCTCAGGAGTCCAGCGGCAATGGTGTGGTGCCGATTCGCGGCCAAGCCAACTACCAAGCCGCTTAAGGCTCACCAAACCTGACAAGCCTTCACGCTGCTGGTGCGCTGGCACAACTCAGCCTGCAGCTGGGGCTCTTCGGGCAGCAACAAACCAGCCGCTGCAATGGCTGCAGCCAGCACCACGGGGCTTAACCAAGCACGCCTGGGCTGAGCAGCAGGGATGATGGTGGAGCAGG
>JAAXIH010000110.1:1920-8342 GCA_012270465.1 Synechococcus sp.
ACGGGGCTTAACCAAGCACGCCTGGGCTGAGCAGCAGGGATGATGGTGGAGCAGGCCATGGAACAGGTGTATTAGTGAGTGATACAGGTGTACTCACTTCTGCAGGAGCTGTCAACCCACTGGGCCCTGGCGAGCGTCTGCTGGTGGTTGGCGGCGGTTACACCGGCCAGCGCTTTGCTGAATGCCTTCGCCAACTGGGCGCCGATGTGGTGGTGACCCACCGCCGGACTCCTAGTGCTGCTGGAGAGTTGCCGTTTGATAGCAGCACGGGCCTACTGCCCACTGCAGCGGAGCTCCAAGGAGTCAGTCATCTGCTGGTCACAGCGCCTCCTGATCGCCAAGGGCAGGACCCTTGCCTGAGCAGCCTCAAACCACTGCTGGATGGGCTGCAGTTGCAATGGGCGGGCTACCTCTCCACCACTGGCGTGTACGGCGACCAACACGGCCAATGGGTGGATGAATCCACCTCCCCAACGGCGGATCTGCTGCCCCGCAGCCAGGCGCGTCTGCAGTGCGAACAGGATTGGCTCACCAGTGGTTGGCCGGTGCAGGTGTTCCGCCTGCCCGGGATTTATGGACCCGGGCGCAACAGCTTGGTGACACTGCAGCGGGGAGACGCCCGCCATGTGCACAAACCCGGGCAGGTGTTCTGCCGCGTGCATGTGGACGACATCGTTGGCGCCCTGCTGCACTGCCTACGGCTGCCCGCCGCCAAGCGGCCCAGCATCGTCAACGTCTGCGACAACCGCCCAGCCCCCAGCAGTGAACTGCTGGGCTACGCGGCCCACCTACTGGGCTGCCCGCTACCGCAACTGCACTGGTTTGAAGCCGTTCAAGACAGCATGAGCCCGATGGCCTTGAGTTTCTGGCGCGACAACCGCCGCGTGAGCAACCGCCGGCTCACCAAGGAATTGGGCTATGCACTGCTGTTCCCCAGCTACCGCGAGGGACTCCAGGCCTGCCTCAGGGCTGAGGCTCTCGATTGACGTACGTCTCCAAATCCTGACCCAGCCGATCCCAACGCACCTCAAGCCAACCACGCTGCAACCCGGTTCCAAGGCCTAAAAGCAGCAGGGCCAGCAGCAGCAAACGCAACATGGTTTGTGACGAACAGTGGAACCAGGTGAAAAAGCGAACAATCCTTTAGTGCACCCTTAACAGGGGCTGCCTTGAATCTTTCGCAAATTGGTTGAGCCCATGGCCCGATTTGAGTGCTTCAGCCGAACCCAGCGTCCAGATATGGATCTGCTGCCGATCGCTACCGAAGCACTTCAAAGCCAGGGTTTCAAGGTCCGTTCAGCCATTGGTGAGTCCATCAGCCTGGTGGATAGCCAACCGGTCAAACGATTGCGCGATCGAGCCGTGGTGCTGCTCGATCAACACACCAACCCCGATGGGCAGCGGGAACTGCAGTGTGTGATCAGTAACGACTCCATCAGCAGCAGCCCGGATTGCCGCTGCCATGGCGTGTTTCGCCAGCTGCTGGGCCAGTTCGAAGCCATGCCTGATGTAGTGGTGGAAGCTGCTGCTGCCTGAGGCTTGACGCGCCTGGCCATTGCTCTTGGCGACCCGGCTGGCATTGGAGCCGAGGTGGTCCTGAAGGCTTTGGCCCACCGGCCAAACCTCAATCCGCTGTTGGTGGGTTGCCGCAAGTGGCTGCAAGCCAGCTACGAACAACTCCTGCCCCGCTGCCAGGAACCTCTGGCGGATCCAAGCCTGCTCGAGATCATTGATGAGCCGCTGACAGAAGCCATCCGGCCGGGGAACATCAGCGCAGCAGCCGGTGCCGCCTCATTCGCCTGGCTCACCCGGGCAACGGAGGCCGTGCTGGATGGTCGCGCTCAGGCCTTGGTCACCGCTCCGATCGCCAAAACGGCCTGGCACCAGGCTGGCTTCCACTACCCCGGGCAAACCGAGCGCCTCGCTGAACTCTGTGGCTGTGACGACGCAGCGATGTTGTTCACCGCCCGCTCACCGCAAAGCGGCTGGCGTTTCAACACCCTGCTCGCCACCACCCACATTCCACTCAGCAGCGTTCCCACCGCACTCACGCCAGAACGCCTGGAGCGACGCCTCAACCAGCTCGAGAACTTTTGCCGGCGCTTCAGCCAGCGACCGCGCCTCAGGGTGGCCGGACTCAATCCCCATGCCGGGGAAGACGGCCAACTGGGAACCGAAGAGCAACGCTGGATCAGCGCTTGCTTGGAGCAATTTCAACAACGCCAGAGCAACCTTCAGCTGGAAGGCCCGGTGCCACCGGACACCTGCTGGCTCGGTGCAGCCCAAGCCTGGAATGACTCCAAGTACTTGGAGGAGGGATGTGATGGTTACTTGGCGCTGTACCACGACCAGGGCCTGATCCCGGTCAAAGTGCTGGCCTTTGATCAAGCCGTGAACACAACGCTGGGGCTGCCATTCCTGCGCACCTCACCGGATCACGGCACAGGCTTTGATCGGGCCGGCCAAGGCAGCGCCCGTGGCGCCAGCATGCTGGCCGCCATTGATACGGCAGTGGAGCTGGGCTAGCTGGGGCGCACCAACATCAGCACCTGGTTGTACTCAACAGGGGTGCCGTTTTCCACAAGGATTTCCACCACCTCGCCAGAGATCTCAGCCTCCAGCTCGTTCATCAGCTTCATTGCCTCCAAGATGCAAACGGCTTGGCCATTGCTGATCTTCGAGCCCACTTCCACAAAGGGAGCTTCACCCGGTGCAGGGGCCCGGTAGAAGGTGCCCACCATCGGTGCTTTGACCTCCACCAAATCGCCACGGCTGGCTGCAGCGGCTGGCGGTGGCGGTGCAGCCGCCGCAGGAGCTGCAGCAGGAACCTCAGCAGCGATCGGCGCAGCCTGAGCAGGCAGCATCACCGCCTGGGGGGCCGGCATGTTGCGCCTGACTTCCAAACGGAAGTCATCACCTTCGAGCTTGAGCTCTTGAATATCACTGCTGGACAGAAATTCGAGCAGCTCGCGCAGGGCCTGTTGGTCCATTTGCATGATCCTCAGGACTCCCGGCCCAGATAGCTGTCAGAGCGGGTGTCGATCTTGATCTTCTCGCCAATGGAGATGAACAAGGGCACCATCACTTGAGCGCCAGTCTCAACGATGGCTGGCTTGGTGCCACCGGTGGCTGTATCACCTTTCACACCGGGATCGGTTTCGGTGACTTCCAGAACCACGGAATTGGGCAGCTCCACCTCAATCGGGTTGTCCTTCCAGGACACCACGTTCACCTCCATGCCTTCCTTGAGGTACTTGCGGCCATCACCGATCTGCTTGGCCGTCAGGCGGGTCTCCTCATAGGTCGCCATGTCCATGAAGACAAAGTCCTCACCCTCCATATAGGTGTGCTGCAGGGTGGACTTCTCCAGCAGCGCGGAGGGAACCATCTCGCCAGCGCGGAAGGTTTTTTCAACAACGTTGCCGCTCTGGGCTGATTTCAGCTTGGTTCTGACAAACGCCGAGCCCTTGCCTGGCTTGACGTGGAGAAACTCGACCACACGCCACACCTGACCATCGAGCTCAATCGTGGTGCCAGTGCGGAAGTCGTTGCTGGAGATCATTCCCGGCGAACGGATTGAGGCGGATTGTACGGTGGTCGCCGCTACTGAACGGGCAGCCGTGGCTCGCGCTCTGATCCCGCAGTTGCTGGCCTTGATCCTGAGCTTTGGTCTGGCTCTGCTGTCGCCAGCAACCGCTTTGGCCGCCTTGCCCCCGGGGAATGCAGTCACCGACCCAGCTGCGATCCTGCGCGATTCCCTGCCCGTTGATCAGGCCGATCTCAGGGACCTGCAGCACCGGCTGGAAGGAACCAGCGACGACCTCAGAGCGCGGCGCTGGAACAGCATCAAAACCAGCTGCGAACGCACCCAGCGGCAGTTCAATCTCAAACGCAGCGCCATCCTTGAAGCCGTTCCTGGCGAGCGGAAACCCCAAGCCGAACAACTGCTCAGCCAACTCGACACCAATCTTGAGGAGCTGTGCGCCAGCAGCGCCCTGCAAGAGCGCGATGGATTCCTCGAGCAACGCCGCCTGACCCTGGCCGACATCGGCGCCTTGGAGGAGTTGTTTGTTGGGGACTTCCCCTACGCCATCCCCTCGGAATTCGATGACCTCCCGAGGCTGTTGGGGCGCGCCACGGTGGAGATTCGCACCAGCCAAGGCGATCTCACCGCCGTGATTGATGGCTTCAGCGCACCACTGACTGGTGGAGCCTTCGTGGATCTGGTGCAACGGGGCTTCTATGACGGGCTGCCCTTCTCACGAGCCGAGGACTTCTACGTGCTGCAAAGCGGCAATCCCAAGGGAGACGCCGAAGGCTTCATCGACCCGAAAACCAAGCAAGAGCGCCACGTTCCCCTCGAGATCATGGTGCCGGGCGATGCCTCACCGATCTACAACATGACGTTTGAGGATCTCGGCCTGTTCAAAGCCACACCGGTACTGCCTTTTGCCACCTTGGGCACCCTGGGCTGGGCCCACTCCGACAAAGCCCTAGACGACGGTTCATCCCAGTTCTTCTTCTTCCTCTACGAAGCTGAACTCACTCCCGCTGGCCTCAACCTGGTGGATGGCCGCAATGCAGCCTTTGGCTATGTGGTGGAGGGATCTGAGGTGCTCAAGGAGATGACCATGGACGACACGATCATCAGCGCCAAGGTGATCAGCGGCGCTGACAACCTCAAGAGCCATGCCTGAGGGGCTGACCCTCAGCCAAATCGGTGAACAGGACCTGATCAGGCGGCTAGCGGCCTACGCCAGGCCCGATCAGTGGAACGACGATGCCGCCCTGCTGCCTGAAATCAGCCCAGAGCGCTGGGTGATCAGCAGCGACACCTTGGTGGAAGGGGTGCACTTCTCAGCCGCCACCACACCAGCCTCGGCTGCAGGATGGCGCGCCGCTGCAGCCAACCTCTCTGATCTGGCCGCCATGGGGTGCCGCCGCTGTGAAGGGATCACCGTGGCACTCAGTGCACCTGGAGACACCGAGGTGCACTGGATTGAGCAGGCCTATGGGGGCATGCAGGAGCTGCTGCAGCGCCACGGAGGCCATCTGCTGGGGGGTGATTGCAGCGGTGGGAAACAACTGGTGCTGGCCATCACAGCCCTGGGGCCCGTTCATCCCGATCAGCAGATCCAGCGCGGAGCCGGCAAGCCCGGGGATTGGCTGATCAGCACTGGAGCCCACGGCCGCAGTGCCCTGGGCTTGCAGCTGCTACTCGGGGGAGCCGCTTGGGCTCTCACTCTCCCCAGCGAGCAGCAGCAAACGGCGATCCGCTGCCATCAACGCCCGCAGCCGCGCTTTGATGCCGTCGCGGCGTTGCATGCCAGCCGGCCCGACGGGCAACCGTGGCGCGTGGGCGGCACCGACAGCAGCGATGGCCTGCGCCGCAGCCTGGAACTCTTAGGCGGCGCCAGCGGCTGCCGGCCTGAGCTCAACCGCAATGCTCTGCCAGAACCCAGTGATCCCTTTTGGAGCCTCTGCCTCGATGGCGGCGAAGACTTTGAGCTGGTGCTGGCCCTAGAGCCGAGCTGGGCTGAGGCCCTGTTGCGCCAACTTCCCGGCAGCCAACATCTGGGTCAGCTCGGTGAAGTTGCTGGCCAGCCCTGTTGGGCTGACAGCAAAAACCCCCTGCCCGAAGGCAGAGGGTTTGAACACTTCAACTGAGTTGGAAGCCTTGAATCAGGAGGCCCAACGCTGAGCAACGATCTCGGCGAGGTCAACCACACGCTGGCTGTAGCCCCACTCGTTGTCGTACCAGGAAAGGATCTTCACCTGGTCGCCGCCCATCACCTTGGTGAGCTCAGCGTCAACGATGGTGGAGTCGTCGGTACCAGCCAGGTCAGAGGAGACCAGAGGCAGGGTGGAGTACTTGATGATGCCCTTGTAAGCGCCCTCAGAAGCGGCCTTCAGAACCGCATTCACCTCGTCGCGGGAGGTGTTCTTGCTGACGTTGAACACCATGTCCACCAACGACACGTTGGGGGTGGGAACGCGCAGAGCCAAGCCATCGAGCTTGCCCTTCACCTCGGGGTAAACCAAAGCCACAGCCTTGGCTGCACCGGTGGTGGTGGGAACGATGTTCATGGCTGCGGCGCGGGCACGGCGCAGGTCGCGGTGGCTGGCATCAAGGATGCGCTGGTCACCGGTGTAGCTGTGCACCGTGGTCATCGAACCCTTGACGATGCCGAACTCCTGGTCGATCACCTTGACGATCGGAGCCATGCAGTTGGTGGTGCAACTGGCGTTGGACAGGATGTCGAAGTCTTCGTGGCGGTATTGATCAGCGTTCACGCCAACCACAAAGGTGCCAACGCCAGGGCCTTTGCCAGGGGCGGTGAGGATGACCTTCTTGGCGCCAGCCTGGATGTGCATGCTGGCTTTCTCATCGGTGTTGAACACACCGGTCGACTCGATCACCA
>JAAXIH010000011.1 GCA_012270465.1 Synechococcus sp.
GATCTGGCCGACGACGAGGAAATGATGCAGATGATGCACGACGCCCGCTTTGAAAGCGTCTTCCTCGGCATCGAAACCCCTGATGAGAGCAGCCTGGAAACCGCTCGGAAAGTTCAGAACACCCGCAATCCCCTCGATGCAGCCGTCGATCGCATCACCGCCAATGGCTTGCGGGTGATGGCTGGCTTCATCATTGGCTTCGATGGTGAAAAGAGCGGCGCTGGCGATCGCATCGTTGATTTCGTCACCCGCACCGGCATCCCCGCCGCGATGATGGGCATGCTCCAGGCCCTGCCCAAAACAGCTCTGTGGGCACGCCTTGAGAAGGAAGGTCGCCTGATCCAAAACGAAGACGCCGCCAAGGGCGTGAACCAAACCAACCTGCTCAACTTCGTGCCAACCCGGCCGATCGAAGAGATCGCCAATGAGTACGTCGACGCGTTCTGCGCCTTGTATGAGCCCAATGCCTACATGGATCGGGTGTACTCCTACTACCTCAAGATGGGAGCACCGCGTTGGAAGGCGGCGGCCAAGTTGCCCACCCTCACCGACATCCGCGCCCTCTCGATTGTGGTGTGGCGCCAAGGGATCAAGCGCAGCACCCGCTTCCGCTTCTGGCGCTACATGGTTGGCATGGCCATCCACAACCCCGCCTTGCTGGAGCAGTTCCTCGTGGTCTTGGCTCACAACGAGCACTTCCAGGAGTACCGCGGTGTGGTGACCCGGGAAATCCAAGAGCAACTTTCCGAGCTGCCCGCCAAGCGCGAGCTGCAGCCCGCCTGAGTCAGTCCTGCACGTAATCGAGACCCTGCTCAAGGCAGAGCTCGGCTTTTTGCAGCTCACGACCTAAATACAGGGCGTGATCCAAACGGCTGAGCGGCAAGGGATCGGCACTTTCGGTCAGTGCCATGCCCAGCTCCTTGGCACTGCGGCCGCGGTATTCCGCCGTCGCTGTGCGCGGGCCAGCACCGCGGCAGCTCAGCACCTCGCCAGTGTCTGGATCGGTGGCCAGCCCCTGCTCATTGATGCCATTGCCAAAGTGCTGCACCACCAGCTCCCCGGCGGCAGCATCCACGCTGATCAAGAAATAGCCGCTGGGATCGAGCTCGATCGTGCGGTTGGAGTGGGCATCATCCAGCTCGCGGCGCTGCTGGGGCGAGAGCGGTGCCATGACAGGTGGTGGCTTAGCCCTCGATTGTGCCCTGCTCTGGGGCCAGTGGAATCTGGCGGCCGCTAAACGGCAACTCGGCATTAACCGCCTCCACCTCCTCCAACTGCTGGGCATTGGCCAGCGGCAACCAACGCTTGATCAGCCCGGCGAACTGGGGCTCATACCAGCGGTGCAAGCTGGCGTGGGGCCGGGCCACAAAACCGCGGCGCCGCTTGTGGCTACCACCGGCACCTGGGTCGTAATGGCGAATGCCCTGAGCGATAGCCCATTCAATCGGCGCGTAGTAGCAGACCTCGAAGTGGAGATTGTCGATCTCCACCGTTGAACCCCAGTAGCGCCCCCAAAGCTGATCGCCCTCCCGCACGCAAAGGCTCATGGCGATGGGCTGATGGGGATCCTCCCCCTGGCGATGGGCACTGAACAGCACCAGGTGCTCACGCAACTTCTCAGCCAATGAGAAGAACTCTTCGGTGAGGTATTTGCTGCCCCACATGCCCCAACGGCGGCAATGGTCTTCATAGAAGCCATGCATGCGCGCCAGCAATTCGGGTGTGATCGCTTCTGCTGCAATAGCACTCACCTGCAGGCCCGCTTGCTGAACCGCCTTGCGTTCGCGGCGGATGTTGCGTCGTTGGTTGGCGTTGAAGCTGGCGAGGTAATCCTCAAAGTTGCCGTAGCCGGGATTGCTCCAGAGGCTCTGCTGATTCAGCCAGGTGGAGCAGCCAGCGGCTTCGGCATGGGGGCGCCAAGCGGGGTCGACGTAGAGGAAGTTGCAGCTCAACAGCTGGTTGCGCTCACAAAAGCGATCGATCAAGCGCAACATCAACGCCGTGCACGCGCCCTCGTCTTCGCTGCTGGCGATGAAGAAGCGGTAGCCCAAGATCGGGCTCAGCGGGCTCATGCCCAGCAGCTTGGGGTAGTAGCGCAGGCCTAACTGCCCAGCGAGTTGCGCGAAGGATTGATCAAAGACGAACTCGCCGTAGCTATGGCCTTTGACATAGAGCGGCGCCACCGCAATCAACTGTTGCTCGCGCCAAAGGCTGAGGTGGCAAGCCTGCCAACCCTGGGAAGGAACGATGCTGCCGGAGCGCTCCAGGGCCTCCAGCCAGGCCCAGCGGTAGAAGGGCAGCCCAGCGGAGGCCACCAGGGCATCCCAATCCGGCTCAGGAATCTCCGCCAGCTGCTGATGCCAGCGCGCCTCCAGGGCCTCAGCGGAGTGATCGGGCTCGCTCACAGAGGGGCTGGAGTTGCTGCAAAACCTAATCAGGCCACCGCACGGCTGGGGAGTGCTGCAGGCTGAGATCACACCCGCAACGGCTCGATGCTGCTGCCCTTCCTGCTGCTGGCGCAAACCAGTACGCCCACAGAAGACCTGTTGATGGTGCTGCGGCCGCAGCTGGAGCTGCAGATGACGCGGGAATGCGAAAAAGCTGTTAGCGGCCCTGATGGCAGCTTCTTGAATCTGCGCAGCATCTGCTCGGAGATCTCACAGCCCGCCAGCGTGTGCCTGGTGGAAGAAATCAGCCGCCAGGGAAGCTTGGCCCAAGTGGCCCGTGAAGCTCTTGAGGGCAGCCTGGGGCCCGCCAGCTTGGGTGTGGCTTCTGCTTGCATCGAACGGCTGATGCAAAGCGCCAAGCCGGTGTGGGATCAGGAGTTCCCCGTGCGCTGATAGCGCAGCAGCACCTCCCCCTCGCCTAAGGGGCGCTGCTCCTGCAGATGCCAATGGTGAGGGTGAGGCCGCGCGGCAGCCGGCAGCCAGCTGTGCTCACCGCCCAGCAGGAGCGGGCAGATGGTGAGCTGCAGCTCATCGACGAGATCCTCGTGAAGCAAGGCACCAGCCAGTTGGGCTCCGCCCAACAGCAGCACCCGTTGATGCCCCTCGCTGTTGAGTTGATCAAGCAAGCCCTGCCAACTCTCCAAGGCGAGCTGGCGCTCAAATCCCTTTGGCGGCGCCGGCAACAGCGGCGCTGAACTCAGCCACCAGAGCTGCAAAGGCTGGCCCCAGAGGCGCCAGCTGTGATCAAAACCCACAGGCTCTGGCTGGCGGCTGGCAATCAGCAAGGGCGGTTGCGGCGACTGGCCCCGGGATTGGCGCTGCTGCAACAACTCAGGGCGATGAATCAAACAGCTGCAGCCGTGGGCCCGCACGGTGCCGGCACCCACCACAGCGACATCCGCCCAGGCCAGGGCCTCCTCGAGAACGCGGCGATCACCGGCGCCACCCAATTGGGCCGCACCACCTGCAGGGGGTGCCAGCCGGCCATCAAGGCTGACCGCCAGAACCAGGCGCAGCGTCACACCTGGGCGGGTTCGGCGTAGATCTCAGCAGCGTTGTTGGGGCTCTCCTGCAGGCGGATCTTGTGCAGTGAGGCACCGAGATCAGCAATCGGCGCCTTGAGCCGATCAGCGATGTGCAGGGCGATGTTTTCAGCCGTTGGCACGCAGGTGGAGAAGAACGGCACGTCCTTGTTGAGGAAGGTGTGATCGAAGGGCTCGAGCACCTCGTCATCCAGCAGCTTCTGCAGGGCAGCCAGATCACAGACCATGCCGCTGCGGGGATCGATCTGGCCGCGCACGGTCACATCGAGCAGGTAGTTGTGGCCGTGGCCATGGGGCCGGGCGCACTTGCCATAGATGGTGTCGTTTTCGCTCTGGCTCAGCTCCTCACGGGCCAAACGGTGGGCCGCCGCGAAATGTCCACGGATGGTGAGGAAGGCTTCCATGTCATTGCCGAGGTAATCGGCCCAGAGGGTGGATTGTTCAAACAGGCGCAGGCTGCGCAGCGGCAGATGGCCTGAGAGGCGCTGCCAGATCGCATGCAGCAACCATTCGGTGGTGGGCAAAGCAGCCTGCTGGCTGCCTTCCACATCGAATTCCGGCCAGGTGGTGTTGAGGCAGCGGAAATCCAACTGCTCGGTCACCTGGGAACGGATCGCGTGCTTCACATCCGAGAGGTTGAGCACCATGCCGTTGGCATCGAGCCCGCCCTCCATCGCCACGATCAACTCGTAGTTGTGGCCATGGCCTGGCGCCTGAGCGCAGGGGCCAAAGCGCTGCTGGTTTTCAGCGGCGCTGAGTTCCGGCAGCGAATACAGATGGCTGGAACTAAAGGTGGCCCGGCGCGTGATCACGCAGGACCTGCCCTGGCCGTGGGGGGCCGTGGCAGCATGCCCAATCACCTGTGGCGCCAAAATTGTCACAGCTTGTAAAGCGCATGCATCCTACGGATCCATCCCAGCCCCTCGGTGAACGGCTCCAGGGCACCAACCTCTATTTGGTGGGGATGATGGGCTGCGGCAAGAGCACGGTGGGTCCGCTCGTGGCCAAGTCGCTGGGCTACCGCTTTCTCGATGCCGATGCGGTGATCAGCCAAGCCGCCGGTTGCAGCATCCCTGAAATCTTTGCCCGCGACGGAGAAGAGGGCTTTCGCCGCCTGGAGAGGCAGGTGCTGCAGCAACTCAGCCAATGGCATTCGCTGGTGGTGGCCACCGGTGGCGGCATCGTCACCGTGCCGGCGAACTGGGGCGAATTGCGCCAGGGGGTGGTGATTTGGCTGGATGTGGCCGAAGACGAGCTGTTGCGCCGGCTGCAGGCTGATCCCGGCGGACGGCCGCTGCTGGCTGGAGAGGATCCAGCCGGCCGACTGCACGAACTCTTAGAAAAACGCCAACCCCTCTACGGGCAAGCCGATCTCCGCGTGAGCGCCCAAGGAGAGGACGCCAGCGGCATCAGCGAACGGATCTTGAGGGAGCTACCTGGATTGCTCAAGGCTCCAGACGCACCGCAAACCACTGCACCGTGAGCCCCGGCTCGATTTCCAGCGCGCAGGCGGTATCGAGCAGCCATTCCACCTGCTGCGGCAGGCCCTCCACAGCGGCGATGTCGGCCGGCAATTGCTTCAGCCGCTGCAGCTGCTCCGCCAACCAATGACGGGTTTCCGCAGCGCTGAGGATTTGCTCGCCCACGGCTGGATCCAGCACCACGTAATGATCAAGTTCGCGGATGAGGGGATCAGACATGGCCACCAGCCTGCTGGGCCTCATCCTGGCGCTGCTGCTGCCCATCAGCGCGGCTGCCGGCCCCTTGAGCCTGCGGCTGGAGCAATGGCCCAGCTGGCAACTGCCGGCCCCATTGCCGCGGCCAAGCCCTGGGGATGACCTGATCTATCCGGCCTGGTTTGAAGGCGATTGGCAGCTGAGCAGCAGCGATGGCATCAGCGCTGAGGTGCACTTTGAGCGCCGCGCCGATGGCGCGGTTGTGGGCACCAGGGCCGCTAACGCCATGGCCATCGGCAAGGCCGTACTTGGGGATGAGCTGCTGGAGGTGCAAGACGATCCCGGCAATCCCAATCGGCAGCTGGCCCGCCTCAGCGATGACCGCGTTTTGGACACGCGCATCAGCGGCCGGCGCAGCGAAACACCCAATCCCAAGGCCTTTCTGGCCGATGAACTCAGCCTGCAGTTGCTGCGGCAAGGGGGCGCACCGCCGCGGATCAGCCGCATTGAAACCCTGAGCAGCTACAAGCTGTTGAGCCCTGATCAAATCAGCGGTGAGCAATGGCAAGCCAGCTATGGCTCACCGGAAGACGGCCTGGCGGGCGCAGCACGCAGCAGCCAGAAGCTCAGCTTGATGCTGGAGCGGCTTCACCCCACCGGCATGGCTTCAGCTGGAGCGGAGGCTTCCGAGCCATCCGGCCTGCGGCCCAAGGTGCGGTAGAGCTCATCGCGCCATTGGAACAGCGGTTCAAAGCGGGGCTGATCAGCCACTCCAGCCACACCGCGTGAGGCCAACTGAGGCCCAGCAACAGCTGGGAACCGCAACAAATACAGCTGGGCGGCCACCGCCACATCAGCCAAGGTGGGGCGCTCGCCCACCAGGTAGGGGCGCTGCTCCAGCAAGGCGAGCAGCTGCTCGAGCGCAAAGATCAACGAATCGCGCTCCAACGGCAGCAGCTGACCCACACCACCGAGCAAATCGCCCGGCACCGCACCGATCAAATTGCGCAACAGCGATGGGGTGGCATCGGGCAGCAGCGCGCCACGCAGAACGGGATCTTCAGCCGCCCCTTGCAGGAGCGCCATACGCGCCGAGGAGGCCAAGGCCGTATCAGCCCAGTCCTCCAGCAACAACACGTGAGCCCGCTCGGCGGCATCCGTGGGCAGCAGAGCGGGATCGGGGTGCTTGGACTCCAAATGCATCGCGATGGCACTGGAATCGGCGATCAGCTGTTCGCCATCACGCAGCACCGGCACCTGGCGCTGGCCTGTGAGCTGAAACAGCTCGATCTGCCCCACGCCGGGGGTGACATCTTTCACGCTGTAGCTGAGTCCTTTTGCCGCCAGCAGCAAGTGCACTTTTTCGCAAAAGGCAGAGTGGCGGAACTGAAAAAGCTCCATGGCAGGCGGGCGAAACAGCGCTTGCCGGCAGAGTAGCCATGGGTTTTGTGAGGTGATGGGAGAGTTTTTCGCCAACGTGACGCGCTATCCGCGTTACTTGATCGCCTTTGGATTGGGTGTGGCCAGCTCGGTGTTTGAGCCCCTGCTGGCCCGCACCCGCAACCCTGTGACCGCCGTTGCGCTGATCGGCGCGCTGATCAGCGGGCTGTTAACGCTGACGCTCGTGCTGCGTGCCATGGTGACTCCAGTGCCGCTGACATAGGCCATGGCCCATGGGCGACGGGTAGAGCGCGTGGCCTCCATGATTCGCCGGGAGATGAGCGAGTTGCTCGTCAACGGCGTGCGTGATGAACGCGTGAACCAAGGCATGGTGAGCATCACCAATGTGGTGGTGGCCGGCGATCTGCAGCACTGCAAGGTGTCGGTGAGCATCTTTGGCAGCGAGAGCGAACAAGACCAGGCCATGGCTGGCCTGCGCTCAGCGGCTCCCTACCTGCGCGGTGAGCTCAGCCGCCGGCTGAACATGCGCCGCACCCCCGAGCTGGTGTTCCATCACGACAAGGGCTTGGCCCAAGGGGTGGAAGTGCTGGGGCTGCTGAGCAAGCTCGAGCAAGAACGACAAGAACGCGGCCCGGTGCCCGAAGGCAGCGAGGAGATGTGAGCCTGCGCCGCCAGCTGGCCCAGCTGCTGGTGCTCAGGGCCAGTGGCTACGCCCTCGATCAGCAGCGCCGTTACCCGCGCTGGGAACTCAGCAACGACGAACTGCAGCGCGGGCTAGCCGAAGGCGTGGGCGGAGTGATCCTGCTGGGCGGATCAGCGGCTGATTTGGCGCTGCGCTGCCGGCAACTGCAGGACTGGGCCCAAGGGCCACTGCTGCTCTGCGCCGATGTGGAGGAAGGCGTGGGCCAACGCTTCGATGGCGCCAGTTGGCTGCCGCCACCGCTGAGCCTGGCGAAGCTTTGGCAACGCGACCCGACGCAGGCTGAAGCCTTGGCCACGGCCTATGGCCGCTGCACTGCGCTCGAAGCCCGCGGCCTCGGATTGAACTGGGTGCTGGGGCCGGTTTGCGATGTCAACAACAATCCCGCCAACCCGGTCATCAACGTGCGCGCCTGGGGGGAGACAGCGGAGGCCGCCAGCGCCTTGAGCAGCTGCTTTCTGCAGGGACTGCAAAACGAAGGGGTGCTGGGCTGCGCCAAACACTTTCCCGGCCATGGCGATACCGCCAGCGATTCCCACCTGGAACTGCCGCTGATCCCCCACGAGCTCGAGCGCTTGCAGCGAGTTGAGCTGCCGCCCTTTGAGGCCGCCATCGCCGCTGGGGCCGCCAGCGTGATGACCGCTCACCTGTTGATGCCGGCCATCGATGCTGAGCGGCCCGCCACCCTCTCCAAGGCGGTGCTCACCGATCTGCTCAGGCAACAGCTCGGCTTTAACGGGCTGGTGGTGACTGACGCCCTGGTGATGGAAGCCATTGCTGATCGCTATGGCCCTGGGGAAGCTGCCGCCTTGGCGTTTGACGCTGGCGCTGATCTGATCTTGATGCCAGCCGATGCTGGATTAGCCCTTGATGCGCTCGAAGCAGGATTCAGCAGCGGCCGCTGGCCGATCGAGCGATTGGAGCAAAGCCTGCA
>JAAXIH010000149.1 GCA_012270465.1 Synechococcus sp.
GCCTTGGAATTGGCCTTGAAGTAGCTGCGCACGCTGCCCAGTTCAAAGCCCTGCTCAGCCGCGAGTGCTTTGGCATCGGCTTCGCTGAGGCCCACCGAGCTGATCTCAGGGTGGGTGAAGGTGGCCGCTGGAATCGAGCGGTAATCCACGGTGCGGCTGCCGCCGCAGATGTTCTCAACCGCCACAACGCCCTGGGCAGCAGCGGTGTGGGCCAGCATCAACTTGCCGGTCACATCACCAACGGCCCAGAGGTGCGGCACGGGATTGCCGCCAGCGAGCACTCGCAGGCCGTCATCCACGGGGATGAAGCCGCGCTCACTCTCCACGCCCACAGCAGCCAAGTTGAGCTCGGCGCTGGTGGGAACACGGCCAGTGGCCACCAGCACCGCATCCACCTCCAGCACTTCCACCAACTCTTTGGTGCCGGCATCAATCAGCTCGATCTTGACCGGGCTGCCGGGGATCACCTTGGAGGCAAACACACCAGAGCGGGTGTCGATATCGCGGCTTTCAATCAGCTTGCGGCCCGCCAACTTGGCGATGTCGGGATCAAAGGTGGGCATCACCCGATCGAGGGCCTCGATCATCGTGACTTCACAGCCCAGAGCTGTGTACACGTCGGCGAACTCCAAGCCGATGTAGCCACTGCCGATGATCGCCAGCCACTGGGGCAGGCTCTCGAGGCGCACGGCGTCATCGCTGGTGAACACCGTTAAGCCGTCGGTTTCAATGCCTCGCGGCACAAAGGGATCAGAGCCCGTGGCAATCAGCACATCGGTGGCGCTGAGCACCCGCTCCACACCATTGCTCTGACGCACAGCCACCTGCTGCGGGCCGGCCAACTGGGCGGTGCCGCGCACGATGGTGACGCCAGCGCGCTCCAAGCTTTTGGTGAGGTTGGCGCGGATGTTCTCCACCAGCTGGGTGGCGTGATCAGCGATCGCCTGGCGATCGAACTGAACGGTGCCGGGCGTAATGCCAAAGGAGGAGAGGTGCTCGCCATCGCTGAGCTCACGCACCCGCCCGCTCGCGGCCAACAGCGCTTTGGAGGGCACACAACCGCGGTTCACGCAGGTGCCACCCATCTCGCGGCTTTCGATGATGGCCGTCTTGAGGCCCTTCTCAGCAGCGTGCTTCGCTGCATCAAAGCCGCCATAGCCGGCCCCGATCACGATCAGGTCGTAGTCCATCGCCGCGGTCAAGCGCCCAACGCAGTTGCCGCCGATTCTCTCCTGTCGTGCCCCTGCCTTACGCGCTCCAGTAACAGCACGCCGGCTGCCACGGCCACATTGAGGGATTCCACCGCCGCTTGATGCGGAATCGTCAGGGCTGTGACGCCCTGCTGCAACAGGGCTGGATCCAAGCCGCTGCCTTCATTGCCCAGCAGCAGCAGGCTGGGCTGATGCCAATCGGGCTGCCAATAGGGCTGGCCGCCATCGCGCAGGGCGGCGTAACAAGACACGCCCCGCTCGCGGGCCATGGCCAGCACAGGAGCCAAATCATCGAGCCGCTGCATCGAGAGCTCCAAAGCAGCACCAGCTGAGGCGCGCAGCACCTTGGGCTGCCAGGGGTCAGCGCCACCGCCCAACCAAACCCGATCCACCCCAGCCGCCAACGCGGTGCGCAGGATCGTGCCGAGATTGCCGGGATCTTGAACGCGGTCCAACGCCAACAGCAGTGGTGATTCCGCCTGCGGCCAAGACGGGGCCTGCAGGCCAGGAGCTGGATGGGGCAACAGGGCAATCACGCCATCGGGGCTGTCGGTGCTGGCCATGGCCTGCAACACCTCAGGGCTAACCGGTTGCAGTGGCTCAGAACCCAGCAGCGTTGGATGCTGCTCTTGCCAGCGGGTTGTGGCGATCAATCGCTGCAGAGGCAGCCCAAGCCGGCGGCATTCCTGCAGCAGATGGGTGCCCTCCAGCAGCAACAAGCCCTGCTCGCGGCGGCCGCGCGGCTGCTGCAACGCCCGCACCTGCTGCACCAGGGGATTGCGGCGGCTGCTGATCAGATCAGCGGGGCGACCGTCAAATCTGCTCAAAGCGGCGCAGGTGAATGTCGTTCTTCATCACGATGCCTTCAGGGCTGAGGTCGAGGCCCTTCACCGACGCCACCGAACCTTCAATGCCTTCGGTACGCAGATTTTCCACCAACTTCTTGATCACTTCCTCCTCCACCTTGGCCTCATCGAGGCTGTCGGGAGTTAACCGCTCAAGGAAGCGACCCACCTTGGAGGCCACGACGTCTGAGGCATTACTGATTTTTAGGACGATCACTGAAAAATGCCCTTGTCTTCTTCAGGATGCCAAGAATGGGCCCCAAAAAAAGAAGCAAAATCTATAAAGCGCAGTTGTTATTGGTAACAACTGATTGAAGTGCGGATGGGGAGACTTGAACTCCCACGATGTTGCCACCACTAGTACCTGAAACTAGCGCGTCTACCAATTCCGCCACATCCGCTGGCGTTGCCCAGATCCCCTGCAGGAGCAGGGTTGATCAGCCTTTGAAAGGCACTCGTTCGGAAGCGTGACCGCGCCCGCCGAGCTGGCAGCTGATAACCATAAACCATGGCTGAACGCGCTCAAAGCTCACCCCAAGTGAGCCAATCAAGACAGTTCAACGGCCGGCCGTCTAGACGGTCTCACTTGCGATTGTCAAGATGTGGGACCAGACGGCCACATTGCCGATGAACGTCATTCTTGCGCCGTCTCAAAAAGCTCTCACTCCCCACCTTGAAATTCGCGGCGGTCGCCGCTTAGAGGGGGAAATCCGCGTTAGTGGCGCCAAGAATTCAGCCCTGGTGCTGATGGCCGCCTGCCTGCTCAGCAGCGACGACCTCAAGCTGCGCAACATGCCGGCCCTGTCGGACATTCAGGGCATGGGAGACATCCTCGAGTCTCTCGGGGTGACGATGAACAAAGGCGAGGGGTTTGTTGAACTCAACGCCTCCGGTCTCAACCAGTCCTCACCGCCCTATGAGCTGGTGAACGGCCTGCGGGCCAGCTTCTTCTGCATCGGCCCCCTGCTGGCACGCACCGGCGTGGCCCGCGTTCCCCTTCCCGGCGGCTGCCAGATCGGCGCACGCCCGGTGGTCGAGCACGTCAAAGGCCTCAAAGCCCTCGGCGCCCAGGTCACCATTGAGCACGGTGTGGTCTCAGCGGTCGTACCAGGCCGCGGGCATCGCCTCACCGGCGGCAAGATCCATCTCGATTGCCCCAGCGTTGGCGCCACCGAAACCTTGATGATGGCCGCCGCCTTGGCCGACGGCGAAACCACGATTGAGAACGCAGCCCAGGAGCCGGAGGTGGTTGACCTCGCCGGCTTGATCATTGCCATGGGCGGCAAGGTGCGCGGAGCTGGCACCCCCACGATCACGATCGTGGGCATGGAGCGCCTGCATGGCGCCGACTACATGGTGATCCCCGATCGCATCGAAGCCGGCACCCTGCTGCTGGCGGGTGCCATCACCCGCTCCAAGCTGCGCATCACACCTCTGATTCCTGAGCATCTTGGCGCTGTGCTGAGCAAGCTCGAAGAGGCCGGTTGCACGCTCGAATCCGATGGCATCGGCATGACGATTTCAGCCGATCGCGTGCGCGCCGTTGACCTGCGCACCCAGCCCTTCCCTGGTTTCCCCACCGACCTGCAGGCCCCCTTCATGAGCTTGCTGGCCACCGCCGAGGGCACCAGCGTGATCACCGAAGCAATCTTTGAAAACCGCCTGCAGCACGTGGCTGAGCTGCAACGCATGGGCGCGGCCATTCGCACCCAAGGCAACACCGCCTTCATCGAAGGTGTTCCCTTCCTCAGCGGTGCGCCGGTGACCGGCAGCGACCTGCGCGCTTCAGCCGCCATGGTGCTGGCGGGCCTCGCCGCTGAAGGCACCACCTTGGTTCAAGGCCTCCAGCACCTCGATCGCGGCTACGACCGCCTGGAAGAGAAGCTCAGGAGCGTGGGTGCGTCGATCGAGCGTCACGACGTTGGATAGGGGCAGTCGGACTCGAACCGACAAAGCCGAAGCCGGCGCATTTTGAGTGCGCTGCGTCTACCAATTCCGCCATGCCCCCGCAGGATCAATCTACCGCTGTGATGGCCACCTACGGCCGCTTCCCTGTGAAGTTGGAACGGGGGCAAGGGGTTTGGGTGCGTGACAGCCAAGGACGCCGCTACCTCGATTGCGTGGCCGGGATTGCCACCTGCACCTTGGGCCATAGCGATCGGGCCCTGCGCCGGGCCCTCACCCAGCAGCTGCGCAAGCTGCAGCACGTCTCGAACCTGTATGCCATTGGCGAGCAGGAGCAGCTGGCCAGCTGGATTGCCGCCAACAGCTGCTGCGACCAGGTGTTCTTCTGCAACTCAGGCGCTGAAGCCAATGAGGCCGCCATCAAGTTGGCCCGCAAGTACGGCCACAGCCGCCGCGGCATCAGCCAGCCGCTGATCCTCACGGCCCGCTCCAGCTTCCACGGCCGCACCCTGGCGGCGGTGACCGCCACCGGCCAGCCGAAATACCACCGCGGCTTTGAGCCCCTGCCGGAGGGCTTTGCCTACTTCGATTACAACGACATCAACAGCCTGGAAACAGCGCTGCAGCAGCACGGCGATCGCGCTGTGGCGGTACTGCTGGAACCCCTGCAAGGAGAGGGCGGCATCCTGCCGGGCGATCGGGCCTTCTTTGCCCGCTTACGCCAGCTCTGCGATGAGCGCCAACTGCTGTTGATCAGTGATGAGGTGCAGGTGGGCATGGGCCGCAGCGGCACCCTTTGGGGCTACCAGCAGCTGGGCATCGAGCCCGATGCCTTCACCACCGCCAAGGGGCTCGGCGGCGGCTTCCCGATCGGCGCCCTGGCTGTGAAAAACCAGGCCGCCGTGTTCGAGCCGGGCGATCACGCCAGCACCTTTGGCGGCAATCCCCTGGCCTGCCGCGCTGCCCTCACCGTGGCCAGCGAACTGCAGCGGCGCGGACTCCTGGAGAACGTGCAGCAACGGGGCGAGCAATTGCAGCAGGGCCTGCAGCAACGGGTGGAGCAATGGCCCCAGCTGCTGGCCGGCCAACGGGGCTGGGGCTTGATTCGCGGCCTGCTGCTGCGTGAAGGCAGCATCAGCGCCATTGATCTGGTCAAAGCCGCCATGGCCGAGGGTTTGTTGCTGGTGCCGGCCGGCAGCCAAGTGGTGCGCTTTGTGCCGCCCCTGGTGATCAACCGCCGCCAAATCGAGCAGGCCTTGCAGCGCCTGGACCGGGCCCTCACCACCCTGGCGGCCTGAGGTGCAACTGCCCGATCCGGTCGAGCTGGGTGATCTGCTCGAACCCTTCAGCCGCCGCGGCATCGATCTAGGGCTCGACCGCCTGCACCAGGCCTTGGCTGCTGGCGGTCACCCCGAACAGCGCTTCCCTGCGGTGCAGGTGGCCGGCACCAACGGCAAGGGCTCAATCTGCACAGCCTTGGGAGCAATCCTGCAGGCCGCTGGACTCAAGGCCGGCCTCTACCGCTCGCCGCATCTGATCAGTTGGTGCGAGCGGATTGCCATTGGCGATCAGTGGATCGCAGCAGACCAGTTGCGCTCGCTGCTGCAGCGCTGGCAGCCCACCGGCCGGCAGCATCAACTCACCCCGTTTGAGCTGCTCACCGCAGTGGCCATGGATCATTTCGCCGCGGCCTCGGTGGATCTGGCGGTGTTGGAAGTGGGCCTGGGCGGCCGCCTCGATGCCACCACCTGCCATCCGAACCGGCCCGTGCTGGGCATCGCCAACATTGGCCTTGATCACCGCGAACACCTCGGCTCCACGCTCGAGGCGATCGCCACGGAAAAAGCCGGCATCTTTCACACCGGAGCCGTGGCCTTCAGCGCCCCGCAGCAGGACGCCGTAGCCCGAGTGCTGGAGCAGCAGGCGCAGCAGCGGGGCTGCCAGCTGCACTGGGTGGAGCCGCTGAGCGCTGATGTGCCCCTGGGCTTGGCCGGCACATGGCAGCGCAGCAACGGTGCTGTGGCCCTGGCCATGGCCACCGAACTAGCCCGCCAAGGCTGGGCGATCAGCGATCAGGCCATGGCCCAAGGCTTGGCCCAGGCCCAATGGAGCGGCCGCTTGCAGCGGCGCCAGTGGCGCGGCCAACCGGTGCTGATTGATGGTGCCCACAACCCACCAGCAGCCGAAGGGCTCCGCCACGAACTCAACCAGCTGGCGCCGGGGCAACCGCGCCATTGGTTGCTGGGCATTCAGCGCCACAAAGACGGGCCCGCCATCGTGCGCGCCCTGATGGCCCCTGGGGATCGCGCCTGGATGGTGCCGATCGAAGGCTGCCGCTGCTGGCAGGCCGCGGAGCTGAACATCCCAGGCGTGGAAGACAGCCCCTCAGCCGAGCAGGCCCTCGAGCAGCTCTGGCCCGCCGCCTGTGAACCGGTGATTGCCGGATCGCTCTACCTCTTAGGGCAGCTCTGGCCCACACTGGAGCCCCCTGCCCAAGGCTGATGCTGCGCCTTCTCGTTGTGCTGCTGTTGAGCCTCAGCCTGCTGTGGCCCCTGCAACCGGCCATGGCCAGTGGCAGCTACCTGGAGAAAACCGACTACACCCTCACCAACCAGAGCGAGGCTGATTTCAGCGGCCAAGACCTCGAGGGCAGCTCCTTTGCCGGCGCGGTGGTCCGCAACGCTGATTTCAGCGGCGCCAAGCTGCACGGAGCGATCTTCACCCAAGGGGCTTTTGCCGGCTCCAACTTCGCCGGCGCCGATCTCAGCGATGTGCTGATGGACCGCACGGATTTCACCGGCACCAACCTCAGCGGCACCAACCTCAGTGGAGTGGTGGCCAATGGCAGCAGCTTTGCCAACGCCGAGATCGAGGGGGCTGATTTCACCGGCGCCCTGCTCGATCGTGATGATCAAATCAGCCTCTGCCGCAAGGCCAAAGGGGAAACGCGCCTAAGCCTCGACTGCCCCTGAGCTCCAGCCCCGCAACTTGCCTGGATTGCACAACCCAGCGGGGTCGTAAGCCCGTTTGGCGGCCACCTGATCGGCATCCACCACACCCAAACCGCCGTCTTCCACGGTGATGGCATGGGCGTTGAAGACCAAACCTCCGGCTGCTTTCAGCGCCCCATTGAGCTCTTCAAGGGCCGCTTCACCGCGCCACTGAAACGGCAGCAAGCCCACCCAACGCAGCCGGCCACCCTGGCGGACCCGCTCCAGGTGCCAATGCACCCAGCCCGGCCAGCGCTCATCAATGGCCTCCATGAAGGGCCCCACCGGATCGGGCAACAGCACCAGTTGATAGGTGAATTCAGGCGCGTTGGCGCGCAGCTGCAAGGTGGTGTGGTTCCAGCAGAGCTCCCGCAGCAGCAAGCCGCGGGGCGGCCATTGCGGCCGCTGCCAGCAGAGCTGGGCGCCAGCTGCGGCGGCCATGTTTTCGATCAAAGGCAGTGCCGCGGGTGCCGCCAGCAGCAGCAGGGCATCGCCACTGGGCCAAGGGCTACTGCCGAGGGCAGGCATGCGCTCCAGCAAGCGCCGCTCCAAAAAGCACAGCCCATCAATCTCCAGGGCAGCAGCGGTGAGTTGCTCGCCCAAGGCCAAAGCGGCGGCTGGGCTCTGGGCCACCAGCGCCACTTCTTGCCAGTCCTGCCATGGCGCCGTTGGCACCGTGACCGCCGTGAAGATGCCGTTGCTGCCATAGGCATGGTTCAGACCGCGCGCAGCAGTGGCGTCGAGTTGCAGCACCTGGGGCTCCGGCTCCACCGTGACCACCTCCAGGCCCAGCAGATTGCCGGGATCGCGCAACAGCCCCCAGCGCACGCTGCCCACACCACTCGAACCACCAGCGATGAAGCCCCCCAAGCTGGCGGTGCGCCAAGTGCTCGGCGCCAAACGCAAGGCCCAGCCTTGGGGCTGAAGCCAGCGATCGAGCTCCAGCAAGCGGCAGCCCGGCTCCGCGGTGAGCACACCGGAGCTCGGATCAAACTGCCGCACCTGCTGCATCGCTGAGGTGTCGAGCACCACGCCGCCCTGCAGGGGAACGGCTTGGCCGTAATTGCCGGTTCCAGCCCCGCGCGGAGTGAGCGGCACCCCATGGCGGGCGCAGGCGGCAGCCACTTGCACCACCTCCGCCGTGCTGCTGGCGCGCACCACCAGATCAGCGCAGCAGGGCTGCAGGCGCGGAGTCAGCAGCGGCGAAAAA
>JAAXIH010000050.1 GCA_012270465.1 Synechococcus sp.
GGCGCCGTCGACAACTTCGTTTACGAAGACGCCAACGACACCTTCATCAACGATCCGGAAATGCGGAAGCGGTTGATGGAGCTCAACCCCCACAGCTTCCGCCGCATCGTTGGAACCCTGCTGGAGGTCAATGGCCGTGGCTACTGGGAGACCTCTGACGAGAACATCCAGCAGCTCCAAGACCTGTATCAGGAGATCGAGGACAAGATCGAGGGCGTCAGCAACTGAGAAAAGTCGGCCGGTGCCGTTACATAACGCAATATTGCGTTACGATTGGCAAAGAACACGGCATCACATGACCTCCTCCTCCTCCGCACCGATCCGCGGCGCTGTGGTGACCACCGAAGACGGCGGCCGCCTCAACGCATTCGCCACCGAGCCCCGCATGCAGGTGGTTGAGCCTGAAAACGGCTGGGGTTTCCACGAGCGCGCTGAAAAGCTCAATGGCCGCATGGCCATGCTCGGTTTCATTGCCCTGCTGGCCACCGAATTCGCCATGGGCGGCGAAGCCTTCACCCGCGGTCTGCTGGGTATCGGCTGATCGCAAGATCGTCTGACCACAACCTGAGTCCCTCCCGCGGCAGACTTTCTGTCGCGGGATTTTTTATGCAACGCGCGCCAGCACAACGCACTGCATGGGTTCGCGGCGCCGGCCCCACCGGCAGCTTGGCGGCCTTGGCTTTGGCCCAAGCCGGCTGGCGGGTGCATCTGGTGGACCCCCAAACCCCCGAGCAACTGCTGCAGCGCAGGCGCGCCTACGCCCTCACCCACTCCACCCAAGCGCTGTTGCGGCAGCTCAAGCTTTGGCAGCACCTGAGCCGCTGCTGCCATCCCTTCCGCCGCCTGGAGCTGCACGATCGAGGCAGCCAGGCCAGCACGCTGTTTTCGGCCCCCGAAGCCGTGGGCTGGATTGCAGATCACAAGCCTCTGCAACAGGAGCTGCTGCAGGCCTGCCGCCAGCACGAAGCGGTGGAGATGCACATCGGCACCGGCAGCAGCCCAAGCCCAAACCCCGATGATCTGCAGGTGATCGCCGAAGGCGCGAACTCCAGCAGCAGACAAGCCCTAGGGATTGGCTTTCGCGGGTTTCGCTACCGCCAAAGCTGCCTAACGGTGCAGGTGCGCTTCCAGACAGCCTGCAGTGATGACGGCACGGCCTGGGAGCTGTTTCGACCTGAAGGCCCGCTGGCTGTGCTGCCATTTGGTGCTGGCGTGGCCCAAGTGGTGTGGAGCGCTCCGCAACAGCGCTGCCAAGAACGCTGCGAGCTGCATCCAGAGGCTTTCCTAGCGGCGCTCAACGACGCCCTACCCCCAGCAGCCCAAGTCGAGGCCCTCCTCGACCAGCCCGCCTGGTTCCCGGTGGAATGGCGGCTTGCACCTCGCCTGGGCCGAGGCACCACCTTGCTCTGCGGTGAATCAGCGCACCGCTGCCATCCAGTGGGGGGCCAAGGCCTCAACCTCTGCTGGCGCGATGTGGCCACCTTGGCGGAGCTGGCACGGCAACCAGAGCTTGGGGCCCGCCAACTGGTGCGGCGCTATGGCCGCAGGCGCTGGCTGGATCTGATCGCCGTGATGATCGCCACCGATGGCCTGATCCGATTGTTTTCCAACCGCCATCGCCTGCTGCTGCCGATCCGGCGTTTTGGCATCGCCCTGCTGGATGGGATTCCGGCGCTTCGCCGCTTGAGCCTCAATCTGGCCACCTATGGACCAGCAGGAATGCTCTTGACAGGGGCGTGGCAGCGGCCAAATAATCAACCCCCTTAAGGCGCTCTTAACGGCTTTCTGATCCAAACGAGTGCACACTCGTGCGTACGGAAGGTCTCAAGCAACAACTCCGTTCATACCGGCCATGGTGATTACCACCACGCCACAACCTGTCCCCGCTTCGGCACTGGTGGATTACCTGCGCCGCGACATCGGCTTGAGCGAAGACGCCCTTGCCCTTGGTGTGCGCCAAGCGATCCAAGAGCAGGCTCCGCTGCCGGTGACCCTGTGGCGCTTTGGCTTGCTGAACCTGGGTCAACTTGATCAAGTGCTCGATTGGCAAGACGGCCAGAGCTGAAGCCTGACCTCAGTAATGAATCAGGGATTCCACCGGCACGCCGCCGGGGAGCTTGCTGCGGCCCTCAAGGGCTGTGAGCTCAGCCACAAAGCCATAACCACACACAGCTCCGCCAGCCCGGCTCACCAATTCCGCGCAAGCTGCCGCAGTGCCTCCGGTGGCCAGCAGATCATCGATCACCAACACGCGCTGGCAGCCGCTTAAGGCCCCCTCTTGGATCTCCAGCCTGTCGCTGCCGTACTCGAGGGCATAGTCCACCGCCGTAATCGGGCCAGGGAGTTTGCCGGGCTTGCGCACGGGCACAAATCCCAAGCCCATGGTCATCGCCAAGCCGGTGCCAACGATGAAGCCGCGCGCCTCAATCCCCACAATCACCTCGGGCTGCAGGGGGGCCAATGCCTGCTGCATGCCCTCCATCACCTGCTTCCAAGCCTGGGGATCACGCATCACCGGGGTGAGGTCGCGGAACAAAATTCCTGGCTTCGGGAAATCCGGCACATCCCTGACCAGGGCCCGTACTTGCTGCTCAAGGCTGTTGGCCATCGATGGCGGCTCCTAACAAAGAGGTGACGGCACAAGGCCTCAGCTGGCATCATCTCAGCCATCGCCCCCAATCCTTGATCGCCACAGCAGCACCTGCCACCACTAGCCGGATGCCGCGTCGCGGCATGGAGCGGCTCGACCTGCTGTTGCTGGCCATCGAAGCCCTCGATTTGCATGGCAGCGAAGCCATGGTCTGGAGCTGTGAGCAATTGCAGCTGCAAGAGGCCTTCCCCGATCGGGTGGCCCTGTGGAAATCCCGTTGCCGCAATCCACTGCGCCGCGCCAGCCGCCGCGGTGAGCTCAACGCCGCCGAACAAAAGGGGCTGGTTGAGCTGGTCTGCAGCCTCGCCGATCGCCTCTATCCGATGCTGCGCCAGCTGCTCTCCAGCAGCGAACCAGCCGAGCTCAATGCTCAGCGCTGGGGGTTGTTCCGCGATCGCTACAACGACCTGGTGGAAGCCCGCATGAATGGCCGCAGGGGCGCCATTCGGCAGCTGCTGGATCCCGCCGATGGCGAGGCCCTGCGCCAGGAATTGGTACTGACCCTGGCCTTCTGCTGCGGCCCCGGTGGCGTGCAACGGTTGGAGGCCAGCCTGCTGGACGGCAGCCGATGACCAACTTCTCCTCCCTCGCCAGCGCAGCAGGGCTGAGCGGCACCCAGTACAAGTTGCGTTATGAGCAATCCAGCTGCCGTCTGGAACTCACCGGCCTGCCGGATGTGACTGCCACAGCCAGCGCAGGGCAGCCGCAACAGCAGCTCAACATCCTCACCGGCTGGGACCTCAACTTGGGCCAGAAGGCCAGTCTTCAGGGCAAACGCGAGCATCTGCAGGCCCTGGTCACCGCCGTTCAGCCCTATGTGCGGCTGCTGGTGAGCGCGCAGCCCTGCCAACAGAGCGGCGGCAGCGAGGCGGTGGTGAGCATCGAGCCTCAAGAAGATGGCCGTCACCTGCTGCGGCTGCGCTCCAGCCAGCCCAATACCCCTCCCTTGGAGCTAGCGCTCGACAACGCTGAGCTCGCTGATCTCAACCACTGCATTGATCAGATGTTGGTGGACGGCCGCTGCGCCCTCGGCCTTGAGGTGCACAGCCCTCAGCCCTTGCGCCGGGGGCAATACCGCCGCTCCAGCGTGCGCCGGCAGGGCCAATGGATCGCTCCAGCCGCCGCCTTTGCCAGTGTGGTCATCGTGGGTGCCTTGGTGAGCTTGCTGCCGCTACCGCAGCGCGCTCCTGAGCCCACGCCCAACGCAACCACCACCGAACAGAGCGAGCCATGATCCCGCGTAAGTCCAGTGGCGCCCTGGAATGGAATGAATGCCGCCGGCTGGTGAGCCGTCTTGGCGCCAACCTCGATGTGGTGGTGCGCAGTGACCCTGAAGTGTGCGGTCTCAGTGGCGACGACTTCCGCCTCAGCCTGCATCACTCCGGCCATGGCGACTGCACCGTCGGCAGCATGAGCCTGGTGGACTGCCCCAACAGCCTGGTGGTGGAGGAGTTCCTGCGCTGGATGCAACAGGCGGGCCGCCTGCAAGACAACCCGCTGGACGCCACGCAGGATTGACCCACAACAGAGGGCCGATACCGTTGGCGTTCTGCTGCTCCTGAGCTCCGTGTCAGCCCACCGCCGCGGCAAGCCTGGCCCCACCCGCCTGCGTTCGTTCCTGACCTCAGCGCTCTGGCTGGCATCAGGCAGTGCCTTGATGTTTGGCCTGGCGCAGCTGCCGAGCTATCTCGACACCGTGCTGTTTTTCAGCACGGCCCTGCGCAACCTCACCTTGGGCTTGATGCATTTCGGCGCCGGCGTGCTCCAGCTCGGTGGTGCCCTGCTGCTGTTGGGGCTGGTGAGCCTCAGCCTGGTGTTGCTGATTGGCGGTGTGGTGCGAGGCGTGAAAGCATTCATGGCCGCTCCGGCTCGCCCCACGCGCAGCAAGAAGCAACCAAGGGCCCTGGTCAGACGGCGCCAACCAGCCACCAGCTATCTGCTGCAGAGCCGCTAACGGCTCAATGGCCGATGTCTTCAGCCCAGAGATCGGGCTTTTGCTGCAGCATCCGCTCCATCAAGGCCTTACAGCCGGCGTCATCAAGGCAATCCACTTCAATGCCGGCATCGAGGAGCCAAGACTCCTGACCGGCAAAGCTGCTGCGCTCCCCAATCAACACGCGGCGGAACCCCAATAGCACCGCGGTCCCTGCGCACATGGGGCAGGGAGAAAGGGTGGTCACCAACGTGAGCTGATCCCAATCACGCCGGCGTCCGGCATTGCGAATGCACTGGGTTTCGCCATGGGAGGTGGGGTCACCGTTCTGCACCCGCTGGTTGTGGCCGCGGGCCACCACCTCACCAGCTTCGGTGGCGAGCACCGCTCCAATCGGAATACCACCTTCCGCCCAGCCCAATTCAGCCTCAGCGCGGGCCTGATCCATCAAGTGCTGACGCAGGGCGGCATCCATCGCGTTAGCGCGGGCGGCGCGGGGAGAGCGACTGGCGCATCGCCATCAACTCCTGAACCGAGACATAGCCATCACGATTGCGATCGAAATGCTCGAAGCGATGGCTTAAGCCAGGCAAAACCTGCGATTCAGCCTTGCTGAGCAAGCCATCACCGTTGCGGTCTGAGCGGCGAAAGGCCTGGAGCAAGCGCTCACCGATGAAGGGAGCCCCCGGTGGTGTGATGTCCCTTAGCAGCAACACACCATCACCATCGCGGTCGAGGTTGCGCATGCTCGGATGCAACCCAGCCTCTTGCAGATACAAGCGGCCGTCATTGTCGTGATCGAGGCGATGGAACAGCTCCAACATCCGCTGCCGATGACGCTGCACCGCTTGGGGGTCCTGCGCCAACACCGGGGTGTTGGCCGCCAATAGAAGCAGCAGCAGTGGCAGCAGCTTTCGGTCCATAGCCACACCTTATGGAGCCAAGGCGCAACCAATTCCTCCTGTGCAGGATCTTTTTGCCACCAACCTGTGACGGAATCCAACTGAAGCCAGCCTTGGAAAGATTCAGTGCGCGGCCGCTGCCTGCCAGCCGTGGCTTAGGCGCCTTGAACTCCATACGATCTGCACGTCCCGGCAGAGATGCGGCGTCATGGCCAAACATCAGACCATCTGGGTGGTCGACGATGACTCAGAACTGCGCCAGCTGCTGAGCACCTATCTCGGCGAGCAGGGCTATGAGGTGCGCACCCTCAACGACGGCAAGCAGTTCACCGCCCGCTTGGAGTTTCAGCGCCCTGATTTGGTGGTGCTCGATTTGATGATGCCTGGTGATGACGGGCTCACGATCCTGCGGCGCCTGCGCGACGGTGGTGATGATCTGCCGGTGGTGATGCTCACCGCGCGCGGTGAAGCCGTTGACCGAATCATTGGCCTGGAGCAGGGCGCCGATGACTACCTGGCCAAGCCATTCATGCCGCGGGAGCTATCGGCGCGCATTGAGGCGGTGTTGCGGCGCCGTGGTGCCGTGCCAGCCGGCACGCCGGTGGCCGATGGCGAGGTGATCGGCTTTGGCAACAACAGCCTCGATCTCTCAGCGCGCACCCTCGAGCGCGATGGGGAACCCGTTGTGATCACTAGCGGTGAATTTGGACTGCTGGCCGCCTTTGTGCAAAACCCCCACCGGCCCCTTTCGCGCGAACGACTGATCGAACTGGCCCGCGGACCCAGCAGCGAAACCGACAGCCGCAGCATGGATGTGCAGGTGTCACGGGTGCGCAAATTGATCGAGCCCGACCCCAGCCGTCCCCGCTACCTGCAAACCGTTTGGGGCTATGGCTACGTGTTCGTTCCCGATGGCGAACCACGTCAGAAGAGCTGACCAGCCTGCAGAACGCGTCTAGGTTCTGCGGCGAATGGTCCGTTCCACTTCAGCTGGCTCCAACCGCTTGCCCTCCGCTGGGTTGCTGCTGCGGCTGGGTCTGTTTTTGCTGCTCAGTTGGGGCGGCAGCTTGGTGGTGCTGCAACTGCTGCTGGGCCAACGCCTCGATCGCGCGCGCATGGTGCAGATGGGCCGCGATTTGGCCAGCAACGTTCGCTTGAGCGAAGTGGCCTTGGAGCAATTCCCGCCATCGGTGGTTTCCGAGCTCAGTGGCCTGGCCATGGTCACCGGCGATCAACCCGCACCAGCCGGCGACAGCGAATTGGAGAGCCGTTCCCGCGAGCTGCGCTTTGAGCTGTGCCGCCGTTTGCCCTACTGCCCGGAGGTCTCACCCACCTTGAACCCTGGCCATGGGGTGTGGGTGGAGCTGCTCAATCCGCTTGAACAGGTGTGGTTGTTTGCGCCGCTGCCACCCAACAAGTGGTGGCCACCGGATCCCCTGCTGGCGTCGTTGTCGTTGATCAGCGGCAGCGTGGTGGCTGGTGGCTTTTTCCTGCTGTTGGAAGTGCAGCGGCCCTTGCGCCGGCTGGAGCGCGCCTTGGCCCGGGTGGGCCTCGAAGAGCGTCCAGAACCGGTGCCCCAAGAGGGAGCCGGAGAGGTGCAGCGCTTAAGTCAGCGCTTCAACGCGATGTTGGCGCGGCTGCAACGCAGTGAAGAAGAGCGGGCCACGATGCTCGCCGGCATCGCCCACGACCTCAAAAGCCCGATCACGCGGCTGCGCTTGCGCCTGGCCGTAGAGGGCAATAGCCCGCAAGCGGAAGCTGATCTCGATGCCTTAGAGCGCATCACAGGGCAGTTTCTGCTGTTTGCCGGTGGCGGTCAAAGCGAGGAACGGGTGCTGCTGCCACTGCATGGACTGCTGGGAGAGGTGTTGGCCCGCTACGACCAACAACCGGTGGAATTGGTGCTGGAGGAGTTCCAAGCGCGGGTGCAGCCCGTGGCGCTCGGTCGCGCCATTGCCAACCTGGTCGACAACGCCCTCTCCTATGGCGAACCACCCGTTGTGGTGCGCTTGCAGCGCGATGGAGATTGGCTGGTGATTGCCATTGAAGATCAAGGGCAAGGCATTGATCCCGCTCTGCGCGATCAGGCCCTGATGCCCTTTCAACGGTTGGATGCCTCCAGGGGCGGCAGCGGCCACTGCGGCCTTGGCCTGGCTATCGCCGCACGGGTGGTGGAAGTCCATGGCGGGCGGCTGGAGCTGCGAGACCCGCCTGAAGGGGGCTTCAGCGTTTGCCTGCTGCTGCCAGCAGTGAGCTGACGCAACCCCAGACGCGATCCACACTGAGATCAAGAGCCTCCATCCAACCTGTGGACGCAGTTCCTCCGTGGCCCATTCCTGGTTTGCCGTGGTCAGCCACAGCTGCTGTTGAGCTACCCGCCTTGCTGCGCGAACCGAGCGAACGCCGGTTGCGGCATGAAGGCTTGCTCTACCAGTGCCAAATGCTCAACCCCAACCAGGGCCGCAGCCCTGAGGTGTGCTGGAACGACCACTGGCGATGAGCCTGCCGCATCGCTGCCTGTTTCTCAGTGATCTGCATCTCGGCACTGGCCGCACCCGCGCTCGCGCCCTGTGGACGCTGCTGCAACAGCAGCCCAGCGAGCGGGTGGTGCTGGTGGGCGACATCCTTGATCTCACCAGCTGGCAACAACGGCAACCTCAGTTTTCGC
>JAAXIH010000079.1 GCA_012270465.1 Synechococcus sp.
TTGCACCCAGGCACAACAGCCACTGAGCTCTCAGCGCCATTCCGCTCCGCGGTGCCGGCTGAGAAATTATTTAGCCCGCAACGTGCGGCGGGCCATCTGTTGGATGTGTTGGCAACGCAAACCCCCTCCGACTCAGGGCGCTTCCTGGCTTGGGATGGAAGCGTCATCCCCTGGTAACGCCAGCTCCTTGAGCAGCTCCAGCGGGATCACCTCCAGTGCTGATTGGTCGCAGCGCTCCAGGATCACCGGAGGGGCCATGCCATCGGCGTAGGCCTGCAGCCAGCGGGAAGCACAAACGCACCAATGATCCCCAGGCTTGAGCCCAGGGAAATCAAATTGAGGCATCGGGGTGCTCAGGTCGTTGCCTTGGGCCTTGCTGTAGCTCAAAAACGATTCACTCATCTGGCAACACACCGTGTGTTGGCCCAGATCAGCTGCGTCGGTTCGGCAGAAACCATCGCGGTACCAGCCGGTCATTGGTTGGCAGCCGCATCGCTGCAAAGGCCCTCCCAGAACATGTTTTGGAGCATTTGGGTTGGAGTCCACGGGCCACAAACTGCTACCAAAAGCTTGACGGATTCGGGGGGGTAGGCGCTATGGGTCATGGGGGCCACGCCGTGGCTTCCTGTTTCGACCATCGACACCTGCTGAACTGATGAGCTGGGATTTCACCGAAGATGCGGCCTTCCACGCTCTAGTTGATGCCTTTGCAGAGAGTGGCGAAAGCTCCGCGATTGAGTTTCTGGCGAACGGAGAAGGTGCCTTCCACTTCCAGGATCTGACCCAGAACGCTGCCGGAGAGGGCGAAGATCTCAGCGATTCCTCCGCCCTCGATGCCTTTCAGCAAAGCGTGATCGATGCCCTAGAAGGGCGCGTCAGCGAATAGGTCAGCTCAGCTGTAGAAGAAGGCAATTTCCTTGTCCTTCAGGCCATCCCAGCCAGCGGCGATCAGCCGTTGGTTCAAGGTGTCTTGATCGAAGTGTTTGGCGCCGGTTTTAACGATCCGGTTGCGCATCGACTTTTTAACCCCGCTGCGGGCCCGCTTGCTCTCGAGGTCCATCACCTCCCTGTAGAGCTCCAGCATCGGCCCAGGAATGGGGCTGCCATCGAGGTCGAGGCCCGCCGCAATGGCGTCATCAACACCGCCGGGTCCAGCAATCGCCATTCGTTCAAGCGCAGCAAGCGCTCAGGCTCTCACAATCAAGCGCTGAAGTAGCGAGCCTGGCTGTGGAGGGCCACCAGGGCTGTTGTGCTCTGCTCTGGATCCAATTGGTCGCTGTCGTCCATCGAGAGGCCAATGCGCTCAGCCTCGAGCCAGTCCAACTGGGGCCTTGAATCGGCCACGTTGGGGCAGGCGGGATAGCCGAAGGAATAACGGCTCCCCCGATAGCGCTGGGCCAGTACATCCCGCAGGGCCTCTGGTTCTTCGGCGGCAAAGCCGAGCTCGGCGCGAATGCGGGCATGGGTCCACTCCGCCAGCGCCTCAGCCATCTGCACACCAAGGCCGTGGAAATAGAGGTAGTCGCTGTAGCGGTCGGCTTGGAAGAGCTCCTTGGCGAAGGCACTGGCCGTCTCACCCATGGTCACCGCCTGCATCGGCAACACATCGGTGGGTAAGCCATCACTGCTGAGATCCCGGTAAAAATCAGCGATGCAATAGGTGTTGCCCGAGCGCTGCCGTGGCAACTCAAAGCGGCCCAGCTCACGGCTGGTGTCGTTGGGATCAAACACCACTACAGCGTTGCCATCCCGTCCACAGGGGAAATAGCCATAGGCCACGCGGGGCGTCAGCAACTGCTCGCTGCGGGCCCGTTGCAGCCACTCCTGCAGCACGGGTTCAGCCTTGTCGCGCAGCTGCTGCTCATACTCCTCGCGGCTTTGATCTTTGCTCTTACGCATTTGCCATTGGCCGGCAAACAGCGCATTGCGATCGAGGTAGCCAAACACCTCGTCGATGTCGATGTCGTGCTCGGTCAGCACCTGCGTTCCCCAGAAGGGGGGCTGCAAAGCCGGTTCCTCGGGAACCGTTGCTGAACGCTCACGGCTCACCGGCAGTGCGGGCTTCTTCTCGGTGGACTCGGTTGCTGAATCATCGGAGCCGGCTGATTCGCTGTGGGCATCGCCATTGAGCCCAAGACCTTCGGGAATGGTGCCTAGAAAGCCTTCGGTGTCACTCCATTCATCGCCTTTTTTGGCCTCCACCAACGCGTCCATAAAGCGCAGGTCAGCAAAGGCATCACGGCCATAGATGACCTGACCGTCGTAGACCTCCCGGCAGTCCTTTTGGACAAAGCGGGGCGTTAAGGCTGCTCCACCAAGAATCACGGGGACCGAGATGCCGGCCTCGTTGAAGGCCTGCAAGTTGTCCTTCATAAACGCCGTGGATTTCACCAACAACCCACTCATGGCAATGCAATCGGCCTGATGGGTTTGCTGGGCCTCGATGATCGCCTCTACCGATTGCTTGATGCCGAGATTGACTACTTCATAGCCGTTATTGGTGAGGATGATGTCAACCAGGTTTTTGCCGATGTCATGCACATCGCCTTTCACCGTGGCGATCAAGAACTTGGCCTTGGCTGAACTTTCCCCCTCCGTTTTCTCCATGTGGGGCTCGAGGTAAGCCACCGCGCTTTTCATCGTTTCAGCGCTTTGCAACACAAACGGAAGCTGCATTTGGCCTGAACCAAACAGCTCGCCCACCACCTTCATGCCATCGAGCAGGAAGGTGTTGACGATCTCAAGGGGCTTGTAGCTCTGCAGGCCTTCATCCAAGGCCGGCTCCAAGCCAATCCGCTCACCATCAATGATGTGCTGCTTGAGCCGCTCCTCAACGGGCAAATCAGCCAATGAAGGTCCCGATGCTCGCGCCTCTTTGGTGCTCACCCCCTCGAACATGGTGGTGAGTTCGGTGAGGGGGTCGTAGGTGCAAACCGAGCCCTCGAAGCGGCGGTTGTCGTTGATCAGATCACGGCACACCTGTTGGTGCTCTTCGCTGATCTTGATCAGCGGCAGGATTTTGGCCGGGCTCACAATCGCCGCATCCATGCCGGCTTCACAGCAGTCGTGCAGGAACACGGAGTTGAGGGTGATTCGCGCAGCAGGGGAGAGGCCGAAGCTGATGTTGCTAACGCCGAGAACCACATGAACACCTGGCAAGTCGGTGGTGATGCGGCGGATGGCCTCAATGGTTTCGCAGCCATTGCGCCGGTCTTCTTCGATGCCGGTTGAGATCGGCAGCGCCAGGGGGTCGTAAAAGATTTCATGAGCAGGGATGCCGAATTCCACGGCATCTCGGTAGGCCCGTTGGGCAATGGCGAACTTGCGCTCGGCGGTCCGCGCCATTCCCTCTTCATCAATCGTGCCCACTACAACACCGGCGCCGTAGGTGCGGGCCAACTCAAGAACTTTGAAAAAGCGCTCGTCGCCGTCTTCGTAGTTGGTGGAGTTCAGCAGGCACTTGCCACCAGCCACCTTGAGGCCGGCCTCCATCTTTTGCCACTCCGTGGAGTCGAGCATCAGCGGCAGGTTGACGTTGGTGACCAAACGGCTCACCAACTGATGCATGTCCTTCTCGCCATCGCGGCCGACGTAGTCGACGTTGACATCGAGCACGTGGGCATTTTCTTTGACCTGGCCCCTGGCAACCGCCACCAGGCCATCCCAGTCTTCGCCGTTGAGTAGCTCGCGCACCTTCTTGGAGCCACTGGCATTCAGCCGCTCGCCAATGATCAAAAAGGAGTTGTCCTGGTGATAGGGCGTCGTGCCGTAAATCGACGCAGCCGAGGCTTCCGCCCCTAACAAGGGGCGCTTTTGTTGTGCCTGCGGCGTGCGCACGGCGCGCTCCGCTGGGGTCATTTCCTGGGCCAGCTCCGCCAGGGCAGCGATATGGGCTGGGGTGGTGCCACAGCAGCCCCCAATCACTTGAACCCCGAGGTCTTCGATGAAGTGGTGCATCGCCATCTTCATCTCCACTGGAGTGAGGCGGTAATGGGCCACACCGCCCACGTTTTCCGGCAGACCGGCATTGGGGATGCAACTCACCACAAACGGAGCATGCGCGCTGAGGTAGCGCACGTGCTCTTTCATTTGCTCGGGGCCCGTGGCGCAATTGAGGCCCAACACATCAATGGGGAAGGGTTCGAGAATCGCTACCACAGCAGCGATGTCCGAGCCCACCAGCATCGTGCCGGTGGTTTCCATCGTGACGCTGACCATCAAGGGCCGGCGCTCACCAGCAGCGGCAAAGGCCTGCTCAAGGCCGGCCAACGCTGCCTTGATTTGCAGAGGGTCTTGGCAGGTTTCGATGATGAACAAATCGACGTTGCCGGCGAGCAAGCCACGGCCCTGCTCCGCAAACGAATCGCGCATCGCATCGAAACCCACATGCCCGAGGGTGGGCAGCTTGGTGGTGGGGCCCATGGAGCCCGCCACAAAACGCGGTTTCTCGGGAGTGCTGTAGCGATCGGCCATCTCACGGGCCAGTTGCGCCGCTTTGACATTCAGCTCGTAGGCCTGGTCCTGCAGGTCGTATTCCGCCAGCACCAATGAGGTGGCGCCAAAGGTGTCGGTTTCGATCACATCGCAACCGGCCTCGAGGAACTGCCGGTGCACCTCTTGCACCGCATCCGGCCGGGTGACGACCAAGTTTTCGTTGCAACCCTCTAGGGCGGCACCACCGAAATCATCGGGGCCAAGATCCATCTGTTGGAGCGAGGTTCCCGTCGCCCCATCGAAGACAAGAACTGGCCGCTCCGGAGCGTGCAGTCTCTCCAGAAAGCGGTGCATCACTTGATCCGAATACGCGTCACCCAGTGCTCAAAGTTAGGGTCTCGGCCCTCGGTAATGGCGGTGATCCGCTCGCGCAGGGCATTCATCACGGGCCGATCAGCGGACAGATCGGTGCATTCCACCCGCCGCACCGGGGTGACCTTGGCGGCGGTGCCGGTGAGGAAAACCTCCTCGGCAACAAATAATTCGCTCTTATCGATCGGCCGTTCCACAACCGTGTAGCCCATGTGGCGGGCCAGTTCGATCACGCTGCCGCGGGTGATCCCCTCGAGGATGTCTTGGTCAACGCCAGGGGTGTAGAGCACCCCATCGCGGACAATGAACAGGTTCATGCCGCTGGCTTCGCTCACCTTGCCGCGGCTGTTGAGCAGCAGGGCCTCATCAAAGCCACTCTTAACCGCTTCTGTTTTGGCCAGGGAGCTGGTGATGTAAGCGCCGCTGATCTTGCCGCGCAGGGGCAGGGAGCGGTCTTCTTGGCGCGTCCATGAACTGATGCGGCAGCTCACCCCCTCTGGGGAGAGGTAGTCGCCCAGCTCGAGGCCGTAGATCAGGAAGTCGGTCTCGATGTCATGCAGGCGCGGGGCGATGCCGAGATCGGAGGTGTAAACAAACGGGCGCAAATAGATCGGACAGCTGGGCTGGTTGGCCTTCAAAAATGCCTCCACGGCCTCCAAAACGGTGGAGGCAGGCAAATCGGTCAGCAGCAGGCGAGCGCTTTGGCTCAAGCGCTTGGCATGACGATCAGCCCGGAACAACAGGATCTCGCCGGGGTCCTGGGGGTTCGGCAGTGCCCGCATGCCGCCAAAGGCCCCGGTGCCGTAATGCAGGGCATGGGTCGCCACCGACAACGTGGCCTCAGCAAACGGCACGCAACGTCCGCCGAACCAGGCGTAGGGCAGGAAGCGATGCATTGAGCGACACAGACCTCGGCCGATCTTCTCACCTCCTCTGCTGGGCGAGAATCAGGCCATGCACAGATTGGCAGCACTGCCAGGGGATCCCGGCGAGGGGGATGCGGTCCTGGTTGAGCAGGAATCCCTGCCAGCCCTGGTGCTCAGCCATGCCGATAGCGATCTCAGCTTGATTGCCCAGCGGTTGTCAGCCGCTGGTGATCCCCCTTGGATCCGCGGCTTGAACCTGGCGGCCTTGAGCCATCCAGCGGCCATCGATCACTACATCCGCAGTTCGCTGTCGGGAACGCGATTGGTGGTGGTGCGGTTGCTCGGCGGCCGGGGCCATTGGAGTTATGGATTGGAGCAACTGCGTGAGTGGGCAGGCCAATCCCCTCAGCGGGCCCTACTTGTGCTCGGCGGCACCGCCGATGGCGCGGAGGAATTGGCTGACCTCAGCAGTGAACCTGCCGCTGTTGCACTCTCCTTGGCGAGCTGCCTGCGCCACGGCGGGCCTGAGAACGTTGATGCCGTGCTGCGCTGGTGCCAGTGCTGGCTAGAAGGCTGCGCTGCGACAGCACCCGAACCGCAGCCCCAACCCGACCCGCTCTGTTTTGACTGGCAAGCCGACCCTGGCCCAGCAGTGGGGGTGGTGGCCTACAGGGCCCTGTGGAGCAGTGGCGACACGGCCTTGCTGGAAGAAATCGCCACTGGCCTCCGCGCCGCGGGGCTCTGCCCGCGAATCCTGCTGGTGAGTGGGTTGCGTGATTCCGCCCTGCAGCAGGCCGTTCGCGATCACTTTCAGCGAGCCGCGGTGGAAGCGGTGATCTGTTGCACCGGCTTTGCCTCGGTGCAAGCCGACCGCGCCGGTGATGGAGCTCCCCTGTGGCAGCAGCTCGGTGTGCCCGTGATTCAGCTGTTGATCAGTTCAGGCAGCCAAGAGCGCTGGCAAACCAGTTCCGTGGGCCTCAGCCCCTTGGATCTCGCCATGCAGGTGGCTCTGCCGGAACTCGATGGCCGGCTGATGGCGCGGATTGGCGGTTTCAAGGAGCTGGCGCAAAAAGACGAGGCCCTGCAATGCGCGATCCAGCGCTACCAGCCCGATCCTGCCGGTGTGGCCTGGAGCATTGAGCTCACCAAACGTTGGATTGCCTTGCGCCAAACCCCGGAACGCAGCAAGCGCATTGCTCTGGTGTTGGCCAATTACCCCACACGTAATGCACGTCTGGCCAATGGCGTTGGGCTCGATACACCGGCCAGTGCGGTGGCGATCCTGCAGTGGTTGCAGCAGGAGGGGTACTGGCTAGGAGAGGGCCCAATCCCAGCCACCAGTGACGAGCTGATTACTGAACTCAGTGCTGGACGCACACCTGATCCTGAAACCTGGCATCAGCCAGCCAGCGAACAGCTAGCCCTCGCTGATTACCAAACAACGTGGAGCGGCTTGGATCCCTCAGCGCGTCAGGCCATGGTGGATCGCTGGGGCGAGCCCGGCGCCGATCCCACCCTCGATGGCGACTGCTTCCCGTTATCAGCGAAGCGCTACGGCAACGTCTGCGTGATCCTGCAGCCGTCGCGTGGCTACGACCGCGACCCAAGCCTCAATTACCACGCCCCCGATCTGGCGCCGACCCACTCCTACCTCGCCCACTACATCTGGATCCAGCAGCAATTCGGGGCCCATGCCGTGATCCATTTGGGCAAACACGGAAACCTCGAATGGCTTCCTGGCAAAGGGATGGGCCAAAGCCCGGCCTGTTTCCCGCAGCTGTGCCTGGGGCCGATGCCCCACCTCTACCCCTTCATCGTGAATGACCCCGGTGAAGGATCCCAGGCCAAACGCCGCAGCCAAGCCTTAATCCTTGACCACCTCACTCCACCGCTGGGACGCGCTGGCCTGCATGGCCCGCTCGCGGAATTGGAAGGGCTCGTGGATGAGTACTGGGAAGCCATCCAACTGGGTAGTGAGCGGCGGATATTGCTGCGCCAGCGACTGGAGCAGAGCCTTCGCCAGCTGAACCTCAACCCATCGGAGGCGAGCTTTGAAGAACGTCTCGACAGCGTTGATGGCTATCTATGCGAACTCAAAGAAGCGCAAATTCGCACGGGCTTGCACATCTATGGCAAGCAGCCAGAGCCGGATCAACTCGAGGAATTGGTGTTGGCCATTGCCCGTTGCCCCGGGCCAGCCCGCGCCGGACTCACGCGCGCCCTCGCTGAGGACCTAGCTCTGGACTGTGACCCCTGGAGTGATGAGGAGCAATGCCCGCTCACAGCCGCTGATCAACAGCGCCTAGTGGCCCTACAGCCCGATCGGACCCCACCCAGGCAAGTGGGTGATGCGGTGGAGGTGTTGGAGCAGCTGGCACTGCAGTGC
>JAAXIH010000155.1:0-13013 GCA_012270465.1 Synechococcus sp.
GCGCGCAACAACGGCACATCGCCATTGAGCACCAGCAATTCCCCCTCGAAGTTGGATAGCGGGGCCAGCAGTTGCTGCACCGCATGGCCGGTGCCGTTTTGGGGCTGCTGCAGTACGAATTCCAGGCCGCCGACGCCGCTGAGCTGCTGTTCCACCCGTTCGGCTTGATGGCCAACGATCAGCAGGCGCCGCTCCGGCTGCAGATTGCGGGCGCTGGCCAGAACCCGCTCCACCAGGGTGGCTCCAGCCAGGGGTTGCAACACCTTGGGCAGGTTGCTCTTCATGCGGGTTCCCTTCCCCGCGGCCAGAACGGCAACCGCCAGCATCACAACGCCTCAACTGGGCGGGAATCTACCGGCATTTCGCAGGCCATCCCCCTGCTGCCAGCGGCGCCGCCAGGCGCTGGTGCTCAAGCGCCCACTGCGCTGCTGCCGTTGGCGGCGTTGTTCCTGAATCTCTGCAGCACTGGCGTGCCCTGTGGGGTCTAGATACGGCACGGCGGCTTGGGTTTGTAGATGCTCCTGCTCCATTTGCGAAAACGCCACTAGCGGTTCACCGAGCGGCAGAACCGATGGACTGGCCACCGTGCCGCCGCTCCATTGATGACTGGCACTTCCAGCTGGTGGCCTTAATCCAGCCAGGTGCAAGCCGCATTCCTGCAGGCTTTGGCGCACGGCGGCCGCTGAGCAATAGGTGGTGAGGCGGCCCTGGGGTGCCAGGCAGTGGCTCACCAGCGCGAGAAACTCCAAGCTCCAGAGCTGCGGGCACACACCGGGCGAAAAGGCGTCATGGATCACCAGATCGCAGCGCCCGGCTAATGGCGCCTGCAACTCCCGCAAGGTTTGGCGCGCATCACCCCAATGAATGGATGCTGTTCGCTCCTCCATTGCCTCCACCGTGCTGGCCGGCCATTGCCCACGAAAGCCCGGGTCGGCGAGGGCCAATCGCAGGGGCTGGGGGTCGAGCTCCAACCCCCACCACTGCAATTGCAACTTCCGCTGCTCACAGGCCTGCAGCAATACGGCGGTGTTGGTGCCGGTACCCACGCAGAGCTCCAGTACCCGCAGCGTGCTGCCAGCAGCGAAGCGCTCGAGCCCGGCTGGCGCCAGAAAGGTCTCTTTGGCCTCTTGGATGGCCCCCCGGGCGCTGTGAAACGCCTGGCCGTAGTGCTCACTCCAGAGGCTGAAACTGCCGTCGTTGCGGCGGCACGGCCTGAGCGCTGCGTCAGCTGCGCTGCAATCGTGCGAGTTCATCCCAGAAGCTTGGGTAGGACACCGCTGCGGCCTCGCTTTGCCCAATGGTGGTGTCGCCGCTGGCGATCAGCGCCGCCACCGCCAGGCTCATGGCAACGCGGTGATCGGTTTCGCTATCGACCTGGGCTCCCTTGAGCGGCTGGCCCCCGGGAATCACCATGCCGTCACTGGTTTCCTCCAGTTCGGCGCCCATGGCACGCAGCTGTCTGGCCATCACGGCCAAGCGATCGGTTTCTTTGACCCGCAGCTCAGCGGCATCGCGGATCACGCTGGTGCCCTCAGCACACAGGGCCGCCACCGAGAGGATCGGGATTTCATCCACCAGCCTGGGGATCAAGTCACCACCAATCTCAAAGGCCTTCAGCGGGCTGTGGCGAACGCGCAGGTCTGCGACCGGTTCGCCAGCCACATCCCGTTGGTTGAGCAGCTCGAGCGGCGCACCCATCTGCTCCAACACATCCAGGATTCCGGTGCGGGTGGGGTTGATGCCCACGTTTTCAATCGTGAGTTCGGCGCCGGGCACCACCAGCGCGGCGATCAACCAAAACGCGGCGGAGCTGATGTCGCCGGGCACCACCACGTGTTGTCCGTGAAGCTGCGCTCCCGGCTTCACGATCACCGTGGGCCCTTCAGCGGCTTGCGGCTGACTGATCAGATCAGCGCCAAAGGCGCGCAGCATGCGTTCGCTGTGGTCGCGTGAGAGCGCTGGTTCGATCACGGTGGTGCTGCCACTGGCGGTTAATCCCGCCAGCAGCAAGGCACTTTTGACCTGGGCGCTGGCCACGGGTGTGCGAACGGTGCAGCCGCTGAGGGCTTGGCCCGCAATCGCCAGGGGCGCTTTGTTCCCGCCATCGCGCCCGTTGATCTGAGCTCCCATCTGAGCCAGTGGTTTGGCCACCCGCGCCATGGGGCGCCGCCGCAGGGAGCCATCTCCATCGAGCACGAAATGACGCCCGTGGCGACCAGCCAAGAGGCCGAGCATCAATCGCATCGTGGTGCCGGAATTGCCGCAATCGAGCACCTGGGCTGGTTCCTGCAAGCCATCAAGGCCCACGCCCTCCACGCTGACGACACCGCTGCTGTCAATCGCTGAGACCGAGACCCCCATGGCCCGCAGGCAGGCGGCGGTGCTCAGGGGGTCTTCGGCGGGCAGCAGACCTTCGATAGTGGTGGTGCCTGTGGCGATGGCACCAAACAGCAAGGCCCGATGGGAGATCGATTTATCGCCGGGGACGCGCACTGAGCCGTGAAGGCTGCCGCCACCGCTGAGGCAGGAGCTGCCCATAGCTGCTTGCAAGTTGCCCCCATGCTGCAGGACGGCTCAGATCACGAAAGGTAAAAACGGTAGCGATTGCTACCAAATGCCCTAAAGTGAGTTCACGTTGACCCCTCCAAGGGGTGCAGTTAGACCCGCGCCAGGCAACGGGGACGCGGGCAATACGTGGAGGTCCCCATGAACGTCCTCTCGATGATCAAAGACCGGCAAATCAAGGCTCAGCGCCGTTTTGAAGCTGAGTTGATGATGGCCAAGGCCTATCGCGGCGTCGCCTACGTCGACGTCCATCACGACACCCCCGAGCAGCCCAGCCAGTGCTCCTACCGCGGGCAGGCCTACACCTGCTCCTGAGCATTGGGGGCTTGCATCACAGCGCTGACGCCATACCTTGCGCCCAGTGCTGATCAGCCCCCATGCGCTCCGGCTTGTTGCTGTTGGTGCTCAGTTCATTGGCCATTCCCCAGGCCGTTCGCTCTGAGCCCCAACCGCCACCGGGCCTTTGGCTTCGCCAAGGGTGTGTGGATGGTCAGCAACTGATTTGCGATTACCAGTGGCAAGACGGCGATACCAGCGGCTTTCCCCTGATGTACAAGCAGGTCTCCAGCGGCCCCAGCGACTCTGCTGAGCCGTTCGAATTCCTCTATCGCTGCACGCCCAAGCCGAAGGTGGTGCGCATCACCCGGGCTCAATCATTGGCCAGTGTTCGTCGTTGGACGGCTCCCTCGGCATTGCAACAGCACTGCCGCAGCGCCACTCAACCCAACATCAAGCCCTGATCCGGATCGAGGCTGGCTTCCCAGCTGCGTTGGTCGTAGAGCAGTTCCGCCACGCTCAATTGGGAGAGCTCACGCTCCACAGCCCGTTGCAACCGCTGCTGCAGTTGTTGCTCCAGCCGCTGCCCGGCCTGGCCGATCGAACCTTCGGCTGGCTCGAGCTCCAGGCTCAGTTGCCGTCGCCCGCCCACGGCATCGAGCACCTCTTGAACGCTGAGATCCTCAGCAGCTCGGCTGAGGCGGTAGCCGCCAGTGCGGCCACGGCGTGCCTCAACCAAATGGGCTTGACGCAGTTGCAGCAGGATTTGCTCCAGGCGCGCCTCGGGTAACTCCTGGCGCTTGGCCAATTCAGGGCCCGAGAGCACGCATCCTTGGGAACGCGCCAGCTCCACCAAGGCGCGGAGGGCGATGGTGCCGGCGCGCGTCAGCATCAGCCCAGCCGTTTCAGCACGTGTTCGAGCTGCAGGCCAAACAGGCTGGGATCGGGCTCTTGGCCGACCAGATCAGCCAGCCCCAGCTCCTGCCAGCGGGCATCGAGCTTGGCTTCGCTTTCGGCATCACGGCGTAAGGGCTCACCCCACTCATGCCGTTTTTCAGGGCCCACCTTGGTGGTGGCATCGATGGCCAAACGGCCGCCAAGACCCAGCCGTTCACTGGCGAAATCCAAGGAATCAAAGGGGGTGTCGTCGAGCACAAACAGATCTCTTTGGGGATCGACCTGAGCCGCAATCGCCCACACCACCTGGCGCGGGTCGCGCACGTTGATGCTCTTGTCGACCACCACCACGAACTTGGTGTAGGTGAACTGGGGCAGTGCACTCCAGAAGGCCATGGCGGCGCGCCGCGCCTGACCGGGATAGGCCTTGTCGATGGAGATCACGGCGAGCTTGTAGCTCAAGGCCTCCATCGGCAAAAAGAAGTCGACGATCTCGCTGACTTGTTGACGCAGGATCGGCGTGTAAATGCGATTCAGTGCAATCGCGAGCATTGCTTCTTCTTTGGGGGGCCGGCCGCTGAAGGTGGTGAGCATCACCGGATCGCGCTTTTGGGTCATGCAGTGGAAGCGCACCAACGGCGAGGGCTCCTCCAAGCCGTAGAAGCCCATGTGGTCACCAAAGGGCCCATCACCGAGGGTTTCGCCAGGGGTGATCGTTCCCTCCAGCACGATCTCGCTGTGGCTGGGCACCTCTAGGTCGACGGTTTTGCAGCGCGCCAAATGCACACCTGTGCCGGCATAAAGCCCTGCAAAAAGCCATTCACTGAGTTGCACAGGAATCGGTGTGGCGGCAGCCATCACCAGCAGGGGGTGCACCCCAAGGGCCACTGCCACTTCGAGTTTTTCGCCACGCTCAGCGGCCTTGCGCAGGTGACGGGCTCCACCGCGCACGCTCAACCAGTGCACGGTCATGCTGCGGGCGTCTTGCTGCTGCAGCCGGTACACCCCCACATTGGGGACTTTGGTTTCTGGATCTTTGGTGATCACCAAGCCAAGGGTGATCACACGGCCGGCATCGCCGGGCCACGGACGAATCAGCGGTAGTTGGTTGAGATCCAGCTCCTCCTCACTCACCACCTTCTGGTGGCAGCGGGGGGTGAGGTCTCGGTCAGGTCGGGCTTTGACCAGATCCCAGAGCACCCGCGAAAAGCTGGTGAGCTCTTTGAGCCCCTTGGGTGGTTTGGGCTGCTGCAACAGGGCGAGCCGGCTGCCGAGTTCCTCGAGCTCTTCCACGCGCTCGAGCCCCATGCTCCAAGCCACCCGCTCAACGGTGCCCAACAGATTGAGCACCAGGGGCATGGAACTCCCCTTCACGTTTTCAAACAGCAGCGCCGGCCCGCCCATGGCCAACACCCGATCCGCGATCGCGGCGGCTTCCAAATCACCATCCACCGGGGCGGTGATGCGCCTGAGTTGACCCCGCTGCTCAACGAGCCGCAGGAAATCTTGTAGATCCTTTTGGCCCATGGCCGTGCGGCAAAGGGCCCTACTGTCGCGCACGCAAAAGCCAGCTGTTGCCCATGCGCCTGAGCTACTTCCACAGCCCCGATCGCGTTCCTGCCGAAGGCATGGCCGATGCCGCAGTGGCGATCGATGTGCTGCGGGCCACCACAACCATGGCCTGGGCTCTGCAGAACGGGGCTGAAGCGATCCAGGCCTTTGCCGATTTGGATCAACTCGATGCAGCGGCTTCAGCCTGGCCTGCCGGCCAATCGCTCCGCGCTGGAGAGCGGGGCGGCCAAAAGCTTGATGGGTTTGATCTGGGCAATTCCCCTTTGGCGGTCACGCCTGAGCGCGTCAGCGGCCAGCGGATTTTTATGAGCACCACCAATGGCACGCGCGCCCTGGACCGGGTGCGCACCGCTCCAATGCTGTTCACAGCAGCTCTGGTGAATCGCAGCGCTGTGGCTCAGCGGTTGCTGCAGCACCGCCCTGAGCAGATCTGGATGGTGGGTAGCGGCTGGGAAGGCGCGTACTCCTTGGAAGACAGCCTGGCGGCCGGTGCCCTGGCAGCAGCACTGCTGGAGGGCAGCGGCATGGGCTTGCTGGAGCTGGCCGGCAACGATGAAACCTGCGCCGCCCATGCCCTGTGGCAGCAATGGAAGGATCAGCCCGAAGCCCTACTGCGGCTGGCCAGCCACGGGCAGCGCTTGCAACGCTTGGGCGATCACGATGCTGATCTGGCCTGCTGCGCCGCGATCGACAGCCTCACGGTGGTTCCCAGCCAGCAGGAACCGGGTGTTTTGCGGTTGAGCTGATTACAGTCTCCAGTGATTGATTGATCTGTGGTGAAGAGCTTTCTGGCTGCGGCGTTGCAGTGCACGAGCACCCCTGATCCAGAGGCCAACTTTGCCCAGATTGAGGAGCTCATTGATCTGGCCGCCCGTCGCGGTGCTGAGCTGGTTGGCTTGCCCGAAAATTTCGCCTTCTTAGGCGCTGAGGACAAACGCCTTGAGCTGGCGCCAACCCTGGCTGAGCGCTGCAGCCGCTTTCTGGTCACGATGGCGCGCCGCTATCAGGTGGCGATTCTTGGCGGTGGATTCCCAGTGCCTGCTGGTGAGGCCGCCACGTTCAACCGCTCTGAGCTGGTGAGCCGCGATGGTCAGGTGCTGGCCACCTACGACAAGATCCATCTCTTCGATGTGGATCTGCCCGACGGCAACACCTACACCGAATCAACCACGATCAGTGCTGGCAATTCCCTGCCGCCTGTGGCTGAGCTTCCAGGGCTCTGCCGCGTTGGACTCTCGATTTGCTACGACGTTCGCTTCCCTGAGCTCTACCGCCATCTGGCGGGAGCCGGTGCTGAGTTGTTGATGGTGCCGGCCGCCTTTACGGCCTACACCGGCAAAGACCACTGGCAGGTGCTGCTGCAAGCCCGCGCCATTGAAAACACCAGCTATGTGCTGGCGCCAGCGCAAACCGGGCTGCACTATGGGCGCCGACAGAGTCACGGCCATGCGCTGGTCATTGATCCCTGGGGCACCGTTCTCGCCGATGCCGGCGTGGGCCCTGGTGTGGCCATCGCCCCAATCGACACCGGCCACTTGGAGCGCATTCGCGCCCAGATGCCAAGCCTGCGTCACCGTCGCCCCGCCTTGTTCTGAGGCGCCCAATGTTTAAGGCTCGCCGTTGGGCTTCCAGCCTGATGGCGGGTGTGCTGGCAGCCCAGCTCATCCCCATGCTTCCGGCTCGCGCCTTCAGCCGCCTGGCGGCTTGGGCGATCACGGCCAAGGGTGAGCTGCTGCTGCGCACCTCGCCCAACCTCGATCTCGACGCGTTTTTCAAAGACGGCGATAGCCGCTATGGCGATCGCATCTGGATTGATTTCCCCGGCAGTCCAAAGCGGCCCCGCAAGATCCCCGGCAAAGGGGTGGTGCGCGAGATCCGTGTGGGAATGCCCGAGCGCGGTGTGACGCGCTTGGTGATTGAGTTCCAGCGCGGCGTTGAACTCGATCCCTCGAAGCTGCGCTTGGTGGGCCTCGACTGGGACAGCTGGCGGATGCGCTTCCCGCTCAAGGACGCCCGCTTTGTGGCCATGGGCGAAGGGGTCTTGGAGCGGGAGGTGGCCTTCCCCAGTGCGCCAACCAGGCCCGGTCGCTCGAGGGCCCCACTGCGAACCCTCACCGTGGCGAGCCTGCCGTGGGTTCGCCGTGGGGCCTACCGGGTGATGCTCGATCCGGGCCATGGCGGTAAAGATCCTGGCGCCATCGGGATCGGTGGCACCCGTGAAAAGGATGTGGTGCTGGATGTGTCGCGGCAGGTGGCCTCTCACCTGCGCCGCAAAGGTGTGGTCGTGAAGATGACCCGCAGCTCCGACACCACGGTGGATTTGCCGCCCCGGGCGCGCCTATCCAATCGTTGGCGCCCTGATGCCTTTGTGAGCATCCACGCCAACGCGATCAGCATGCGGCGGCCGGAAGTGAACGGACTGGAGACGTTCTATTTCCAAAGCTTTCAGGGAAAAAAACTCTCCTCCTTGATTCACGACTCAATCCTGAGGACAGTCAGGCGCAAAGACCGAGGGGTCAAGGAGGCGCGGTTCTACGTGATCCGCCGCACCAACAGCCCAGCGAGCCTTGTGGAGCTCGGCTTCCTTACCGGAACCGCCGATGCTGCCGATCTGGCTGACCCTGCCCACCGTCGTCAGCTGGCACTGGCGATCGCCGTGGGAATCCTCAACTATCTGAGAGTGGCCGGATGACCCTGAGCTCTTCTGCCGATGCCCTGAGCCTGTCGTTGCAGCGAGTTGCCACGTCGGAGTTCACCGGGTTACGGCCTCAGGCGTTGTTGGGATTGTTTGATAGCGGTCTGGGTGGCTTGACCGTGTTGCGACGGCTATTGAGCCAACGGCCTGGTCAGCCGTGTCTGTATGTGGGCGATACGGCCCGTGTTCCCTACGGCAGCCGCGACCGCGCTGAAATTCGCAGCATTGCCGCTGAGGTGGTGGGCTGGCTGCGGGAGCAAGGTGCTGAGGCCGTGGTGATGGCTTGCAACACCACCAATGCTTTGGCCCTTGATGTGGCCCAGTCGGAAGCCGGGGTGCCGGTGTTGGGCCTGATTGATTCGGTGGCGCGTCAGGTACAGCAGCAGCGCATTGGCGTGCTCGCCACCGAAGCCACAGCCGCCAGTGGCGCCTATGGCCGCGCCTTGCAAGCGCAGCGCCAAGGTTTAACCGTCGTTGAGATGGGTTGTCCCGCCTTTGTGCCCGCTGTGGAGGCCCATCAGCTCGATACACCGCAATTGCGGCAGGCAGCACTGCGGTATCTCGAGCCACTTCTGGAGGCCCGCGTTGAGGCGATCGTCTTGGGCTGCAGCCATTACCCGCTGCTGCAACCCATGCTGCGCGAGCTGCTTCCAGCCGATGTCGAACTGATTGATCCAGCCCATGCTCTGGTTGATCTGACCCTGTCGCTGTTCCCCGACCAACGTCAGCCCGCTACTGCCCCAGATCTCAGTGCCTGCCGGGTTGTGGCCACAGGTGATCCCGTGGAATTTGCAGCTGGATCGGCCCGTTGGTTGGGCCAACGTCCCTCGGTTGAGCGGATTTCTCTCCAGCCAGAGGGTCACGGCCACTAGGATCGGCGCACCCAGGCGGAGCCATGGCGACGGTTGCCCAGCTTTTACAGCCCGTCGAGTCTGACCTCGAGCAGCTCCTCAGCGATTTGCGCGCCCTGATTGGCGCCGGTCATCCCATTCTTCAGGCGGCAGCCGAACACCTTTTCAGTGCCGGTGGCAAGCGTTTGCGGCCTGGCATTGTTCTGTTGCTCAGCCGGGCTCTCGACCCCTCCGGTGAACTCAGCCTGCGCCACCGGCGCCTGGCCCAAATCACCGAGATGATCCACACCGCTTCGTTGGTCCACGACGATGTGGTTGATGAAGCCAATACCCGCCGTGGTGTGCCCACGGTTCACAGCCGTTTCAACAGTCGCGTGGCCGTTTTGGCTGGCGATTTTCTCTTTGCCCAATCCAGCTGGCATTTGGCCAACTTGGATGACCTCGAGGTCGTGAAGCTGCTCAGCCGCGTGATCATGGATCTGGCGGAAGGTGAAATTCGCCAGGGCCTGTTCCGCTACGACACCGGCCAAAGCCTCGAGACCTATCTCGAAAAGAGCTACTGGAAGACCGCGTCTTTGATCGCCAACAGCGCCAAAGCCGCCGGTGTGTTGTCCGATCTCGAGCGTGATCAGCTCAACCAGCTGCACAGCTTTGGCCGTCAACTGGGTTTGGCCTTCCAGATCGTTGACGACATCCTCGATTTCACCGGTAGCGACGATCAGCTCGGTAAGCCAGCTGCCTCTGATTTGGCCTCTGGAACCCTCACCGCTCCTGTGATCTACGCGATGGAGGAGCACCCTTCGTTGTCGGTCTTGATTGAGCGCGAGTTCAGTGAGCCCGATGACCTGGATCAAGCTCTGGATCTCGTGCGTCAAAGTCAGGGCATCCAGCGGGCAAGGGCTTTGGCTGAGTCCATGGCCCGTGAATCCACGACCAACCTCGCGTTCCTGCCGCCCAGCGCTTCCCGCGATGCCTTGATGGATCTTCCCGACTTTGTGTTGAGCCGGCTCTACTAGGCCGCACTACTGCTGGCGGTAGCGGGGCAGCTCATCGCCAATCGTGAAGAGTGGTTTGTTCTTTTTGAACCAAAGCCAATCCCGTAGTGGCGGCGTGGAGGCCAATTCTTGGCGGCTGAGTCCAAGCTTCAGCTTGTTGCTGGCCGACTCCAGCAGATCGAGCATCGCGTCTGCTGTCGGCGCTTTGGCCAGAGCTGTGTTCCAGCGTTTGTCCCCCTCGATGCCGCGCACAAGGGCACTGATCTTTTGCGCTGCCGTGTAGCCGCTGAAATCCACGCAGCATCCCCTGGGTTGGAGGGAAGGTATCAGAAATCCTCTGGCCAGGAAGTGGAATTTATGGTGATGAAGTAACCAATTGGAGGCTCATCCGGATTAGGAGAGCTAAGTCACCAGTTGGATCCGGTCGTGCCGACGCTTGCTCCCTCCTGCATCACGCTGACGGACCAATGGGGTCACCCACGCTTGATTTGTGAGCTCCCACCGCAAATTAAGCCTCAAGAAATTAGCCGCTTGCACCATCAGATTTTGGTGCATTTTCAGCGTGAGCTGCAGCGACAAAGTGCATCTCGGCCGCTCCACCTGTCGTGGCCACAAGTGGTGAGCATGCTTGAGCAGCGGATTGGTTGTTTGGTCTAAAGAATCAGGCCTTACTTCTCTTTTTTCGAGCGGGTTGTTGCGGGAATAGAACGGCACGACCCTCTTGCTGACAGGGATATTGCAAGGTGCGCCAACGCCCGCTGCGGGTGCTCACCTCAACACCAATGGGGATCGCTTCTTGTGCTGTATGACCATGATTCATCCACCAGGACGACGCATCGTTCCAAGCTGAATCAAAGCTGTCGTAGATATCATCCAGAACGGGATGAGGTTCACCGTTCAAGCTTGTTAAGCGATACAGACGCTGGCTGTGCAGATTCAACAGGCCAGCGGACATCGCTCCTAACCAACTCTTATCACTATGGCGGATGTGTTGAAACTTTGACCGGGTTTTATAAGTTCTTTGTGTCAGCACTATGAATCTTTGCGATTCAATGAGTTTCTTGTCTTTGGGCTTAACGCCTGACAATTGCTGCGCCGTGATGGCCATGGTCTGGGCTCAAGCTTCGGGTGGCGACAACAGCCACGGCGATGAGTTCAGACGGTAGGTATCGACTGGCGAGTCGGGCTTCCAGTTCCCCGTTAATTTCACTGCTGGGGTATTGCATCAACACCGCCATCACCTCCTTTTGAGGCAGCAGTTCTCGCACCAGAGGCGCCAAAAGCGAGCTGGGCATCAGGGCGTCACCGTTGCGTCCCATGCGGTGTTGCACCACATGGGCCAGCTCATGCTTGATGACATTGAGATAGGAATTTTTTTCTCTATTCAGATTCTTTTCGCAGAGGGTCACACTGCCCAAAGCAGGGTCAAATCCGCCCATCGAAAGATGATTGTCTTGGCAAAAAGAGGCGTGACCATTGAGCGGAATTCCGCCGAGAACCGCTGCTGCCAGAAGAAGTGGGATATGAATCAAAAATTGACCTCCCAACTATTAACAAGACCTTAAGACGCTGCTGTTGCTGTTTTGTTACCAGCGCAACAGTTCGCATGGATTAATTCCTTGGCTCTGTGTCTTCCCATGACTGAGTGAGCGGGGTTTGGTCTCTGGCACAGCCCAGCGGGACGAATCTGAAGTAGTACGCTAGAACTAGCGCTGTTTGGGGCTCCGCGCTTGGTTCGCTTTCTGCACACGGCGGACTGGCAGATCGGTAAGCCCTATGGCCGGGTCGTTGATCCCGATCACCGCGCCCGCCTGAAACAGGTTCGAATTGCGGTGATTCAGCGCTTGGCGGCGCTGGTGCAACAGCAGCAGCTGGATTTCGTTCTGGTGGCGGGTGACCTCTTTGATTCCCCAGCGCCGGCTCGCTCAGAAGTTGCCCAGGCTTTGAGTGCCATTGGCCAAATTCCCACTCCGGTGTTGGTGATCCCTGGTAACCACGACCATGGCGGTCCTGGCAGCCTTTGGCATCAGGGCTGGTTTCAAGAGCTCGCCACTGATGTGGCCCCCAATCTGCAGGTGCTGCTTGAGCGGCAACCAGTTGTGGTGGCTGGGGCTGTGGTGTTGCCCTGCCCCCTGTTGCGGCAGGCCGATGTGGAGGACCCCCTCAACTGGCTGCAGCAGCTCAATACTGCTGACTTAACGGAAGGGCCCCGGATCGTTTTGGCCCACGGCTCGGTGCAGAGTTTTTCTGCAATCGATTCGCTTGAGGCCAGCTCCAACCAGCTCTCGCTTGAGCAGCTGCCACAGGGCCTCTGCGATTACATCGCCTTGGGCGACTGGCACGGTTTGAAGCAAGTGGCGTCCAACGCCTGGTACAGCGGTTGCCCTGAGCAAGATCGCTTCCCCCGCAGCAGCGACTACGCCAGTTCCCAGGTTTTGGTGGTGGAGGTGGAACGTGGTGGTTCTCCTGCGGTCAGCGTTGAGTCCACCGGAGCCCTGCAGTGGCATCACCTCAGCATGCGGCTTCAGGGGGATGCCGATCTTGATCTGCTCGAGCGGCAGGTTCAACAACGCCTCGGACAACGCAGCGGCGAAGACCTGCTGTTGCTCGAACTCGATGGACAGCTCTCGTTAACTGGTGCTGCCCGATTGGAGGCTTGGTTGGCCTCGTTGTCGAGTCGTCTTTTGCGCTTGAAGCAGCGTCAGCGAGTGCGAACTCTTCCCAGTGATGCCGAGCTGGCGCCCTTGTTGGAGCGCCCGGGGGATCCCCTGTTCGCTCGCGTGGTGAGTTCTCTTAAAGAGAAAAGCCTCAGGCAAGACGATGTTGAACAATCGCGTTTGGCGGTCTTGGCCTTGCGGGAGCTGCAACTGTTGGCCTCCCAGGAGATCTGACCATGCAGTTGCATCAGATCAACCTGGAGCATGTGCGGCTGCATCGCCAGCTGAACTTGCCGTTGGCCAGTGGCATCACGGTGCTGGAGGGGGCCAATGAATCGGGCAAAAGCACCCTGGCCGAGGCCATCCATCGGGCCCTGTTTTTGCCAGCCCGCAGTGCCGGTGCTGCGTTGAATCAACTGCGCTCTCGCCCCTTTGAGGCCGATCCCACCATCAGCCTGCAGTTCAGCGCCGATGGGACTACCTACCAACTGCGCAAAACCTTTGC
>JAAXIH010000155.1:13113-34997 GCA_012270465.1 Synechococcus sp.
TCAGCCTGCAGTTCAGCGCCGATGGGACTACCTACCAACTGCGCAAAACCTTTGCGGGAAGCCGCGGCAGCGTCAGCCTTAGCGATGCCGCCGGCGGCGTTCTTGAAGGCGAGCGGGCTGAAGAGCGGCTGGCTGAGTTGGTGGGAGCAACCGCTGTGCGTGGCGGCAATCTCAGCCGCCTACGCGAGCGCTGGGCTCACCTCTGGGTGTGGCAGGGACAGGCTGGCGTGGATCCTTTGAGCCTGGCTCCAGCGACGATTGATCAAGAGCGCCTGTTGCAGCAGCTCCAGAGCCAAGCCCAAACAATTCAATCGGGCTTTGATCAACAGCTGCAGCAGCTAATCCGCCAGCGCTGGTCGCTGAGCCACACCGATGGTGGACGCGAGGGCCGAGCAGGCTCTGAGCTCGATCAAGCCATCAAGGCGGAAGCCAAGGCCGCACAAACGCTTCAACAACTCGAGCAGGAAGAGCAGGCACAGCAGCAAGCCCAGCAAGACTTTGCTGAGGCGGCCAGTGCGCTGCAGGCGCTGGATGCTCAGTTGCCATTGCTGAAGCAACGCCAACAGCTCCAAGACAAGCAACTGCGCGGCCAAGAGCAGCTCCGCCAATGGCAACCGGTGTTGCAGCGCGCTGAGCAAGCAGGCCAATGCCTGCAGCAACTGCAGCAGAGCCTCGGCCCTGCGCAGGAGGAGCTCGAGGCGCTGCAACATCGCCTTCCAGCCACTGAGCTCAGCTTCAAGACCGCCAGTGAGGCTCTCGATGCCGCCATCGCGCAGGCCGAAACTTTGCAGCAGTGGATTCGCGTCTTGCAGCTGCAGCAACAGGCGCAGCAACTGCAGGCGATCGCCGATCGCTGCGCTGAGCTCAAGTTGAGAGCCGAGCAGCTACCAGCGCTGGAGCCAGCGGATCTTGAGTCTCTGCAAAAGCTTGAGCGTGCCCATCAAGATGCCTCTGTGGCCTTGGCGAGCCTGAGTACTGGTCTTGAGCTCACGGCAACGGATCAACCGCTGCTGCTCAACGATCAACCCCTGGCTGCAGGGGATTCACTTGATCTCGATCAAGACGCGGAGCTGCGTTCAACCTCAGGCGATTTTGTGCTGCAGATTCGACCTGGCGGTGCTGGTCGCTTGCAACAACTGCGCCAATCCAGGGCTGATCTGCAACAGCAGCTCACAGCGGCACTGCAGCGCTGGAACCTGCCCGATGTGGAAGCCGCCAAGGCCGCTGAGCGTGAACGGCGCGAGCTCATTGCCGAATGGCGTCAACTTCGCTCCCAACAGGGAGCCGTTGATTTGCAGCAGCTGCGCCAACAGATCGCTGCTTTGCCCCAACCGCCAGCTGATGCCGAGTTGAGCCAACTGCGGGAACAGCTCGATGCCTTGGTGCCCCAGGGCAAAGCCCTGCGTCAACAACGCAATCAAGCCGAAGCCGATCTCAGCCAGCAGCGTCAGCAACTGGAACGCCTGCACGCCTCCTGCCAGAGCGACCTGCAACAACAAACCCGCGCACAAACCGTGCTGGAGGAACTGCAGCAAAGCCATGGCGGTTTGGAGAGCTTCCGCCAGCAGGTGGCTGAGAAGCAGCAGCAGCTCCAGCAGGTTCAACAGCAGCAGCAACGGCTCGATCAGCAACTGCAAAGCCAGGGCGGGCAGCAGCTCGATGGCCTCAGCACCGCTGCGATTCAGCAACAGCGCGATCAATGGCTGCAGCAGCGGGCCGCCAGCCGGGCGTTGTTGGAAAGCCAAGGGGAGCGTGGTTTGCAGGAATTGTTGGAACTGGCCCGGGCTGATCTGGAGGATTGCGCCCTGCAGCGCCAGTCGCTGCAGGATGAAGCTCGGATGCTGAACCTGCTGCTGCAAACCTTCGAGCAGGAGCAGGCTCAGCTCTCTGAGAGCTACAGCGCTCCTTTGGCCGAATCCCTGGAGGCCTATTTGCGTTGTTTCACCCAGGCCCCTTCACGGGTTGGCCTGCGGTTTGATCCCCGCCAAGGCTTTGCTGATCTCGATTGGCAACGGGATTCGGGCGTTGCTTGGGCCTTCGACGATCTCAGTGGCGGAACCCGGGAGCTCCTGGCTGCTGCTGTGCGCCTGGCCATGGCCGAGGTCTTGGCTCCTGCTTACGACGGGGTGTTGCCCGTGCTCTTCGACGATGCCTTCACCAATGTCGACCCCAGCCGCTGGGCTGCGCTCAATGCCATGTTGCAGCGGGCCCGGGAGCGGGGGGTTCAGGTGTTGCTGCTGAGTTGTGATCCCAATTTCAGTGCGGCCATCCAGCCGGATGTGCTGCACCAGTTTCCGCTGAAGAAGGCAACGCCAACAACGCTCCATCGGCGCCGTACTGCCGCGTAATCGCCAGCCAGGTTCCACTGGCTTGTTGCCATTGCAGTGAGCAGTTGCGGCCATCCAGCACCATCCGCAGATTGGGCAGCAAGCTCCAGCAGTGGTAATCACCCTGGCTGTTGATGGAGCATCGCAAGGGCATCTCTGGATCGGTGAGCTGAACGCCAGCTCGGGCTTCTTGCACCATCACCAGCGACTGCAGACCGCCGCTGTTGCCGCGCACAATCAGGCGCCGGCGCTGCTGGCCAACGGTCAGACACAGCTCATGGTTCCAATTCCAAGGGGTGAAGGGATCCGGGCCCAGGCTCCAATGGCCTGCGGGATCCACCTGCATGGCAGCGGGTATATCGCCAAAGCGCATCGTGCGTGTTTGCCCCGTGCTGCAGTCGGTGAGCGCGGCCACCACCAGCTCGCCTTCTTCTTGCACCCGCAGCACCGTGTTGAAGCGCGTCTGCTCAACGCCTGTGTGATCAAGCCGGATGAACAGTCCATGCCACTCGCCGCTGTTGTGCTGGAGCAGGGCGCGTCGACTCAAGGCAGCAAAGCAGAAGGATCAAGATCATGGCGCTTGCGCTGCACCGACGGGGTGCGTATCAGTGAGACGGGGACGCTCGCATCACGATGCCAAAGACGATGAGGGTTGGAATCTGCGGCGCGGGCCCTGCGGGGCTAACGCTTGCCGCGATTCTTTCGCGGGAGGCGCAGGCCGGAGCCTTTGAACTCAAGCTGTTTGAGCGGGGAGAGGCGCAGCGCGACCAGGGCAGCGGTTGGGATATGTCGAAGGCTGCACTGGAGGCTCTCTCGAGGGCCGGGGTGGACCCCAGCACGGTTCAGCGCGCAGGGAGCGACACGATGCGCTTCTACCGCACGGGTGGCTCCAGGCCAGACGTTTGCTTGCGGCTCCCCACCTACATGAAGCGCTGGGGCGTGAAGAAGGAGGACGTGGGCCTTGATCAGATGAATTTGGAGACCGAGCGCAACCTGATCATCGGCGGGCTGATGGATCAGCTGGGTAGCGAGGTTGCGGTGCAACACAGCACCAACGTCTGCGCCGCGAGAAGGAAAGGGGACGGGGTGGAGCTCTTGGGGACAAACCAGGAGCCGCTTGGTGATTTCGACCTCGTCGTCGATGCCTCTGGCGTTCACTCCCACACCAGGGGCGCCAGGTTCACTCACTCAGCTGATGCCTTCTACACCGGGGTGTGCCTGTTGCAGGGAGTGCTGCGCAGTCCGGAAGACTCTCTGGCGCCAGAGATCGTCTCCAGGCTGGGGGAGGGGTCTTTCGGAATTTTTGGGCCCACCCCGAGCGGCGAAGGCGTTATCGAACTCTTTATCCAGCGCTATGGCGCGGCTCTCGACAACAAGGTCGCCAACGTCAACATCAACGTGCCATGTGACGACCCGCACGCTTTGGCTGACCTTGTGGGCCTTTCCGGGGTCCATGGGGCCAGCAGCACTCAAGAGCAGCTTGAGGCTGTCAAGCGCTACTACAAGGACTCCCTCTCCCATCCGGACTGGCCGCAGTGCTACCGAGAGCTCTTCAATGAGATCGAGGCGGTGAGATTGCTGCCGGTGTTCATGCACCCCATGGCAGAGGTGTTGCTTGGCGAGCATGGTGTCGTGGATGGATCGGACTCCCTCTGCTTTGTTGGTGTCGGTGACGCGCTCCATGCCCTTCCGCCCTGGAGCGGCACGAGCGGCAACTTCGCCATGCAGGACAGTGCGGATCTAGCCACGGCCCTGTTGGACCTTCAGGAGCAGGGATGGTGCGCCGAGTCTTTGGCTCGCACCGTGCGGGAGTGCGAGAGAGCCTTTCTGCAGAGGGCCGATGAGCCGAGGCTGCGCTGCATCAACGCAGGAGAGCGTTTCAAGGACATGCTCACAACCCGGGTCAAGGACTACGACTACGTGCTCTCCCATATCGCCGGCGAGAAGTCGATGTTCGCCAGCATGGAGACCTTCTTCATCGTCAGCTTTTTGAAAACGCTGACGTGGTTGAACCGCTTTGAAAACTACGGGCTGTGACCGCCTCCTCCCCCCTTCACTAGCTCATGGTTTGGCGAGAGGAGGGAGCAAGGCTTGGGCGGATAAGTCGTGCCGTTTGCGCAAACAAAAAATGGTGCCGTTTTGCCCGCGGCAAATCCGCAGCTCATCGCTGAGGGCGGTGATATCCAGCCAGGCCGGGAAGCTTTGTTGGATGCCCGTCATCACATTCGCTTTCCAGCCAGCGAGTTGAGGTCCCAGTAGGCCGCCGCGGCGAAACCGCACCTGAACCCTTTGGGGCGGCTCCAGGGTGAGCTCCGCTTCAACAGCCACGCCAGCAACGGCCAACGGTGGCGGCAGCCTCAGCAGGTTCATGCCGCGCCCTTGGCTGGGCATCAACACCTGCAAATTCTCCAGCCAGGGCTGCACTTGCAAATAGGGCTGCTTCGAGCTGCTCCAACGCAACTCCCACACACCCTCGAGCTGCTGCTGCTGGTGAGCATTGCGGAGATCAATGCTGGCGGCTGCTTCTAGAGCCTTGATCAGTTCGTCCAGCTTGTCGCGGTTGGGCTTGGCGCTATCCAACAGCGCCAGCAACTCGCTCTCCATGCTCAATCTTCGGTGAGGAAATAGGCCTCGGATTCCAGGGCCTCTAACTGATCATCCAAGCGGGCTTCCTGCTGCTGTTGATCCTGCTTGGCCTCCTCCAACAGGCGTTCCACCAAAGCGAGCTTCTCCTTGGGATCGCGAATGCCGTCTTTGCGTGCTTGCACGTCCACCCGCTGGCGTGCCGCAGCGGCGCTGAGGTTGAGGCAGCTGGCCAAGCGCGCGCAGGCCGTCAGAAAGTCACGATCGCGGATCCCAGCCATGAACGCCTCAGAGTCCCTCCATCATCGCTGCGTAGGCACCATCCCCATCAATGGTGTGGGCGCCGCAGCGGCATCCCAGGGCGATGGCATCGCGGGAGCCCATGCCAGAGGCCAATCCAGCGGTGACACCAGCAGCGAAACAATCACCGGCTCCATAGGTATCGCCTTGCGGTTCTCCCCGGGCGATGGCTTCAAAACGGCCGCCCGGTTCACTCCAGCCGCCCAGCTCTCCTTCGGTGGCAATGCGCAGCTTGGGTTGGTGGCTCAGGGAGCCGGGGGGCACCTTCTCACCGGGATCACGGCCGCTGCCAATCAAGGCATCGAGCTGTACGCCCGATTCCTCCAGGACCCCTAAACCTGTGCGGGGAGTGGCTGTCAGCACGGCGGCCTTTCGCGCCAGCCGCAGCCCGGCTGCATCGGTGGCCGTGACATAGACCCCATCGCAGCGGCTGAGCTCATCCCAAGGCAGGGCATCGCTAGCTAGGGGGCTCAGCCGTTTTCCCACCACGGTGATGCTGCGCTCGCCATCGGCATCGATGTAGGTGATGGCGCGGCGGGTGGGTTGATCGCGCCACACCACCGAAACCCTTAGCCCCAGCGCCTGGAGTTGCTCAAGGGCTTGTTCACCAAGGGAATCACGGCCTAGGGCGGTGATGAAGTGGGCGCTGCCCACCAAACGAGCGAGTTGTACAGCCGCCACCGCACCGCCACCAGCGGGCTGAGCCAAGAGGCCGTCGGCATGCAGGATTTGCCCAGGCTTCGGTAGGTGCGGAACGCGCAGGAATTCCACCCACTCGGTGTGCCCCACCACCGCCAGCTGTCTCATGAGACAAAGCGCTTGTAGATCCAGCGCACGAAGGGGCCGAGCAAGGGCACCGGGCCAAAGGTTGGGCCCACGAAGTCGAAATAGTCGCGGTGATCATCGATCAAGCCGGTTGCATCGAAATGCAGGCGACTGACGCCGGGATACACAAATTCGATGCCGCGAATCTTCAGGCCCAGGGTCCATTCCACAAAGGCCACATCCCCTTCGATGGCCACTGCTGCTGGCTTGAGCATCACGTCGTCGCAGCGTTTCACCAATCCTTCTTGGGCATCCAGATAGGCCTTTAGGCCCTGCTTTTCTTGGGTGGGATCAATGAAATGCACCCCCTCGGCGTAGAACTCGCGCCACTGGTCCTCCGTTGGAGCTGCGCTCCCATAGGGCTTGTCGAACAGTTGTTCCAGTCGTTGGCGGCTGGGCAGCATCACAGCGGTGTTCGGCTTAGGCCACTGTGCCAAGCGTCCTGCTGCAAGTCCAGTTCGAGATTTTTGAGACGACATTGGAGATGTAGCCCACCAGCTACTCCTCACACACCCCCAGAGGCTCCGTGCAGACGGGGCTTTTTTTGTGTCTCAACTCAGTACCAGCGAGCAGCTGATCCGCGATCTGCAGCTGCAGCCCCATCCCGAGGGTGGTTTCTATCGCGAGTGCCATCGTTCTGCGGTGCTGGTGCAACGCAGCGATGGCCAGCAGCGTCATGCCTGCACCGTGATCGATTTTTTGCTGCCAGCCGGGGTGGTGAGCGCCTGGCATCGCGTGCTCGGCGCCGATGAGATTTGGCACTACAGCGCTGGTGCTCCGCTGCAGTTATTGCGTCAGCAGAGCGGCGGCGTAGTGGAAACCCTTGAGCTGGGCCCCTTCCCGCAACCCACCTGGCAACTGATCAAGGCGGATCAGTGGCAAAGCGCCCGCAGCCTGGGTGAGTGGAGCTTGGTGCATTGCACGGTGTCGCCAGGATTTTGTTTTGATGACTTCGAGTTGATCGCTGGCGATGGCCGTACTGACCGAAGACCAACGCCGCAAGTGGGATGAAAGCAACGACGATCTCTTCTATGCCGAGCCCCGCTTTGTTCAGCACCTGGATGAGGCGTTTCGCCGCCGTTTAACACAGCTCTACCGGCAGAGAATTCCCCCCTGCGCCGTGGTGCTGGATTTGATGAGCAGTTGGGTCAGCCATCTGCCCGAGGAGATCAATTACCAAAAGGTCATCGGCCATGGATTAAACAGCGCTGAATTGGAGGCCAATCCGCGGCTGGACCAGCGTTGGCGCCAAAACCTCAACCGCGATCAACAGTTGCCGTTGGAAGACTCCAGCGTTGATGCCTGCTTGATCGTGGCCGGTTGGCAGTATCTGCAGCAGCCGGAGGCTGTAGCCCGTGAACTGTGGCGCGTGCTGCGACCGGATTCCCAGTTGATCGTGGCCTTCAGTAATCGCATGTTTTTCACCAAGGCTCCCCAGGTTTGGGCCGATGGTTCTGATCGCGATCACCTCAGCTACGTGGCGGAGGTGTTGATGGCCCAGGGTTGGCCGCAACCGGAACTGATCGCTGAAGACACCCAGGCCAGTGGGGTGATGGGCTGGATCGGCGGCAAGGGCGATCCCTTTTTCGCGGTCGTCGCCACCAAGCCGGCCTGATGCTGGATCCCTCAGCGCAATTGCGTTTGCGCGCCAGGCTGCTGGAGTTCCTCAAGTTCCGGGTGCTGGCGTCCCAAGAGGCCTTTTTTGAACCGTGGCAACAGGGTGATGGCCACGATGCCGAGCGCTTTCGCCAATGGCTCGCCGGCCTATGGCCTGAGGCCATTGTTTTGGCTGATGGTGATCTGCTGGCCGTGCTCGATCAGGCCCGCACGCTTTATGTGAACTAACGATGCTGCAGCGCCAAGTTGAACCGGAATTGATGAATGCCACCGATCAGGTGGAGGCCTATGCCGCGGCGGACTTCTCCCAGAGCGATCAAGCCTTGGTGGAGTGGATCGCCCAGCGCTTTCCAATGGGCTTGGGGGATCGGGTGATCGATCTTGGCTGCGGGCCAGGCAACATCGCGTTGTTGTTGGTGCAGCGCTGGCAGCAGATCGAGGTGGTGGGTATTGATGGAGCGCCGAAGATGCTGGCGCTCGCTAAGGCGCGTGGGCAGTCGCTAGGCAGTGATCAAGCCAGGCGCTTGCACTGGCAACAGGCCTGTTTGCCCGATTCCTCACTCCCGGTTGGCTTCTCCGCAGCAGTGAGCAACAGCCTGCTGCACCACTTGCATGAGCCAGGGGTGTTGTGGGAATCCATCAAGCAAGTGGCCGCTCCAGGTTGCGTGGTTGTGATTCACGACCTGCGCCGGCCCAATAGCGAAGAGGAGCTGCAGCAGTTGGTGGAGCGCCATGCGGCCACGGCACCGCCTGTGCTCAAACGCGATTACGAAGCCTCCTTGCGGGCGGCCTTCAGCGCCGAAGAGGTGCAACAGCAGTTGCTGCAGGCCCAGTTACCGCAACTGAAGGTGATGGAACGGGAGGATCGCTACCTCACGGTGTGGGGGCAACTGGCTTGATGCTGCTGAGTTCTGCCCCCTCCCCAGGGATCTCTAGCCACTGGCGCAGCCAATGCACCAACACATAGAGAGGCCCTGTATCGAGCAAGGCGGCAAGCACCTTGAACAGGTAGCCACTGGCAATGAATCCCAGCAGTTGCGGCATCAGCCGTTCCTCCAGATTCACCGGCAACACATGGCCGGCGTAGTGGCTGATCAGCACCACAGCGGTGGTGTCTACCAGTTGACTCACCAAGGTCGAGCCGTTGTTACGCAGCCATAGGGCCCGGCCATTGGTGAGTCGTTTCCAGAAATGGAACAGACGCACATCGGTGAACTGGGCAACCATGTAGGCCACCATGGAGGCACCAACGGCTCCAAAAGCGAGCCGTTGCACAGCGAAGAACACATCTCCATCGGTGCCGGGCAGCAGTCCGCCCAGCCAAAGGATGAACACCACCCAGCCATTAAGCAGCAGCCCCACCCACACCAGCTGCGAGGCTTTTTGCTCCCCCCACAATTCACTGATGAGGTCGGTGCAGAGAAAGGTGATTGGATAGGGCAGCGCTCCGATCGCAACGACGATCGGCCACTGACCAATCGTTCCCAGGGTCAAAAAACGCGTGAGCCCGAGGATGTTGAGCATCCCCATCGTTCCGAGAAACAAACCTGCCAAGACCAAGAAGGCAAGATCGCGGCGGTCTTGAACAGTCATCGCGGCTGGGGGCGAAAGAAACTCATGCCGATCACATTGTTGACACTGCGGCCATAGCGGACCAAATCAGGGCTGCGAATCACCCCATGGCCTGGAGCTGCATGCAGACCATTGACTTGGTTGCCCTTGCGCTCCACCAGGCCCACATGGGTGACATCCAAGCCATCCACATCGGTGACCAGGGCGAAGATGTCGCCATTGCGGAGCTTGGGTAATACCTGTGGCAAGGCCTGCAGCGGGATGTAGCGCTGTTGAACCTGCAAATCACGCTCGAGCGCATTGATGCAATCGCGGTTGTGTTGTTGCTGCATCGGTTGGTAGCTGCCGGGGTGACGGCTCATGAAATTGAGACGTCGCAGGCGCTGCGTTGCTCCGGGAAGCGCGGGGTTGAGGTCAGTGATGGCGCCTTGGGCCATGGCGGTTTGGGCCCAGCGACTGAAGTAGTGCTGCCGGTGGCAGTAGTTGGTTGCGCGGCCGCCGTAGCGCAGTTGTTGCAGCTCACGTTCAAAGCTTTGTTTCGTGTGGCTGCGGGCTAAGGCCAGCGCTTGCTCAACGAGCAAAAAGCAATCAAAGCCCTGCAGGTCCACCTGCAGACGTTCCTGAGGCGATTGATCCAAGCTGAAGGCCCGGTAGGGAGCACCAAGCCAGCGGCGGGTGAGCTGAACCATGGTGGTGCCCACATCAGCGTGGTGGCTGCGAACGGCCTGTTCCGCCAGTTGGCCTGAACCGCCGAGATAGAGAACAGCAGCCGCTGCCAGTTGCGCCAGCAACACCATCACACCTCCAGCACAAAGCCAGCGCGGGCATGGAAATCAGCCTCACTGCCCGGATGGCACAAAGCCCAATAGCTGTTGCTGCTGTTGGCGTGTTCCAGCACAGCGCAAAGGTTGGCCTCGAGCGGCGCCACTTGGCTCAGCGCTGGAGGCAGCTCAACCCTGGCATGAAGCTGATGACGATCCGCAGCTGATTGCGAGTTCAGGCTGATGCGCTGGATCGATGGTTCAGCTTGCAGACCTTGGCGGTAACCGCTCAACCGGTAGACGTTCCAATCGCCACTGGGTGAGAGGTTGATTTCCCAATAGCGCGGCTCATTCGGCTGAGCGATGAACAGCTCTAAACAGGTGCTCTGCCAGAGCTCATCACGGCGCTGTGGGCTGGCTGCGGCTGCAGGCCAGATCAGCTGATCCGCTGGCACCACGAGTTCATAGTCCAGAGCCAGGATGCCCTGGTCGAGGCGCTTGATGCTTGCCCGCAGCTGCCAGGGGAGGGCGCTTTCGTCGCCAAAGGCGGTGAGCTGCTGCCAGCTCATCTAACGCAGCTGATCGATGAGCTGCCTGATCTCGTCTTCTTGCGCTTCGATGCTGGCGGTGAGTGCAAATTGCACCAGAGCCCGATCGAGGTTGTGACCCTCGCGATCCGCTTTGAAATAGCAGTTGCCCCTGAGGTGATCGGTGAAAAAACGCAGTCCCAATTCAAAGGGGATCAAACGAATCGCATCGAAGAGGTAGCGGTAATCGGCCTCGCTCAGGGTCTGCCCCGCTGTTTCCAGGTAGCCACTCAAGATGGCTTCACAGCGCTCGAGGTCAAACACCACCGCCTCAGGCTCGAGCGTTTCCTCCCCCAAAGCGTTGCAACCGGAACGCAGGCAATCGCCAATGTCGTAATGCACCAGCCCCGGTTTAACGGTGTCGAGATCCACCAGGGCAATGGCTTTGCCGGAGTCGGCATCCAGCATCAAGTTGTTCACCTTGGGATCGCCATGGATCGGGCGCAGGCTTAAGTCACCGGCTGCTTTGGCATCCTCCAAAACAGAAGCCCAGGCAGCTCGCTCAGAGATGAACTGCTGGCAATGGCGTTCCTGGGTGCTCGGCGGGGCCGATGCAGCGGCAACCACGCTGTTGTAGTCAGCCAGATAGGAGGGGGTGATGTGAAATCCCTCCAAGGTGTCGCGCAATTGTTCGCTCGGCAGATCGGCGATCAGTTGATGAAACATGCCGAGGCCATAGCCCACCTCGTAGGCCTGCTTGAGGCTGCTAACCACATCAACACTGATTGCGGCACCGATGTAGCTGATGCCGCGCCAAAACGATCCTTCCGCTTCCACCCAGTGGCCCTCGCGGAACTGCAGCGGGATCACCCGTGGCATTTCCCACAGCCGTTCGCCTGGCTGACTGGTTTCTTGGCTGAGTTTGCGCTCCACGTGCTGGCTCACCTGCACGAGGTTGTGCATCACCTCTTCAGGGCGCTCAAACACCTGGGTGTTGATGCGCTGCATCACAAAACGCTGGGGAACACCCTCGCCGTGCTCCACCAAGAAGGTGTCATTCACATTGCCGTTGCCCAGCGGTTCGATCGAAGCGATCTCGCCATGGCCGGTGAACCAGCGGGCAATGCTGGTGAGCTCGTCTTGGGGCTGTTGCTGCTGCACGCCAAAAGAGCGTCAAGGCTCAAATTGGCACTGGTGAGACCAAAATCAGACCAGTCCAGTGACAGATCCTCTGTTGGTTGATCACACCGGCGGGGTCTCGTTGTCCCAACGGAAGTTTCTGTCTTCCCAGCTCAGTGGATCTTCGATCGGCTCGAGATGGGTAAACACATGCGAATCAGCCACCATTGCAGCGATTTCCTGCTCGATGGTTTCGCAGTAGTCGTGGCCCTCTTTGACGCTCCATCCACCTGGCACGAGTACGTGCAGGGAGATAAAGCGCCTGGAGCCGGCCACGCGTGTGCGCAGGGCATGGAAGTCAATGCCATTGCCGCTGCGTTGTTTGAGGTAGGCCTCGAGGCTTTGCAGTTCCGCCTCAGGGAGCGAATGGTCCATCAAGCCCGAGGCTGTTTCTCGAAACAAGTTCAGTCCGGTGAGGCTGATGTTGATGGCCACGGCAATGGCAATCAAGGGATCGAGCACCAACCAACCCGTGAGCTTGACCAGCACGATGGCCACCACGATGCCGATCGAGGTCCAGACATCGCTAAGCAGGTGTTGGGCATCAGCCCGCAGCGTGATTGAGCGGAACCGCCGCGCGGCACGGAGTAACAACCAGGCCACAGCGCCGTTGAGGGCTGTGGCGATTAGCGACAGCGTCAAACCCAGATCCACCGAGCTAATCGGTTCGGGATGGAGCAATCGGCCAGCAGCGGCCCAGATAATTCCGATTGCGGCCACAACGATCAGGGCGCTCTCCAGGCCGCTGGAGAAGTACTCCGCCTTGGAATGGCCAAAGCTGTGGTTGCGATCAGCGGGTTTGGAGGCTTGGCCTAAGGCCCAAAAGGCAGTGAGCGCAGCCACCAAATTGACGCTGGATTCCAGGGCATCGGAGAGCAAGCCCACAGAACCGGTGACTGACCACGCCAGGGTCTTCAGGGCGATGGTGATCAGGGCAGCTGCAACCGAGAGCAGCGCATAGGAGCGGGCACTGGCCAGCCGCATGGTCAGCCCAAACAAGCTCTGACTTTTGAATTTTGAAGCCTCAGTTGACCTCTGCCGGCGCCGTTGTGATGTCGCAGCGGCTGTCACAGAGCTGATCCAGGCTGGGGCGGCGCGTTAGCTGTAAGCGCTTGGCGGCCCACCAGCCGTAGAGGGCATCCACCACAGGGCCAACCAGCGGCCAACGGGTGGGTGCGTACAGCCAACCCCAACCCACCAATCCGTAGGCGCGGCGGAAAACAGCCACATCGGTCACGATCTCACCATCAGCGGCAATCGCATGAATACGGCCCATGGCCTGGCGATAGCTGATCCCTTGATGCAGTGAGGGGTTGTAATCGGGTTGATCGATGTCAACAAAGGCCAGCTTTTGACGTCCGTTGTCGAGGCGTTGAAGCGTGGTCACCTCCCGCAGGCAGAGGGGGCAACCGCCATCAAACAGAACTGTCAGCTCAGCCATCTCAGATCTGCTTGCGCTTGAAACCAAGAAGTTCGGCACCGTAGGTCTCAGTCACGGAGGCCTGCAGCTGCCAGATCCTCAGCAGTGACTTAGCAACATCACGCAGCTCGTCAATGTCTTGGCAGGCATCAATCGAACGCTCGTGCAGGGCAACTGAGAATTCGCGATTCAGCGGAAGCATGGATCAACCACGAGCTGTTTCAACAATGTTACGAAATGTTGAGTGACAGCGTGGCTAGGCCCGCTTGAGGTGCTCCATAAAGCCCTCCAAGGTGCCGGCATTGATCCAGCCCGTGGCGATTGTTTTGGTCTGCTCTTGGCTCACCCGTCCGCGGTGCACATGGCTTAGGCCGGCCGGAAAAATCGCCAGGGTGCCGCGGCGGGCCTCAACGTGGTGATCCTGCCAATGGAACTCCGTGCCGCCGTTGTCGACGTCATTGAGATACAGGATCCAAGCCAAGACTCGGCGGATCGGTTGGGTGATGTCGTCAGCTGTGCTCCAGTCGGCATGCCATGCCTTGAATCCTTCGCCAGGGGCATAGCTCTGCAGGTTGAACAGGGGCACCACAAACAGCGATCCCTCAGGCGTCACTTGGCTGAAGAGCTCCCGTTCTTTGAGGTATTGGTTCAATCCAGCGGACACCGCCCGCATCAACAGATCGCTAATCCCAAAGGCCTCTGGATCGCTGCGGTCGACCCACACCAAGGAGATGTCAGTCGAGACCTTGCGCGGGTTGTTGGGGTCGTCGCCAAAGCTCAGACCACTGGTGTGTAAATCGGGCCGGCGCTCATAAAACGCCAAGGCGGCATCTGCTGTGGCTTGCAAGCCAGCGTTGGAGTAAGTGCCGATCAACCGCATGGGCTTTGGGTTCGTTTGAATACGGGTCGTTGATGGCCCGGCATGCTGCTGCTGCCGCTAGTGCTGCTGGCGATTGCCTGGCTTCAAGAGAGTCTCGATCAGTTGGTGTTTGGTGGCCGCTGGGCGCTGCCGATGGTCCATGGCGGGCCGTTCTGGGGAGTGTTGACCGCTCCCTTTAGCCATAGCGATTGGTCGCACCTGCTGTCCAACAGCCTGTGGTTTTTGCCGCTCTCTTATCTGGTCTTACTCAATGGCCTGCGCGCCTACATAGCCGTCTGGATTGCGGTGTATGCCACGGCGGCCTTGGTGTGGCTGTGGCTGCCGGTGGCAAGCCATGGTCTCTCCGGCGTGGTCTATGGCCTCTTGGGCTATCTGCTGCTGATCGGCTGGCTAGAGAGACGGCCGATCAGCGTGTTGTTGTCGTTGGGATGCCTGCTCGCCTATGGCGGCTTGCTCCCGGCGTTGCTGCCCTTCCTCAATCCGCCAGGCGTGAGCTGGATTGGCCACATCTCCGGCTTTGCCGGAGGCTTGATCGCAGCATGGGCCGTGCACAGGTCGCCATCACCGCCTGAGGTGCTGCGGTGAGCACTTTGCAAGTGGTGTGGTTCAAGAAGGATCTGCGCACCATTGATCACAGCGCGCTTTCACAAGCAAGCCGCACGGGTCCGGTGCTGCCACTCTTCATCGTCGAGCCGATGTTCTGGGCCCAGCCCGATGCATCCGCCCGTCAATGGCAGTTCTGCGCGGAATCGCTAGCGGAACTGCGTGAGGCCCTGGCAGAACTCGGTCAGCCCTTGGTGATCCGAACCGGTGACGCCTTGGCGGTGCTGAAGGCACTGCAGCGCCAACGCGGCATCGCCCAACTCTGGAGCCACCAGGAAACCGGCAACGACTTCACCTATCGCCGCGATCGGGCCGTGGCCCATTGGTGCCGTGAGCAAGGGATCCCCTGGCATCAACCCCGATCCTTTGGTGTGATCCGCGCCCTCGGCAATCGTGATGGCTGGGCACCGGCTTGGGAGCTGTTGATGCGCCAACCCGTTTGCGCTGATCCGGCACCCTTGCCCGCCATTGATGGAATTGAGCCCGGCGGGATTCCCAGCGCCAACGATCTCAAGCTGGCCAGCGACCCGTGCCCAGGTCGCCAAAGGGGCGGACGCTCACAGGGTGTGGCGCTACTGGACAGTTTTCTGCAGCAGCGCGGCCGCCGCTACGCCAAGGAGCTGTCCAGTCCGCTCACCGCTTTTGAGTCCTGCTCACGCCTTTCAACCCATCTCACCTTTGGCACCCTGTCGATGCGCGAAATCGTGCAAACGGCGCGGCTACGCCAAGGGCCCAAAGCCTTCATCGAACGGTTGCATTGGCATTGCCACTTCATCCAGAAGCTGGAGAGCCAGCCCTCATTGGAGTATCAAAATGCGCATCGCGCCTACGACGGTTTGCGCGCCGATGATCCCCAGCGGCTGGCGATCTGGATTGAGGGGCGCACCGGCTGGCCATTTGTGGACGCCTGTATGCGAGCCCTGCGGCATCACGGCTGGATCAATTTCCGCATGCGGGCCATGTTGATGTCGGTGGCCAGCTACCAGCTCTGGCTGCCATGGCGCCAGAGCGGTGAAGCATTGGCGCGTTTGTTTGTTGATTACGAGCCCGGCATTCATTGGAACCAGTGCCAGATGCAATCGGGCACCTCGGGAATCAACACCGTTCGCATCTACAACCCGATCAAGCAGGGCCTTGATCACGACCCGGAGGGGAGATTTATCCGCCAATGGCTACCGGAATTGCGGGATGTCCCTGTCTCTGGAATCCACACCCCTTGGCTCTTGCCTGAGCCGCCTGAGAGCTATCCACAGCCCGTGGTTGATTACGAGGTTGCGGCGCGGCAAGCCCGCGATCAAGTCTGGGGTTTGCGCAAGGGGAGGGGGTATCGCTGTGAAGCCGATGCGATTCAGCGCCGCCATGGGTCCCGCCGTCGCCGCCGGTCAAGACCACCGGTGGACACTGGTCAACTCAGCTTGGATTTGAGCTGAAAGCCGTGCTGCTCAAATCAGTTCTGGGTGGGCCGGATCGCCCTTAAAAGGGCCGATCAGATCTGGGGTGATCCAGCCGCCATAGAAACCACCCTGTTGCGGTTGCACGTCTTCACCGTTCACTCGGCAGCGCTCCATCCGACCTGGATAGAGGGCAAACCACCCCGCTAGAGCTGCAAATCGGTCGGTGGGTGCCTCATAACTCCAGATGGCGCCCTCCAAACGCTGCTCACCCACCACCAAATCCCAGTAGCTGGCGATGCCTTTCCACTCGCAAAAGCTGCGGCCCCGGCCAGGAACCAGCAGATCGCGGCGAACGCTGTCGGGGGGCAGGTAATAGGTGGGGGGATGGAAGGTTTCCAGCACCCGCAGGCTGGAGCTGGTGCTGCAAATCAGCACCCCCAATGCCGTGACTTCGATCACGGCATCGGAGCTCACTAACGCTGGGGGGCGTGGGTAGTCCGCAACGCGCTCAGCCATCGCTCTGTTGCCTGTGAACTCTCAAAACCTACCTAGCCTGAGCTGATGGACTGCCATTCCCATCAACCCAAGCTGGTGGCCACCGGCATCGCTCCTTTGGGGATCGTTTCGGTCGGTGTGGTTCCGATGGGGATTGTGGCGATTGGAGTGGTGCCGATGGGTGTTGTCTCGTTGGGTGTGGTGAGCATGGGGGTGATCACCGCTGGCTTCACCACCATGGGGCTCATCTGGGGCGGCATGGTGGGCATGGGGCCGATCCAGCTGGGAGGCCAAAGCCAGCGGGCCGAAGCACCGCTGATGTTTTCAACCCGGCCAGAAGCAGAAGCGCGTGCGCGCCAGATGGGATGTGAGGGTGCCCATCCCCATGGCCCTGGGGGTGAGCAGTGGATGCCCTGCAGCACCATGGAGCAGTTTTTGGAGGTCCACTCGGGTGGTCATCACCACCACTGAGCGGGCCTAGGGCACCAGGTTGACGAGCTTGCCCGGCACCACAATCACCCGTTTGGGAGCATTGCCCTCAAGCCATTTTTTGGCCACATCACTAGCGAGAGCCACCTGCTCCAGCTCGTCTTTGCTGATGGCCGCTGGCACTTCCAAATTGCCGCGCACCTTGCCTTTCACCTGCAGCACCACGGTGATCGTGTCGCGCACCAGTGCGGAGGCATCCACCTCGGGCCAGCGCTGTTGATGAATGCTGCCGCTGCCCTGCAGCTGCTCCCACAGCTCATCGGCGAGGTGCGGTGCAAACGGGGCCAAGAGCAACAGCAAACTGCGCACAGCTTCTTGGGCCACAGCAGCAGACACAGCATCGAGCTGACCACCCATGGCATTGCTGAGTTTCATCAGCTCGGAGACGGCGGTGTTGAACTGCAATTCATCGCCTTGCAGATCCTCGCTAACGGCTTTGATCGCGGTGTGCACCGCTCGGCGCAGATCGGTTTCGGCAGGAGTGAGTTCAGCGGGCAGCGTCAGCGGTGATTGCAACTGCAAACCAGAGGCTTTAGCGCCATCACACAACCGCCAGATGCGCTGCAGGAAGCGGAATTGCCCTTCCACATCGGCGTCATCCCATTCCAGATCCTTTTCCGGTGGAGCCTTGAACAGGATGAACATGCGCGCGGTGTCAGCGCCGTAGCGGTCCACAACGGCTCCTGGATCGACGCCGTTGTACTTCGACTTCGACATCTTCTCGAAGAACACCTCCAGCGCTTCGCCGTCATCGGGATCGGTGGGTTGGCTGGCATCGCTGACAGCACTGGGGGCGATGTACTTGCGGGTCTTGGGGTTGCGGTAGGTCACCCCCTGCACCATCCCCTGCGTCAACAAGTTCTGGAATGGCTCGGAGCAACTCACCAAGTTGCGCTGCTGCAACACCTTGGTGAAAAAGCGGGAATAGAGCAGGTGCAAGATCGCGTGCTCAACACCGCCGACGTATTGATCCACGGGCATCCAGGCGTCGATGCTGCCAGTGGTGAAGGGTGCTGTGTCGTTGCTGGCGTCGGTGTAACGCAGGTAGTACCAGCTCGAACACATGAAGGTGTCCATGGTGTCGGTCTCGCGCGTGGCGGGTTTGCCGCACTTGGGACAACTCACCTGTTTCCACTCGGTAGCGCGCTCGAGCGGGCTGCCGCCGCTGCCGCTGAGGTCCACATCACGGGGGAGTTCCACCGGTAGATCCGATTCCGGCACCGGGACGACGCCACAGTCATCGCAATGGATTACTGGGATCGGGCAACCCCAGTAGCGTTGCCGCGAGATCAACCAATCGCGCAGCCGGAAGGTGATCTTGGCTGCACCAACCCCGCGTTGTTCGGCGGCCTTGATGATCGCGGCTTTGGCCTGCTCCCCCTGCAGTCCATCAAATTCAGCGGAGCCCACCAGCTCCCCCAAACCGGTGAAGGCTTCAGTGGGTTCGGCTGAGTCGGCAGCTTGGCCTGGCTCCACCACCACCGTGGTGATCGGTAGGTCGTATTGCTTGGCAAAGGCAAAGTCGCGGCTGTCATGGGCCGGAACACCCATCACGGCGCCGGTGCCGTAGTCCGGCAGCACGTAGTCGGCGATCCAAACCGGCACCGCTTCGCCGGTGAACGGGTGTTGCACCGAACCGCCGGTGGCCACACCGCGTTTGGGCCGGTCTTCAGCCACGCGGTCTTGCTCACTGATGGATTGCAAGCTCTTGCGGAAGGCCTCAACCGCCTCGCGCTGCTCCGCCGTGGTGAGTTGATCCACCAGCGCATGCTCAGGGGCGAGCACCACATAGCTGACTCCAAACACCGTGTCGGGGCGGGTGGTGAACACCTCGATGGCCTGCTCGCTCTCCGCTGCGATGGCGAAGCGCAAGGTGGCGCCACTGGAGCGACCAATCCAATTGGCCTGCATCGTGCGTACGCGCTCTGGCCACCCCTTGAGTTGCTCGAGATCGTCGAGCAGCTCATCGGCAACCGCCGTGATTTTCAAAAACCACTGGCGCAACTTTCTCTTTTCAACCAAAGCTCCCGATCGCCACGAACGACCGTCGGCGTCCACCTGTTCGTTGGCGAGCACCGTTTGGTCAATGGGGTCCCAATTGACGGTGGCTTCTTTGCGGTAGGCCAGATCGGCGTTGAGAAATTGCAAAAACAGCCACTGGGTCCAGCGGTAGTAGTCGCTATGGCAGGTCGCCACTTCGCGCGACCAATCGATCGATAAGCCCAAACGCTGCAGTTGCTCGCGCATCTGGGCGATGTTGCGGTCGGTCCAGTCGGCGGGATCCACACCCCGCTCGATGGCAGCATTTTCAGCCGGTAGGCCAAAGGCATCCCAGCCCATGGGATGCAACACCCGCTTGCCTTTCAGGCGCATCAAGCGGGCGATGACATCAGTAATGACGTAATTGCGCACATGCCCCATGTGCAGGTTCCCCGAGGGATAGGGGAACATCGACAGGGCATAAAAATTCTCTGAACGCTCAGCACTGGGCTCTGGCGTTTGGTCCAGTCCCAGCTCCTGCCAGCGCTGTTGCCATTTCGGCTCCAGGGATGTCGGGCTGTAGCGGGACTCGGAACTGGCCATCGGCAGGGTCAGATGGGCGGCAACGGCAGCCGCGGAGTCGGCATTGTGGCCGGTGATGGGTCCCCATCCAGCGAGCGGATCCGTTCAATTCGCCGGCGGGCTAAGAGTTCGGGCCGTTCTGCACCGGCCAGCAGCAGCGCCAGAAATTCACTGTCTTGCCACAGCAGCCGCCCTTGCAATTCCAGGCCGCTGGCCAGCTGGATGCTGATCGTGCGCCGCTGGCGGATCCATTGCTGCAGCAGCCGCACCCCGGGTAGTGACGTGTCGAGTTCGTGGTCGGGGGCCATACGATCAGATCAGGTGGCCAAAGCGTTTTGACACGTTCGTTCCGGAAATATCAAGGACTGGGGAATGACTTCATCCTCATGGATGGCCGCAAGACGCCGCTGCCAGACATGGGGGGCGAACCGGCCAAAGAGCTTTGTGATCGCCGTTTTGGCATTGGTGGTGATGGCCTGATCCTGGCGCTTCCGCCGCAGCAAGGCGGTGATGTGCGCATGCAGATCCTCAATGCCGATGGCACTGAGGCGGAGATGTGCGGCAACGGCATTCGTTGTTTTGCCCGTTTTCTCGCCGACCTCGATGGCTCACCGAGCGGCACCCAGTGGCGCGTGGAAACACCGGCTGGCCTAATCATTCCGCGCTTGCTTGAGGGCGATCAGGTCACCGTGGACATGGGGGAACCCTTCCTGGAGCCCGCGTCGATCCCCACCAACTTGCCGGCTGGGGCTCCTCTGCCTGAGGGCGAATTGCAGGTGGCTGGCGAGCCACTGCAGGTGGCTGCCGTTGGCATGGGCAATCCCCATGCGGTGGTCCAGGTCGCTGACCTAGCGGAGGTGGACTTTGACCGCTTGGGCCCTGCCCTGGAACAGCATCCAGCCTTCCCGGCGCGCACCAATGTGCATTTCGTGCAGGTGCATGCCCCAGACCAGCTGCAAGTGAAGGTGTGGGAGCGGGGTGCTGGCCCCACGCTGGCCTGCGGCACGGGAGCTTGCGCCACCGTGGTGGCCACCCATCTGCGTGGTGCCTGTGCTCGCCAGGTGACGGTGCAACTGCCTGGCGGCCCGCTGCAAATCGACTGGGATGGGAACAACCACATCCAGATGGCCGGTCCAGCGGTTTTTGTGTTCGAAGGTGTTCTGCCTTCAGCTTCCGGTGGTGAGGCCGTTGAGGCCATTGACTGCGCCAGCCTCTGCAGCGACGGCTGCATCCGGCCCGAGGCCTGCCCCAGTGCCGTGGCACGTGAACAGGCGATGTCATTTCTCGATCGCCTGTCGCTCGATGACATGGTTGGCCTGGCCAACTCATCGTTGGAAGACCGCACCCGTCGCCGTGCCGGCTTCTAGGCCTCTGCTCTACCTCGATGCCTGTGCTGCAACGCCGCTGGCTGAGGGGCTGGAGCAACGGCTGCTCGCCTACCAACGGCAGGCCTGGGCGAACCCCTCAAGCTTGCATCCAGCTGGGCTTGCCGCTGCCGAACTGCTCGAACGCAGCCGTCAGCGGCTGCTGGAGCTCTTGGGTTGTCCCAACGGTCAGGTGGTGTTCACCTCTGGTGGCACGGAGGCTGACAACTTGGCCTTGTTGGGGATCTGCCGCAGCCAGGCGCCTGGTCGGCTGCTGATTTCTCCCTTTGAGCATGCGGCCATTCGCCGCTGCGCTGAGCAGTTAGGCAGTGAGGGCTGGCAGGTCGAGATCCTGCCCTTGGATGGCCACGGGCGGATCGATCTAGAGGCACTCGAATCGCTGCTGGTGCCGCCCACGCGCCTTGTCAGCGTCGCTTGGGCTAGCTCGGAGCTCGGCGTTCTGCAGCCGATGCAGGCCATCAATCACCTTTGCCAGCAAGCCGGGGTGCCGTTGCACAGCGATGCGGTGCAGGTGGTGGGACAGGTTCCCGTCGCTGAGCTGTTGCCCTTACCCGTCGATGCGCTGAGCATCAGCGCCCACAAATTTCAGGGTCCCCGCGGTGTGGGCGCCCTGGTGATGCCCAAGCCACAGGGTCTTCAGCCACAACTGCTGGGCGGCGGCCAGGAATCCGGTCTGCGATCAGGCACGGAATCCCCCTGGCTGGTGGCGGCGATGGTGGATGCCTTGGAACTTCGCTTCAACCAGCAACCGCAGCTGGCCGGTGCAATGGCTGAGCTGCGAGATGGTCTTTGGCTGCAGCTGTCTGCCGTTCCTGGCCTGGAGCGGGTTGGTCGCTGGAGCCGCGCAGGGTGTTTGCCGCACCATTTGGCGCTGGTGTTGTCGTCCGCGCAAGGAGAGCCGTTATCAGCTCGGGCTGCCGTGCGCCAGCTGGCCCAAGCCGGTGTGGCGGTGAGCAGTGGTTCGG
>JAAXIH010000019.1 GCA_012270465.1 Synechococcus sp.
TGGTGCTGGTGAAGCCCGGCTCCATCACCCCTCACACCAAGTTCGAGGGTGAGGTCTATGTCCTCAAGAAGGAAGAAGGCGGCCGCCACACCCCCTTCTTCGCTGGTTATCGCCCGCAGTTCTACATCCGTACAACTGACGTGACCGGCCAAATCACCGCTTTCACCGACCGCGAGGGCGGCAACGTGGAAATGGTGATGCCCGGTGACAACATCAAGATGACCGGTGAGCTGATCTGCCCCGTCGCCATCGAGCAAGGCATGCGCTTCGCTATCCGCGAAGGCGGCCGCACCATCGGTGCCGGCGTTGTGACCAAGATCATCGAGTGATCGAACTGGGTTGGGTCCTCAGCCACTGCTGGCTGGGGGCTCAACCCCTATTTCATTGCCGCCACCAGGGCGGCCGCACCTCGACAACCCATCCCCCTCAGCGTTTCGACGCTCCTAAACCATGTCCACGGCTATTGCTCAGCAGAAGATCCGCATTCGCCTGAAGGCGTTTGACCGCCGCATGCTGGATCTGTCCTGCGACAAAATCATTGAAACGGCCGACCACACCGCTGCAACGGCGATTGGCCCCATCCCCCTGCCCACCAAGCGCAAGATCTATTGCGTGCTGCGCTCGCCTCACGTCGACAAGGATTCCCGTGAGCACTTCGAGACCCGCACCCACCGTCGTTTGATCGACATCTACAACCCCTCGTCGAAAACCATCGACGCCCTGATGAAGCTGGATCTTCCCAGTGGTGTTGATATCGAAGTGAAGCTCTGATTCAGCAGGCCCGAAGGCCCTGAATGCTTCTTAGGATGGCTCCCGTTCTCCCATCGCCATGACAGAACTGGCCGTACGGGAGCTTCCTCTTTTCCCACTGCCAGACGTGGTGCTCTTCCCCCAGGAAGTGCTGCCACTGCATATTTTTGAGCACCGTTACCGCATGATGTTGCGCACGGTGCTCGATAGCGACCGTCGCTTCGGGGTGGTGCGTTGGGATCCCGAATCCAAGCAAATGGCGCAGATCGGCTGCTGCGCAGAGATCCTCAAATGTGAAACCGGTGACGACGACCGCAGCAACATCGTCACCATGGGCCAACAGCGCTTCCGCGTGTTGGAAATCGTGCGAGAAGCCCCCTTCATGGTGGGCTTGGTGAGCTGGATGGAAGACGAACCTCCGGTGGACGACATCCAACCCCTGGCTGCTGATGTGCAAGTGGCCTTGAAGGATGTGGTGGATCTCTCCGCCAAATTGCTGGGTCACAACACCGTGCTCCCCGATGACCTGCCGGATCTACCGCGGGAGTTGTCGTTCTGGGTTGGCGGCCACCTCGGTGGTGCTGTTGCCGACCATCAGCAACAGCTATTGGAACTCACCTCCACCGGCGAACGGCTGCAGTTGGAATTTGAGCTGTTGGATCACACCCGCCGCCAATTGGCTGCCCGCACCGTGCTCAAAGACACCTTCAAGGACCTGGAGGGATGAGCCTGCTTGTCACAGGGCTGGTGATTCTCACCGGCCTGCTGGTTGTGGGACTGGTGGTTTGGTACGTGCTGCCTAGGCGTTTTCGCGGCAGTGAAAGCGTGGCCTCCGCCTACGACAACTGGACCCAAGACCAGTTGCTGGAACGCCTCTGGGGAGAGCACATCCACCTCGGCTACTACGGCGATCCTCCGCAAGGGCGCGATTTTCGCGGGGCCAAACAAGATTTCGTTGATGCCCTAGCCCAATGGGGCGGCCTGGAAGGCTTGCCCGCTGGCACCAAGGTGCTGGATGTGGGCTGCGGCATTGGCGGCAGCAGCCGGCGCTTAGCCAGCCGCTACGGCTTTGACGTGCTCGGCGTCAGCATCAGCCCCGGGCAGGTGGAGCGGGCCCAGCAGCTCACGGCTCCCGATCTGTCGTGCCGCTTTGCGGTGATGGATGCCCTCAAGCTCGATCTCCCAGATGCCTGCATGGATGTGGTGTGGACCGTGGAGTGCGCGCCCCACATCGCTGATAAGCAGGGATTTGCCAATGAATTGCTGCGCGTGCTCAAACCTGGCGGGCAGCTGGTCGCCGCCGATTGGAACCAGCGCGATCACGTGGGGCGGCCCTTCAATCGGGGGGAGAACTGGGTGCTCGAGCAACTTCGGGTGCAATGGGCCCACCCCGCCTTCTCCAGCATCAACTCCTTCCGCCGCAATCTGGAGCAGAGCGGCGTGCCCCTCGAGCAGCTGGACACAGGGGATTGGAGTCGCCAAACCCTGCCCTCCTGGTGGGCCTCCATCGAAGAAGGCATTCGCCGTCCAATGGCGGTGCTCAGCCTTGGGCCAAGCGCCGTCTTGAAAGGGCTGAGGGAAGTGCCAACCCTGCTGTTGATGCAATGGGCCTTCAGCTGCGGACTGATGCAGTTCGGCCTGTTCAGGGCGAAACGGTGTCGTCCGTAATCGGGTAAGAGCCAAAGCAGGTCAGCCGTTCACACAGCGGTTGCAGCGCAGCGCAAACCTCATCCACGGGCGCACCTGCAGCCTCGAGATCGACAAAGAACACGTACTCCCCCAGTTCCCGTTTTGAGGGGCGTGATTCGATCCGGCTCATGTTCAAACCGCGGGCCGCAAAGATCTCCAGGGCCTGCAGCAATGCGCCGGGGGCGTTGGCATGCAGCGAAAAAGCCAGGCTGGTGCGGCTGGCGTGGGCTTGCTGAGGCTGCGGGCCGCGCCGCAGCAGCAAAAACCGGGTGCAATTGCCCGGTTGATCATTGATGGGATAGGCCAGCTCAGCCACACCCTGCTCTTCCCCGGCCTGGCGTGAGGCCACCGCAGCGCGGAAACGCGAGCCGCGCACCAAGCGGGCGGCTTCGGCGGTGGAACTGGTGGGGAGCTGCAGGGCTTGAGGCAGGTTTTGCTGCAACCAACCGCTGCACTGCGCCAAGGCCTGGGGATGGGAGAGCACCTCGGTGATCTGCTCGAGGCTGCCATCAGCCAGCAGGGCATGGCGAATTGGCAGGATCAAGGCATGCTCAATGGCCAGAGCCCCATCGCCCTGGAGGCCGGATTGCCACAGCAGATCCGAACAGCTCGTCACACCGCCTTCCACGGAGTTCTCCACCGGCACCACCGCGGCATCCACCCGCTGCTCCAGCAGCGCCATCACCACCGCACGAATCGTGGCCTGCGGGCAGCGCTCAGCCTCTGGCGCACCACACAGCGCGGCTAAGCGACGGCAAGCCTGTTCGCCGTAGGTACCCGCCGGCCCCAAAAAGGCCATAGAAGTCAACATCGCAGGACGGGACCAGGACACACCGATAGGATCCCACCGCGTCTAGGTCAGTGGGAATGGTTCTGGCCTTCCGTGCAACGCAAAGCCTGAATCTGGCGGTCCGCCAAGGCACCGAGGACCTGCCGGCCTACCTACAAGAGCAGCAGCGTGTGGTGGGTGCCCTGCTGAGCCCTGACCAGCTGGAGCCCCTCGGCGAGGGGCGCTACCGCTACAGCGTCAGCCCCTTGCAACTGTTTCAGTTGCGCATCATGCCCACTGTGGAAATCCAGGTGGAGCAACAGGCCAGCCGCCTGGAGATGCGTTCGCTGGAATGCAATCTCGACGGGGTACCTGGACTCGACGACGATTTCCAGCTCTCGCTGAGTTCCTGGCTGGAAGCCACAGCCAATGGGCTGGTGGGCGAGGCCAAATTGGGGGTTCAAGTGACCCAGCCAGCGGTGTTGCGGCTGATCCCAACCCGCCTGCTGGAGAGCACCGGAGAATCGCTGCTCAATGGCATCCTGCTGACCATCAAAGGCCGCGTTGGCCAGCAGCTCATTCAGGATTTTCAGAGCTGGCGCCGGCAGGCGAGCCGCTCTTCAGTTCTGGCGCCAGAAAACTGAGGCGGTGCAAGGGGGTGGGCCCCCACTGCAGCAGCGCCGTGCGGTGCGCTTTGGTGCCATAGCCCTTGTGCGAAGCCAGGCCATAACTGGGCCAGCGCTGATCGAGCCGTTGCAGCAGGGCATCGCGGCCCTCTTTGGCGAGGATGCTGGCGCAGGCAATCGCCAAGCAATGGCTATCGCCCGCCACCACGCTCTCCTGGGAGCCAGGCCAAGGCCGCAAAGGCAGCGATCCATCCACCAGCACATGATCCGGTGAGGGGCAGAGGCGCTGCAAAGCCCGCAACATGGCCAGCTCAGTGGCAGCGCGTATCCCGATGGCATCGATACAGGCCGCCGAGGCCTGACCCAGCCCATAACTGAGGCAATGGGCGTGGATCTCAGGCAACAACGCCTGCCGCCGTTTGGCGCTCAGCGCCTTGCTATCGGTGACACCCAACTCCGGCAAACGCTCAAAGGCCTCGGCTTTCAAAATCACCGCAGCAGCCCAGACAGGGCCAAACAAGCAGCCCCGCCCGACCTCATCGACACCGGCAACAATCACCCCGCCGAACGGCGGCGGCGGCGGCGACGGCCCTCTCCTTCGGATTCAGCCTCCGGCTCTGGCTCTGGGCTGGCCTCGGCTTCCGGTGCAGCAACAGGCTCGGCGGGCTCGCTCTGCGGGGTGCTGACGACGAGCGGTGCAATCTCCACCAAGGCAGGCTCAGCTGAGGCCGATTCCGGATCGGGCAGTGGTGTGATCTCCACCGGGATCGATCCGCTCGCCTCTTCTGCAGCAGCCACTGGGCCATTGCCACTGCCGCGGCCACCGCGGCGGCGGCGGCGACCACCACTAGCTGCCAGCTCTTGCTTAGCGGCTTCCATCACCGCATCGGCGTCATCGCCAGGACGCACAACCCGGGAGACCACGTTGTCGAGATCTTCCGGTGCGGGATCAGCCAGCAACGCTGGATTAAGGCCCAGCCAACCGAACACCAGTTCTTGGTCAGCATCCATCGGCACAGCCACCACCTGGGGGTCTTGGCGGCGCGGTTCAGCGCCGGCCTGAGCGCCCGAACCACCGAGTTCCTGATCGGAATCCACCTGATCCACAGGCTCGGTGGCAGCGCGTCCACCACCGCGGCGGCGGCGGCGGCCGCCGCCACCATCGCCATTGCTGGGGCTAGACACCTCAGCTCGCGCTGAAGCAGCAGAACGCACCAAGCCAGGCAACGACGCCAGGGGCTGCAAGGTGTCTTTCCCAGGCAGGGTCACCACATGACCCAAGCCTCCGCAGCTGGGGCAGGCACGGCCAAACAGCTCATAGATGTTTTGCCCCTGACGCTTGCGGGTGAGCTCCACCAAGCCCAATTCGGTGATCTGGGCGATCTGCGGCCGGGCCTGGTCATCCCGCATGGCCTGGGTGAAATGCTCCAGCAACATCAGCTGGTCGCGGCGCGACTCCATATCGATGAAGTCGATGATCACCACGCCGCCGATGTTGCGCAGCTTCAGCTGACGAGCAATCTCGGTAGCGGCTTCACAGTTGGTCCACAGCACCGTCTCGCGGGCGTTCGCCGAGCGGGTGAAGGAACCGGAGTTCACATCCACCACCGTGAGGGCCTCGGTGGGCTCGATGATCACGTAGCCGCCGGAGGGCAGATCCACCCGGGGCTTGAGGGCATCACGGATAGCCGCGTTGACCTTGTAGTGCTCAAGGATTTCGCTGGCATCCTCGTGGTGCTCAACGATCAAGTTGGCTTGATCGGGGCCAAGGAAGCGATTGACGCGCGCCACCGCGTCCTCGGAATCCACCACAACCCGCAGCACATCGGTGCTGTAGAGATCACGCAGCACCCGATGAATGAAGTCTTCATCGCGGTTCAGCAGAACCGGCGGGTGGGCTGTTTCAGCCGCCTGTTGGATCGCTTCCCACTGGCGCAGCAGGGATTCGAGGTCATCAATGATCTGCTCTTCACTGACGCCATCGGCCTCAGTGCGCACCAGCAGGCCCGTGCCTGGGGGCTTGATCAGCACCGCCAGGGCACGCAGGCGGTTGCGCTCGGTTTCACCGCCGATGCGCCGCGACACATTCACCCCCTGCCCATGGGGTTGCAGCACCAGGAAACGACCTGGCAGCGAGAGGTTGCCGGTGAGCCGCGGGCCCTTGGTGCCCGTGGGCTCCTTCATCACCTGAACCAGCACCTTCTGGCGCGGTTCCAGCAGCTCAGTGATCCCAGCGCCGCCTTTCTTCAGGCGCAACGGGCCGAGGTCGGTGATGTGAATGAAACCGTTTTTTTCGCTCTCGCCGATGTTGACGAAAGCGGCATCGATGCCGGGGAGGACGTTTTCAACGGTGCCCAGATACACATCACCGATCTGGTGACGACCTTGCGCAACGATTAATTCATCAACCCGTTCGTCGTTGAGAACTGCGGCAATGCGCAGCTGCTCAGCGATGACGATCTGCTGTGGCATGGGCTGAGGCCACCCCTGACGGGGTCACCGAAGAGGACAGGGAGAGGAACAAAAATGCTGTGCAGCAATCAGCTGTTGGGGGCTGAGGCGGCGCTTCAACGAATGAACCTGGAGATATCACGACATTGGCCTTCCAGTGGAAAGCCACACCCTGGGAAAACCGTGCTGTAGAGCCCTTGGGTCTGCTGCAGGCGCAGGGGAAGGACAGTGTTCAAAGCCCTTGGACGACTCGCGTCCCGCGGGCGGATCCACCGCCTTGTCTTGAAACTAGCACGCAAGTTTCAGCGCCACGCGCCGCAGCTGTGTTTGCTGCAGCTCGCAGCCGAGGCGTTGAGCCAAGAGCTGACGCAACTGATCCGGTTTCAAACTGCGGCCATTGGCCTGCACCAGAGTTTCCAGCCCCAGCTCCAGTCGTTGGGGACTCCAGTGATGCCAATGCAGATCCAGCAGCAGCGGCCGCAAATCACGGCGGCGGCGGCGGCCCTGACGATCCAATTCCTCCAAAGGAAGAGCCTCAGCACCCAGCAACTCGCCCAGTGCCTCTTGGCAGCGCCGTTCAGCCGGCAACCGATCAGCCCCGCTGGGCTCCAAGCACAAACGCCAATGGGCTGACTGCAGCATTTGCGAGAGGGCTGGCGACTTCACCGGCACCCCATGGGCCTCCAGCAGCGCAAACCCTTGCGGCAGCAGGGGCGCCAATCGATCCATCAGCTGCTCCGGCTGCACCACTTCGGTGAAGCTCAAATCCAACCAATCGGAATCGGCTTCCGCACCCAGCGGCAAGGCCAGGGCCAGTTGCAGGCGGGGCAGCGGATGGAAACCACCGGTGAACGACACCGGCAGCTGACTGCGGCGCAGCGCCCTCTCCAGCATCCGCACCAGATCGAGATGGCTCAGCAGCGCCATCTCACCGGTTTTGGCAAAGCGCACCCGCAAACGCCCCACTTGCTCACTGGGGGGTTTGCGCGGCGGATCAATGGTGGGAATCGGCGGCGGCGGCACCACCACGTTGTGCCCCAGGCCTTCGCCGCAGACGCCGCAATGGCTGCAGCCATCAAACGAACAATCAGGAACCACCACCGCCTCAAGGGCCCGCTCAAGGTCTTCCTGCAACCACTGCTTGCTGACCCCCGAATCGATGTGATCCCAGGGCAAGGGTTCGGCGCAGCGCTGCCGGCGTTGCTCCGGCGTCAGCGCTTGCAGCTCAGCCCAACTGCCGAGTTCCAGCTCGCGGTAACGACCGCCCAAGCCGGCCGCTTCAATCGCCTCACACCAGGCGCCATGGGTGCGCTCGATGTTGTCGAACCAGGCATCCATCCCGGCGCCCGAGCGCCAAGCGGCTTCGATCACTGGAGCCAAGCGCTGATCCCCACGCCCGATGAAGTCCTCCATTGCTGAGAGGCGCACATCGGTGTAGTTGACCTTCAAAAAGCGCATGCCCGCAAAACGCTGGCGCAAGATCCCTTGCCGCCGCTTGAACTCAGCGGTGGAAACGCTGTGCCACTGAAATGGCGTGTGGGGCTTGGGGGTGAAGTTGCTGATCGTCAGATTCAGCTCCAGCCGGCCGATATCGCGCATTTCAAAGCGCAAGCGCTCGACGGTGTCGGCGATGCCATGGACGTCGGCATCGGTTTCACCCGGCAAGCCGATCATGAAATAGAGCTTCACCTTGCGCCAGCCGTTGCGCATCGCCGTCTCGATGCCAGCGCTGAGCTCCTGATCCGTCAGTCCTTTGTTGACGATGTCGCGCATGCGCTGGGTTCCCGCTTCCGGCGCAAACGTGAGACCGCCCTGGCGCGTGCCGCCCAGGATGTGGGCAATGTTGTTGTCAAAACGGTCGATGCGTTGACTCGGCAGCGAGAGGCTGACGTTGTGGTCTTGCAGGCGATTGCGCAGCTCCACCCCCACGGCGGGCAAGGCGAGGTAATCGCTGCAACTCAGCGACAGCAACGAAAAATCGCTGTAGCCGGTGCGCACCATGCCGGTCTCAACGGCTTCCACCACCTCCTCGGGATCCACGTCGCGGGCCGGGCGGGTCAACATCCCCGGCTGACAGAAGCGGCAGCCGCGGGTGCAGCCCCGACGAATTTCCACCGTGAGCCGGTCATGCACCGTCTCCACATGGGGCACCAGGCCCATGGCGTAGTGCGGCATCGGAGTTGCCACCCGGCGCACAACACGGCGATGGCCCAACGCCGGCACGTAAACGCCGGGCACCTCCGCCAGGTCGCGCAGCAGCGCTGAGCGGGGCAGGCCAGCCGCCTTGCCCTCCTCCAACACCAAGCCAATCTCTGGCAACAGCTCTTCGCCATCGCCTAGGGCGATGAAATCGAAAAAGGGTGCGTAGGGCTCCGGATTGCTGGTGGCCGTCTGGCCGCCGGCAAAGATCAACGGCAGGGCGTCTTGGGAGCCAAGCGGCGCATCGCCGCGGTCACGGGCGTAGAGCGGCAACCCGATGAGATCGAGCATCTCCAGCACGTTGGTGGCGCTGAGCTCGTAGCTGAGGCTGAAGCCAAGGATGTCGAAGCTGTTGAGGGGCCGGCGACTCTCCACGGCAAACAACGGCGAGCCCGTGCTGCGCAGCCGCTCAGCAAGATCAGGGGCCGGCAGGTAAGCGCGATCGCACAACTGCCGCGGCTGGGCGTTGAGGATCGAATAGAGAATGATGTGGCCGAGATTGCTGGCACCGACCTCATAGACCTCGGGGTAGGTGAGGGCCCAGCGGATCGTCGCGGCGCCCCAATCCCTTGGCTCCACCCCCAGCTCATTGCCGAGGTAGCGGCCGGGGCGAGAGATTCCGGCATTGACCAGCTCAGCAAAAGCGGTCATCGGCGCGGTAGCACTGTCTTGAGTATGGGGCTCCGCATAGGACAATCCCGCCATCGCGATCCTCCCTATGGCCCTCGTCAACGGCAATTACCTCAAGCTCAAAGCCGGTTACCTGTTCCCTGAAATTGGCCGGCGGGTCAAGGCGTTTAGCGAGGCCAATCCCAACGCCGCCCTGATCCGCCTCGGTATTGGCGATGTCACCGAGCCCCTGCCGCAGGCCTGCCGGGACGCGATGAAAAACGCCATCGACGAGATGGGAACCCGCGAAGGCTTCCATGGCTATGGGCCGGAGCAGGGCTACGCCTGGCTGCGCGAAGCGATTGCCAAACACGATTTCCAAAGCCGCGGCTGTGACATCAGCGCCGAGGAGATCTTTGTCTCCGACGGCTCCAAGTGCGATAGCAGCAACATCCTCGACATCCTTGGCGAGGGCAATCGCATCGCCGTGACCGACCCGGTCTATCCGGTGTATGTCGACAGCAACGTGATGGCAGGCCGCACCGGTGATGCCAATGAGGGAGGGCAATACGGCGGCCTGAGCTACCTGCCCATCACCGCTGCCAACGATTTCACCGCGCCGCTGCCCAGCACCCCGGTTGATCTGATCTATCTCTGTTTCCCCAACAACCCCACCGGGGCTGTCGCTAGCCGCGAGCAACTCAAGAGCTGGGTGGACTACGCCCTCGAGCACAAGGCGCTGATCCTGTTCGATGCGGCCTATGAGGCCTTCATCCAAGATCCGGCCATCCCCCACTCGATCTTTGAAATTGAGGGGGCGCGCCAATGCGCCATCGAATTCCGCTCCTTCTCCAAGAACGCTGGCTTCACAGGCACCCGCTGCGCACTCACCGTGGTGCCCAAAGGCCTGATGGGCACCAGCGCCAGCGGTGAGCAGGTGGAGCTCTGGGCGCTCTGGAACCGCCGCCAAAGCACCAAATTCAATGGCGTCAGCTACATCGTTCAGCGTGGCGCTGAAGCGGTGTACTCCGAACAGGGCCAGGCCGAGGTCAAGGCGCTGATCAGCTTCTACATGGAGAACGCCTCGATCATTCGCAGGGAGCTCACCGCCGCTGGCCTCACCATCTATGGCGGCGAGCATGCGCCTTACGTGTGGATCAAGACCCCGGAAGGCATGGATTCCTGGGGCTTCTTTGATCACCTGCTCAACAAGGCCAATGTGGTGGGAACCCCCGGCAGTGGCTTTGGCGCCGCTGGCGAGGGCTACTTCCGCCTCTCGGCCTTCAACAGCCGCAGCAACGTGGATGAAGCCATGCGCCGCATCCGCGCTCTTTAGATTGCCGTCGGTTCTGCGATCTGCCCCCGCCATGACGCACGCCAGTGAAACTCCGGTGCGCTCCCCTGGTGGGGGAGCCGCCGTGATGGAGCGGCAGCCCGAAACGGTGCGAAAACCATCGCCCCGTTACCGGGTGCTGCTCCACAACGATCCGGTCAACTCGATGGAGTACGTCGTCACCTCCCTGCGGGAGGTGGTGCCGTCGTTGAGCGAGCAAGATGCGATGGCCGTGATGTTGGAAGCCCATAACAGCGGTGTGGGCTTGGTGATCGTCTGCGATATCGAGCCGGCTGAGTTCTATTGCGAGAGCCTCAAGGCCAAAGGTCTCACCAGCACGATCGAGCCGGAGGAGTGAGGCCCCACTGGCGCGGCACGCTCCTCTACCCCGCCTCCTTGGTGGCGTTGTTTCTAGGCCTGCAAGGTCTGTTCGGCCTGCTGGGTGTTCCCGTTACCCAGCAAGCGTCCCTGGCAGCGCTTCCCAGCGTTGCGGTGTTGCTGATCTCACTGCCTTGGCGATTGCAGCGGGCCTGGGGTGAACGCCAGGCCTGGAAACGCCTTGGTGTGCGCTGCAGCTGGTTGGACTTCGCCCAAAGCCTGAGCCGCGGTGTGGTGCTGGCCGCAGCACTGCTGCTGGTCATCGTGGTGGCCTTGCTGCTCGCTGGCGCCCAGGGCGAGCTCAAGCTCACACCAGCGTTGCTGCTCAATGCGGTGGTGTTGGGCCTTGGGGTGGGCTTTGCCGAAGAGTTGCTGTTCCGCGGCTGGTTGTTCGGTGAGCTCAGCCTGCTGCTGGGCCACCAGCGCGCCCTCTGGCTGCAGGCCGCGATTTTCAGCCTTGTGCACACCCGGTTTCACCTACCCGGGCTGGAACTGCTGCTGCTCCTCGGTGGTCTAGCTCTCTTCGGCGTTCTGCTCGCCGAGCAACGCGATCGCGATCAAGGCGTGCTGTGGGGTGCCGTTGGGCTGCATGGAGGAGCCGTTGGCGGCTGGTTCCTGCTCAGCCAGGGGATTTTGGATGTGCAAAACGTTGGTCCAGCCTGGCTTTTAAGCCCGGCCAACCCCATCGGCGGAGCGGTGGGCTGGATCGCTTTGGTGATTCTGCTGCTGACGTTGAAACGCTCCTAACCAGCGTCAGGCGGTGGCAGTGGCCATGGCCTTGCGGCCTTCCACAGGAGCATGCAGCGCCTCCTCGAGGGGAGCACAGCCGTAATCGCGCTCCAGCAGATCCATCACCGTGCGGCCGAAGTCAGCCGGATTGCGCTCAAAGGCTTCCAAGCACACCCGGCCAAAGGTTTGGCCCATGGGCTCGGGGTTCCACAGCAATTGGCGAGCCGTCCAAGGCAGCATGCTCATCGGGTTGTAACCGGGCTTGATCAAGCCCTGGTCAAAGCCGTACTGCTCCAGATGGGTGTGGGGCTGAAGGCCAATGAAGAAGATGGCGGGCTCCACCTTGTCGGCACCAAAGGCTGCCTCCAAAGCGCGGTGGTAGGCAACGGTTTGGCGGATTGTCTCGGGCCGCTCGTCGATCACGTTGAACGAGTAATTGACTGAGACGTGATGGCGGAAGCCAGCTCGGGCCAGCAAGCGGCAGTTCTCCAGCACGGTGCGCAGGTTGTAGCCCATGCGCATCTTGCGAACGAGCTCCTGGGAGCCGGAGGTAATGCCGATCTCGAAGTACTCCATCCCCGTGGCCACCATCAGCTCGGCCAGCTCGGCATCAAGGTTGTCGGCACGGATGTATGCCGCCCAGCGGATGTCATCCCATCCCTGCTGCTGCACCGCCCGCAGGAGCTCCTTGGCGTCTTCGATGTAGCGGCGGGCTGGGATGAACTGGGCGTCGGTGAACCAGAAGCCGCGCACGCCACGGTCATAAAGCTGACGCATCTCAGCGATGACTTCATCAACGGGGTTCACCCGCACCGCCTTGCCTTCAACAACGGTGTAAACGCAATAACAACAGTTATGGGGACACCCTCTCTTGGTCTGCACGCCGACGTAGAAGTCGCCCGCTTCGAGGTACCAGTTGAGCTGCGGCCAAATCGATTCGATGTAGTCGTAATCGCAGGCGGTTTTGATCAGACCCGAAGGCTGCTCATGGATCAAGCCAGGGCGAGGCGCTTCGCCGGCGCGGAAGCAACGCTCACCAGCCAGTGACTCACCGCGCAGGAGCTTCTCCAACAGCGGCTCGCCTTCGCCAACGGAGACCACCGTGCCTTTGGGGAGCAACGGCGCCAGCTGCTCGTAAAACACGCTGGTGGCGCCACCACCCAAAACAGCCTGGGCTTGCGGGCAGTGGTGGCGGGCACGCTTGAGGCCCCGCCGGATCAAGCGCAAGTTGCGCCAAAGCTCGCCATAGAACGAGCCCATCAACTTCACTCCCCCCAAGGCACCACGCAGGCGCCTCAGTGGATTGCGGGCATAGAAGACTTCAAACGAGTGCTGCAGCGGATTGCCGCCGCGCCCATCTACAGGCGCATAGATCTGGATATCTCGCCAGGAGAACACCAGCAAGGTGGGGCGAAAGGCATCAACCGTGGCCCGCAGCACCCGGTCAACATCCAGCAGAGGGACTGCCGCTAGGTCGAGCAGCCGCTGCTGCAGCTGGGGAAATTGCTTGTGCAGGTGATCGGCCAGATAGATCGGCCCGATCGGAAAGATGGGATTACAGGGAAGGCGTACCAGCAGGACGCGATCAGCCGAAGTCGGTGTTGCGCTCTCAGACACCGCTCCAGCACAAGGAATTGGACCTTAACAAGGCCATTGCCGCGCCGGAGCCTGAAAAAGTTGGTTTACATCCCGCAATGTTGCTTTACAATTCGGGGACCGGAAATTGTTCCGGGAATCCATACCGCCTTCGGGCACAGCTAAACGCACTCATGCAAACCACCATTCAGCAGCGCTCCGGCGCCTCTGCGTGGCAGCAGTTCTGCGAGTGGGTCACCAGCACCGACAACCGCCTCTATGTGGGTTGGTTCGGTGTTCTGATGATCCCGACTCTGCTGGCTGCCACCACCTGCTTCATCGTTGCCTTCATCGCCGCTCCCCCGGTTGATATCGACGGCATCCGCGAGCCCGTCGCCGGCTCCCTGCTCTACGGCAACAACATCATCTCCGGTGCTGTTGTTCCTTCCAGCAACGCCATTGGCCTGCACTTCTACCCCATCTGGGAAGCTGCTTCCCTCGATGAGTGGCTGTACAACGGCGGTCCTTTCCAGCTGGTGATCTTCCACTTCCTCATCGGCATCTACGCCTACATGGGCCGTGAGTGGGAACTCTCCTACCGCCTGGGCATGCGCCCTTGGATCTGCATTGCTTACAGCGCCCCTGTGGCTGCTGCTTCTGCAGTGTTCCTGGTCTACCCCTTCGGTCAGGGTTCTTTCTCTGACGCCATGCCCCTGGGCATCTCTGGCACCTTCAACTACATGCTGGTGTTCCAGGCCGAGCACAACATCCTGATGCACCCCTTCCACATGCTGGGTGTGGCAGGCGTCTTCGGCGGCAGCTTGTTCTCCGCCATGCACGGCTCCCTGGTGACCTCCTCCCTGGTGCGTGAAACCACCGAGAGCGAGTCCCAGAACTACGGCTACAAGTTCGGCCAAGAGGAAGAGACCTACAACATCGTGGCTGCCCACGGTTACTTCGGTCGCCTGATCTTCCAATACGCCTCCTTCAACAACAGCCGCAGCCTTCACTTCTTCCTGGCTGCCTGGCCTGTGGTTGGCATCTGGTTCACCGCCCTCGGCGTGAGCACCATGGCCTTCAACCTGAACGGCTTCAACTTCAACCAGTCCATCCTGGATTCCCAGGGTCGTGTTCTGAACACCTGGGCTGACATCCTCAACCGTGCCGGCCTCGGCATGGAAGTGATGCACGAGCGCAACGCTCACAACTTCCCCCTCGACCTGGCTGCTGCTGAGAGCGCCCCTGTGGCTCTCCAGGCTCCTGCCATCGGTTGATCTGGAATCAACAAACGATTCAGATCAACTGAATCGGAAGGCCCCCTCCTCGGAGGGGGCTTTTTGTTGTTTATAGATGTTGAAAGTTGGAAATGATGGATTGACATCTGCATGTCGCCGCAGGTGCAGTCATGCGCAATAACGCCAATGTGCTGCACTGTGGGTGGTTATGCAGATTGATTGATTTGTGAGGGCTGGTTTATTCCTAGTGATGTGCTGCCTCCACTGGGAAATAAATTCAGTGCGATGAGTGAATGACGGATTTAGTCAATGTGTTGGGAGAGCCGTTGCATCAGTGTGGGTGCCAACCAATGGCAGGTTGGTACCAAGACGGATTTTGTAGAACTGATGACTCGGACTTTGGTCAACATTCGATCTGTAGTGTCATGACCAAAGGATTCCTGAGTTACACCTTGGCGCAAGGTAATAATCTCATTGATCCAAATCCTATGTTTGACTTTGATGGATTAAAGCCTGGTGACCACTGGTGTTTGTGTGTATTTCGATGGGAGCAAGCCAGAAATGATTGCATGGCTCCCCCTGTGATTCTGGAATCTACCCACGTCTCAACATTGCAGATGATTCCTTTGGAGATTTTGAAATGCTATGACTCCAGCACGAGCTAATATTGATTGCCTGATCTAAAGTCAAACTCCTCTTCTTTTAAATTTGCAGAGCTGCATGTCGATTGTGAGTAATCGATCAAGTTGCTGAATCCCTCTGGTATTAAGCCTGGGCATAGTCGTCCTACTTCAATGGCTTGAGGACAGAAATAAACTCCTTTCCAGCGGTTGATGAATCGACCCTTGATCTCGTCAGAAAAATTAAATCCACTTTTGGCAGCAAAGTTGATGATTTCTTGTGGATTGAGTTCTTTTAATTGCTTTCGGAATGCTTCGTCAGACCGCGCTCGATCAATAAATGCATGCAATTCAGATTTTGACATCTCAGAACAGCGGCTTCAATTTTTTTACCGCCGTTGATGTCCTGATTAGGACAGAATCGCAAAATTCCATTTAATGGAACCGCAATTTCGAATTGATGAATTGCAGCATGACGCAATGCTGCTGTTTTCGGTTTGGAAGCTGCCTTCTCGAGCTTCTGCCAGCACAAACCGCTAGTCGCTCAAGCCGAATAAAGCAATGACCTGATGCTTTGGCTCAAAGCAGTGGTTGTCTTGCACCATCCAATGGCTTAAAGGAACTACATGAAGCATGTGCCTGAATTGAAGACAGTTAAAATCAAAATACCTTTGACGAGATTCAAAGCCCTTACAGAGCATTGGTATGAGAGCGAAAAAGGCAAAAGAATATGTGTTTAGTGATTTATTGGGCATGGAGGCATATTGCAAAAGTCACTATGCTGAGTATTATTCCAAATCTAATTTTTCTTGCAATGTTACTCAATTAACCAAGGGTGAGCTCCTGACAAGCTCTATTTGTGCGCCAATTAATGATGTACACCTAGAGTTATTTAAGTCGAACCAGACGTTGTTATATGAAGAGGATGCCAATCAGAGCTCAGTTGCATTTTGCTGGATTAATGATCCTAATCGGGTGTCTGAAAGCAATACCATTATTGGCGGTCATAAAATGCGAGAACTCAGTATTGCTGGCTTTAATCGCTTAAACAAAACAGGCGGTAATACTTGGGACATTGTTGGGGCTAATACTGTCTTGTGTTGTATGAGCTTGAAGTGGGATAAATTGAAAGAGCAAATTGATAAGATGAATGCTTACAATGCCTACGCCAGGCTTGAAGAGTGCATTGGGATTGATTCAGAGGCTCCATCTAGTTCTCAGTTGAGAGGACTTTTCGACAAGCATTTCCAGCATGGCGTTAAATGCAGTCAAAGTTTTTATGATCTTGCGATTGCAACATTAGAAGATTCACCTGAGAGCGAAAACCTCTTTACTGTTAGGTCTGACAAGACAGATTTAATCGAGGATCTGGTGAAGCTTCTTCATGAGGATCGACCAGGATTACCACCTTTGACGATTGCTCAAATTACTCAATATCTCAATTCAGATTCAAAATCACTCAGGGAGTCTTGCCAAGCCAGTTTTGATATGAGTATTCTTCAGCTCATTAAAAGTATTCGATTAGAGCAGGTCAAGAAATCGTATTTAAATCCCCACGTTCCCAAGGGATTGCGCAAGTTTACGATGAAGCAGAATGCTTTGTATTATGGCTTTAATAACTGGAACTCGTTTGAAAGACTGTACTTTCAAACATTTAGCGAAAGTCCAGAGGAGTCAATTGATAAAGCCGGAGCAATATCAGTTTTAGTCTCTGATCTTCTGAGGCAGAGAAAGTGATGAAACTATCTCTCTCTTACAAGGATCCGCTTCATCTGTCAGAAACTCTTGCGGAGCTAGGACAGAACACAAGGATTACTCAGTTAGATCTTGGTGAGGGCACCTACAGCATGAGTCATGCTATGTCGTCAGGCGTGTCAATTGCTGAAATTAAGGCATCAAAAACCCTTCTCTATGAGGGTTGGGGCACGGATTGGTCAGTTGATTTCAACTGGATTACACCTATAAAAGCCAGCACTAATCCCTTTGGTTATTGTGAAGGTTATGAGATGCGTTCCAATAGTATTGGAGGTCTCAATACCATTAATTCCACTCCTGGAAGCTCGTGGGGAAAATATTCTGAATCTTGCTCTTCTACGGCATGCATGCTGGATAAGGTTACTTTGATTGACTCGCTAAAAGCATGTAATGCTCAAATTGCTCTTGAAAACCTCTCCAATAAGCGAGGAATTGATGTAGAGCATTCTGCTGCTTTGCAACTGAGGAAGTTAGCAGGAAGAGATATGTCTCAAGGAATTGTGCATGCTGCAAAATACTATGACCTAATTACTGCCTGCTTAGAAGAAGGAGCAGTCAGGCATTACAAGAAAAGCGAATTGAAAAATCTTGGTTTGTTGTCTGAGATCGTCAACCTCTCTCATAGCAACGACGTTATGCAGTCTCCAATGTCGTTGACTGATGTATGCAAATACTTGGATGCTGGCCAAGCCTCCCTTTATCGAATTTGTCAGGAATATTTCGGTATGGGCATTATTGAGATGATGATGCAAGTCCGCCTAGAAGAGTCAAGAAGGGCTTTGTTGCGGCAAAAAGATCGTTCGCAATCGGATGAAACAACCATCCGTGAAGTTGCTATTCGCTATGGATTTAAGCATGCAGGTCGTTACGCGAGGAGGTATTTCACCAGTTTTGGCGAGCTTCCTAGTCAAACCATTCAAGGTTCCTAGCTGTTTTGCGCTGAAGCATGGAAATCTGATTTTTCCTTGTGGTGGTGAGGCAGCCATCGCTTAAAAGTCCCATCCACCTGGTCAACAGTCCTTCGGCTGCAAATTTGGATATGTGCTTAGGTATTTATACTCGCTAGGTATTGCGCTTTGTAAAGCCCGGCCATACGCCTATCCACTTCTTATCAAAAGAAGTAAAATGGGCTCACGTTCGGGGGCTGACCCTTTGGCTCGTCATCGGCTTGACTTGATATGAAAAGGGTGACCTTTGAGCTTAGTGATGAGCTCCATAAGAAACTAAAGCTTCTTTGCTATACAGAATCTGTTTCCATAGGACACATACTTCGCGAGTGCGTAGCTGACTTTTGCAATAAGCATGATGCTCATTTAATCGAGTTGATTGATAAGCGGGCAAGGTAACTAGTCGTTAGGGAAGGGTAATTTGTGCGTCCTGCTTTTAGGGCAGTATTTTCGTCTGGTAGTTTTCTGTCGTTTTTGATTTGGTATTCGTATGTGCATCGTTGTGCTGTTATGCGGTGATGCATTGTTTCTATTAGGCCTTTCAGTAATGAGTGAAACATAGTTTGCTGCTGCTTATTTTCTGAACTTGGGTTCTCGTTTTTAGGAGTTGCTTGTTTGCTGATAATGAGGCTCCATTTTTATTAGGTTTGGGTCTGACTGATGCGAGTCAATGGCCGAGCGTTTTGATGTTTTAGTCCTGGGTATTTCTGAGAAGGATGCGCTTTCCTTGCTGTTCGCTAAAACGGCTGATGTCCCGCGCCCTTCTGATCGCTATTTTGCTGCGACTCGCTTGGGTTTGTGTGGTTGTGACAAGACTTTCGATGCGCTGATTCGTGCAACTTATGACCTCACGACCGATGAGCTTTTTGACAGGATCACTCGGCGTAAGGCAATTGAAGCTCTCGGGCGCCGGAAAGATATCAGGGCTGTTCCTGCTCTTGTTGATGTTTTGGCCTGTTCTGATACTGAGGCTGTGATTAATGCAATCTCTGCATTAACAAGGATCGGTTGGTCTCCAGCGCCAGCTGAGCACGACCGGCTTTTGCATTTGCTTGAAAGTGAGGATGTCACCCTGTCACGGGCTGTGATTCAGGCATTCGCCAGGTTGTCGATTAAGAGCTCAGCTTCTCATTTGCGAATTCGTGAACTCTGCGGCCATGAAAGTGCCTTGGTCTTTGGTGCTGCACGAGCTTGCCTCTGCAAGTTGTATGGAGAAACAGCTTTGATGCAGCCGTTGTTGCCTCAGTTGACCGATCTGGTTGCTGGCAAGCGACGTTCTGCTGTTATTGATATCGGTGACTCCGGTGATCATGGCCTTCTTTCTGCTTTGGTGAAGGCACCGGTCTCAATGTCGCTAAGAGCAAAAAGTTTTTTGCAGATTGTGGAGGCTGGTGGCCTGTTGGAGATCGATCTATACCAAGAGCTTTTTCAGCGTCTTTTGTTGGATGATCCTTTGCTTTTAGAGCTCAACGATGACTGGAAGTGTGGCCTCTCGCCAGAGGATATTGAGCAGAATTTGAGTCATCGAGATGAGGCGCGGCAGTATGGCGCTGCCGCAAGTTTGATGAGGATTGGTCGTGAAGAGTGCCTTGAGCTAATTGACAGCATGCAAGAACGTTTGTGGTCGGACTATGTCACTCATTACTATTTGACTTGTGTTATCGGTTTGCGTGGCCTTCATGAGAAAAGTTATTTAGTACGAGCTGCCTTGGCTGAAACAACGCCTCAGTACACAAAATCCAGGGTTGCCGCAGCTTGGGCTTGTGTGCGGTTGCACCTTGATGATCAGCTTGAGCTTTTGTACGAGTTGTCCAACTCATCGCCTTGGGTTCCCCTTCGCTGGACTTGCCAGCAAGCGTTTGCTCAATTGATTGAGAAGCAGCAAACCTCCGGTGATCTTCTTGCTCGTTGTTAGGTCTTATCAGATCAGCTGCTAAGCCATTGGTTCACAGCTAGTGCCCAACCTTCGCTATGGGGGGCTTTCGCTAATTGAAAGCGGCCACTGGCAATGAACTCTTGGAATATCGGGTGTGGACCTTGAGCGCCTGGCACCACAACGGCTTGGTCCACGGCTTCGAGCATGGGCAAATCATTGGGAGAGTCGCCAAGCCCAAGCACCACAACATCGGGTTGCTGCAAATGCTGTTTGAGCACCTCCACCGCACGGCCCTTATGGCTGCCGCCACTGAGCAAATGGCTCATGCGATTGCCTTGCACCACCAGCAGCTGATGCTGGGCTGCAAGTTGTCGCAGTGGTTCTCGCAGCTCTTCAGGGGCCGTGAGAAAGGGAACGCTCCACTCGCGGCGCTGCGCTGAGGCCAGCGCCTGACCGCGCAAACCCGTCAACGCCTCGCCCTGCTCTGCGCTGAGATCTTCCAGGGCCACCAGCTCATGGCCCAAGGCTTGGCTGAGTTCATCCAACTTCGGCCTTAAGACGCTGTGGGCTGCCCCCAAGGGCACCACCCATTCGCTGCCATCGGCGTTGTTGCCATAGATGGCTCCACCGTTTTCGACAATGAATGGATCGCTCAGCTCAGCGTCTTGGCGAAAGGCTCTGACCTCCTCAGCGGTTTTGCTGGTGCAGGGGATCACCAAAACCCCCTGCTGCTTGAGCGCGGCCACGGTGCTGCGCGCAGGCTCCCAGCTGTAGCTGTGATCCAGCAGCGTGCCGTCGAGATCGGTGACCACCCAGCGCGTCATCAACCCAGCTCCAGCCAATGCACGGCGAACGGCTCCAATTCGAGGTATGGGCCGCTGATTCTGGTGCCATTGAGCACGTCAGACCAGCTCAGCTCGATGGCTTCTGAGGGGATTTGCAGCATCCGCGCCAAGGGGAAGCTCACCCGCCGGTTGCTGAAATTGTGCACGGCCCAAAGCGCTTGGCTTGGTGTTCCACGCTTCAAGATCACCACATCGCTGCGGTCGCCGCTCAGCAATTCCATTGGCGCTTCGGGATCCATCGCCGCACGCTGGCTGCGCAGCTGCATCGCCGCTTGCAGTCGCTTCAAAATCTTGCTGGCCGGTTGGTCGGGATCAGCGAGCTGGCGCTCCAAGCGCTCCGCTTGAAATTTGGGGCGGTTGAGATCGCGGCGGTGCCCCGTGCTGCGGAACTGCTTCATGTCGTTGGCGGCGGCTAGTAAGGCGGGCAAATAAAACGCTGGAACCCCTGGCAGGGCCATCACCAGCAGTTGGCTCAATAGGAATCGCTGCAGCTGGAGATGGGAGGGATCCACGCCGCCATCGGCCATGGCGCTCCACCAGCTGATGTTGATCTCATAGGGGGATTCTTTGCCGCTGGCGAGGCGCCGGTGGCTGACCAGCCCGCCGCGCCGTTCACAAGCCACCAGCAGCTCATGCAAACGCTCGGGCGGCATCAGGCCTTCGAGTGGACGCAAGCCAATGCCGTCGTGGCAAGCACTGAAGTTCAGCAGGCTCGATCCCGCGGGAAGCTCGGGCCAACCGGCCAACCATTGGTTCAGCAGATCGGCGCGGCGGCTGATTAAGGCCTCCACCAATAGAGGGGGGAGCGGAAAGTTGTAGGCCAGATGGGCATCGTTGCCGCTACGCAGATAAGAGAGGTTTTCCTGCTCAGGAACGTTGGTTTCGGTCACCACAACGCCCCGGCTCGTGACCGTCTCCAGCAGTTGGCGCAGGATGCGCACCACCGTGTAGGCCTGCGGACGATGCAGGCATGTGGTGCCCTCTTCTTTCCACACAAACCCCACGGCATCGAGGCGGAGCCAGCTCACCCCATGACGGCTGAGCCGGCCGAGGAGTTCGCTGAAGCCCAGCAACACCTCAGGCTCGCTCCAATCGAGATCGAGTTGATCAGGGCCAAAGGTGCTCCATACCGGCCTCGGCCCGTCTTCGGTGGCCAAGGTGGTGAACAGGCTGGTGCTGCGCGGGCGGATCACGTTGGCCCAGCCACCGTCTGGATCAGGAGCCAGGATGCAGCTCCGTCCCGGTTCGCTCCGCTGCAGAAATTGCAGCACCCATGGGTGGGAGGCTGAAACGTGGTTCAAGACCAGATCAGCCATCACCGTTCGTCCTTCGGCGAGTGCGGCGAGATCGGTCCATTCGCCGAAGCCTGGTTCCAGTTCGCTGTGGCTGGCCACCGCAAAGCCGCCATCGCTGCTGGCCTTGAGGAAGGGCAACACGTGCACCACTCCATCGAGAGCGCTGAAGTGGCTGTTGAGAACGCCTTGGAGCGTTGTGAGGCCGCTTTCACCCTCCCGTTGCAAGGTGTTGGCGTAGGTGATCAGAACGGCGGTGCTGGCATCCCAGCGAGGCTGCTGGGTTCTCTGCTTTGTGCTGGTTTGCAGAGATTGCAGCAATTGCGACGACAGTTCTTGGATGAACTCTGAAGACTTCTCCCGATAGAGCTCACGCAGGAGTGCGTCCATCTGGCCGCTTTGTAGGGCACTCCCCTGCATTCACTCCTCCATTCCTTGCCTACACGGTATGGAGAAATGAGCTCTTCGCTGTTGTCGCACGAACCATCGAGTGGATTTCCAACAGGGGCCCATCACCACCATCCACGACTACGGGACCGACGCTGATGCGGCGGGGCTGTTGCGTCAGGGATTGCAGCAGCGGCCAACGAGCCTGTTGATTCCCTGTCTGATGGAGGAGTTCAGCCGGCCAGCCCTGGGTCTGATTCGTGAGGTGTTGCGCGAGCTCGATGGCCTGCAGGAGCTGGTCATTGCTCTGTCAGCTGGAACCGCCGAAGAGGTGTTGCAGGCGGAGGCATTCTTTGCCGATATGCCGTTCCCGGTGCGGGTGCACTGGACCAACGGTCCAGCGGTGAAGGAGCTGCTGGCCTCACTGCAGGAGTTCAATCTCGAGGTGATGGGCCCACCGGGCAAAGGCTGGGCTGTTTGGCAGGGTCTTGGTGTTGCCACCCGCCAAGCTGAGGTGGTTGGCCTCTTTGATGCCGACATCCGCACCTTCTCGCCGCAGTATCCGGCGCGGATGCTGGCGCCTTTGCTGGATCCCTCCCAAGGCATTGCCTACGTCAAAGCCTTCTACAGCCGCTTGTCGCTCGAGACCCGCGCCTTGCAAGGCCGCGCGACGCGGTTGTTTGTGAATCCTCTTCTGGTCAGCCTTGAGCGGATGTTGGGTGAGCTCAACTATCTGCGCTATCTGCGCGCGTTCCGCTACCCCTTGGCCGGTGAATTCGCGTTCACCACTGATTTGGCCATGAACCTGCGCATCCCCAGTGATTGGGGATTGGAAGTGGGGCTGCTTTCAGAGGTCTATCGCCAGGTCGCCATCAGCCGGATTGCGCAGGTGGATTTGGGCTTGTTTGATCACAAGCACAAAGAACTCGGCAGCACCCCCAAAGAGGGTTTGCAGCGCATGTGTGGCGAGATTCTCTCCACGGTGCTGCGGGGCTTGATGGAACACGAAGGTGTGGCCTTGGCCGAGGCCCATGTGCCCGCCCTGGAGGTTCTCTATCGCCGCGTTGGTGAAGACCGCGTGCGTCAGCACGGCCTGGATTCCAGCGTGAATGGCTTGCCTTATGACCGCCATGGCGAAGAGTTGGCCGTGCATGAATTCGCCAACTTGATTCGCCCGGGCATGAATCAGTTCTTGCAGCAACCGGTGTCGCTGCAACTGCCCTGCTGGTCGCGCTTGTTGAGCTGCTCCGCATCGCTGCGTGAAGATCTGGCCCTGGCTGGATCGCAGGGCCGCCAAACCCGGTTGGTCAATGTGCCCTTGGCACCCAAGCCGAAGTTGGAGGTGGGCAGGGCTCAGCCCGCCCCTTGGCATCAGCCCGCTGCCAGCGGTTCAGCCCGCTAAATCCATTTGGATTGGTTCGGCTCCGTAACATCAGCCCCCAAGCAAGCAGGCGCTGATGGAGGTTCCCCCCAAGCTGATCGCACTGGGTGATAGCGGTGTTTTTGGCTGGGGTGATCTCGAGGCCGGTGGCTGGGCGGAACGGCTGCGTTGCCATTGGATGCCCAGGCCCCAGGCACCAGTGGTTTACAACCTCGGCGTTCGCGGCGATGGGCTGGAGCGTGTGGCTGCCAGGCTCCAGCAGGAGTTCAGCGTGCGCGGAGAGCTCAGGCGTCAGCAGCCTCAGGGGATGTTGTTGGGCGTTGGCCTCAACGATTGCGCCCGGGTGGGCCGCAGCGATGGCCGCCTGCAGTTGGAGCCTGAGGCCTTCCTCTTTGGCTTGGAGCAATTGCTCAGCCAAGCGGTGCAACTGGCCCCGGTGTTTGTGTTGGGGCTGACGCCTGTGAATGAAGAGGCCATGCCCTATGCCGGTTGCCTTTGGTATGGCAATGGCGATGTGGCTCGGGCGAATCGCTTGATCGAAGAAGCCTGCCTGGAGAAGGACGTGCCGTTTTTGCGCTTGTGGGATGGCGATGCCGTTGGGCCGCAATGGCTCGCTCGCCTCAGTCCGGATGGATTGCATTGCAACAGCGACGGTCACCGTTGGATTTTTGAGCGGCTGCGCAGCTGGCCTGAACTCTTGCAGTGGGCTGGCTTACCGCCAGAGGGTGCCTGCAAGCTTTAACCCAGAGCTATGACAGGCGTCTTGGCCTTTGTCTGCGATGAATCCCTTTTTGCTGCTGCTTTACACCCTGATTTTTTGTGTGGTGTATGGAGCCGCCTATGGCGCTGCGCTGACCGGCAAGATCGCCTGCATCAACCGCAACTCGGCGATCACAGCTCTGGTCTTTGCGGTGGTGCTTTGGCTGTTGAACAAACCCTTCGGCTGACGCTCATAAAAACGACGCTACAAATTGCGAGCGCAGCAATGTCTCGCCAGCGGAGCGGTTCACACCGCTTTGTCGAAATAGCTCCGCGACCGCTTCGAAGCTGGGCTCCCTTGGCATCGATGGGGCGCTGCAGTACTGAATTCCGATCAAGCGCAGCACCGTTCCGCAGCCCATTCCGTCTTGCTGCAAATAGGGCTTTTGCTGCATGGCCAGCCGCACTAGCTGATCGCCTTGGGCTGGAAGCTCATCACCTATCCAGGGCTGACAGTCGCTATCAAGCCTGTGGGGGCGCGTTGCATTACTCCATTGCAGGGCGATGGCATGGCAGTGCTCGTCGTGGGGAGTCCAAGGGGTGGGCAGGCACTGACCGCCACGTTGTTGAACGCTCTGAAGTACGTGCTGCAACTGCTCATCGCGATCCTGCTGCAGTTCATTGATCACGAAGTTTGGAACCAAGGCAATCAGGCTCTGCCCATGGCTCTCCAGCAGCCGGACCGGGTCTGGGGTCAGAAACACTTTGGTGGTCATTCAGCCGTTATCCAGCCCTGGGCTGGCCTCCATGCTGGCTGATGGGTCCACAACAACAGGCTTCTTTAGTCTGAATTGATCTGAGAGTGCCCCATGCCTTTGCTCTGGGAAAACCTGGCGCGCCAACTCGACAGCGTGCGTGCAGCAGACACCACAGCGAGTGTTGTGACCGACGGCACTGGTGGTTTGTCCCGTCAACAGCGTTTGCAGGCAGCCCTTGCTGCAATCCAAGACAAGGGCAATCCGCTCATGGTCGAGTCACTCAAGGCTGCCCTTGAGGGCAGAGAACCTCGGATGGAGTTGCCTGAACTCCCCCAAGGCCTGGAGGCAGAACTCAGTGGCCCGGAGGCCTATCTCCGTTCGATTCCCAAGCAGTTTCAGCCCAAGCAATAGCGTTGAGTTCCGCCTGAATGGTTGGCCGGCTGGCTATTCAATGTCCATCTCAGTGGCGTCGAGCACCTGCCAGTCCCCATCCCCCTCTTGGTCGCAAAACTCGGTGGCATCCGCTTCGTTTGTGAAGCTAGCGATCTCCCGGTAGATGCCTTCGCTGGCGGTTGGTGCCATCACCACCCAACGCTCGTCAGTATCCATTAATCAAAAAGGGCTGATGTCATCAAGCCAGCTTGATTGTGAAAAGTTTAAGTGCCACCTTTCGGATGAATCGATCTTGGCTTGAAAATTTCAATGCGAGACGTCCCGGCTAGCCCGGGGCTTTTTTTGTCTTTTTCTCATGGCTGGCGCCATGATGTTGCTCTTTCTGGCCGGCCATGGCTGACCCCAACGAGGAGCAATTGTCGAAGTTGAGGCTGGTCCTGGCGGTGGCCGAGAAAAACGGAAATCAGCTGTTTATCGACAACATCAAGCGCGATATCGAGGCCCTAGAGCGCGGCGAGGAATCTCCGATCATTGCTGAATACCTCACCGATGAGGAGCGCAGTTGAGCTGCAGCTCACGCTGAATCGTGTTGCCCCTGCTTGCTCAGGGGCTTTTTGTTGCGCTCCACAGCGCCAAGCCGCCGCCCCGGCCTCTAGCGACGAGCCATTGGTTCTGCTCGACAGCGATTAAGGCAAAAAATGGCGTTCGCTTTGGCTTGGGTTCGGGCAACGGACGCTGAAACAGGGTGGTTCCGCCAAGCTCGAGCGTGAGCCGCTCAAAGCGAAAACACAGCAAAGGCCGTTTGCCTTGTAGCCAGCCTGGCCCGTTGAAGCTCAGCTTCAGTGGCCCCAGGCTGATTGAGTTGGCAATGCTGAGATCGCCCGGCTGATTCTCTTCGGAGCCGCTGATCGAGAGGCGAGCGTTCAGCCATTGCAGCAACTTCGTTTGGCCTTGGCTCTCCTGTTGTTCCCCTTTGCCCCAAAGTCGTTGGGGGCTCCACTCACCCAACAGAGCTGTGGCTTGGATCCCCGATCCATGGCTGCGGGCCAGCGCTTCTTGCTCGAGAAGACCAGCGAGAGTGATCGTTTTGATGTCGCCAGGGGCGTTGGGCATGGTGATGTTTCGGCGATTTTGCCCAATTTTTGCGTTATGTATCGCGCTGAACGACACGGGGTGATTGTCAGCCGATAAAACACGGGTGTAGCAACCGCTACAACACGTTCACCTCGTTTCGGCGAGGCGCAGTTCGATCCAGGCCATGGAACGGGGACCTGGACTGACTCAGAGGAACCTCCCATGACCCTGACCTACCGCGGCCAGCAGTACGTGCAGTCCAAGGCTGCCGTTGATCACCAGAAGCCTGCCCTGACCTACCGCGGCGTTGCTTACGCCAAGTGATCAGGCCGTAAGGCTGAATCCCATCAGCCCCCGCTTCGGCGGGGGCTTTTTTGTTGCTTTGTCTGTTGCCTGGCTTGGCTGCCCAGCAACTTGCGTTAGCCTTAATCGATCGTTAATCAATAAATCCTTTTGAACCTGGAGAAGCAGCAGCGAAAACTGGTCAAGCTGAAAGAGAAGGCTGAACTGTGCGTGAGCCGTGATCAGGCCCAGGCGATCATCCGCAAGGCGGAGAAGGCTCAGCGCAAAATTCAGCGAGCGCAAACAGAAGCCTGAACCATGAATCCCGATCTCGCTGATGCCCTGCAGGCTTTGGTGGCTGTCGCGATTGAAAGCACCGTTGGTCTGGAAGATCACACCCAATCAGCTGCTGTGGCTGATGCCATGCGCGCTTGTACCGCTCAATTGCTCAGCGTTGCTGAGCAATTCCAAGACAGCGATTTGGATTGACGATCTCCAGCACTCAGCTGGGCTTGCCTTCACTTGGGCCGTTTGGTGATGTCACCGAAGTCGTCGTCGTTGGGCTGCAGAAATTGCCACACCACAGGAACGGTGAACAGCACGGTTAAACCAATCGTGGCCCAGATGGCCACTGTGTAATCGCCGTTCATTCCCAAGGATTCAACCGCCCAGACCTTAACCGTTGCCGCCAGCCAGTTCGCTTTTCAGCTCACGCCGAATCGTTCGCAGCGATTGCAGCTTGAGGCTGGCTGTTTCCCAGAGGCGGCGATGCCCGTCGTTAAAGAGGCCGTCCACCAGGCTTTGATGCTCGGCGATGGCGACCTCCACTTGATTCAATGCGATCTGCAGTTCGCTCATCTGCCAGCACACGTCGACACCCACGAGTCAGCCACAGCTTGATGTCGAGTGCAAGGGAGCCATGTGCATCTACGAGATGCTCATGGCTGATCATTTTTGGCAGCATGCTTATGCAGGGAGTAGCGCAATCTCTCCATGACTCTCCGTGAGGCTTTAGTTGCGATCAATCCGGCTACGGGATTGACCATGGGTCACTATCCGGTTCTGGATGTTGCTGAGACCGACGCGAGCGTTCTTGGCTGTCATCGGGCCCATCAAGCTTGGGGGAATGTTGGAATCGGACAGAGGGCTGAGCTTCTTCTGCGATTGGCAGGCCAGCTTGAGGATCAGCGTGAACACCTCGCCCGGCTCATCACTGGAGAAATGGGTAAACCCCTGGCTCAGGCAGAAGCTGAGGTCGATAAATGTGCCTGGGTATGCCGCTATTTCGCTGAATCGGGTGAGGCTTTTTTGCGGACCGAGGAGATTCAGCTAGAGGGATCAGTCGCCTCAGTTGTTCCCAGGCCTTTGGGCGTCATCTTGGCGATCATGCCTTGGAATTTTCCGTTTTGGCAGGTTTTTCGAGCGCTTGCTCCAGCCTTAATGGTGGGGAATGGAATGCTCCTCAAAGGCGCTTCCAATGTGCCTGGATGTAGTCAAGCGATTGCCCAATTGCTCGCATCCCTCGACGTTCCAGCTGGCCTGCTTACGAACTTGCCGATTCACGCCTCTGAGGTTGAGAGGGTGATCGCGAACCCATTGGTACGTGGTGTGACCCTGACTGGGAGTGAAGCCGCCGGCCGCGCGGTTGCGGCAATGGCTGGCACTTATCTCAAGAAATGCGTTCTCGAATTGGGTGGACAAGATCCTTATATCGTCCTGGCTGACGCTGACATTGCCCTGGCAGCGCAAAAGTGCGTGCAAAGCCGGATGCTTTGCTCTGGCCAAGTTTGTATAGCTGCCAAACGGTTGATCGTTGTTGATGCGGTCTACGACACGTTCAGGTGTGAGGTTCTCAAGCTGCTCGAGACCTATCCCATGGCTCATCCCTCAGAGCAAGCTTGTCGTCTCGGTCCATTGGCGCGAAAAGATCTTCGCGACCAGGTGCATGCCCAGGTTGTTGACAGCATCGCTGCTGGTTGTCGCTTGCTCCGTGGTGGAGTGATTCCAGATCAACCAGGTTGGTGGTATCCGGCCACCGTGTTGGAAGGCGTTGAGCCTGGCACTCCAGCTTTTGATGAGGAGGTGTTTGGCCCAGTGGTGAGTTTGATTCGTGCCAGCGATGAAGAGCAGGCGTTAGAGCTGGCTGCTGAGAGTCGCTTTGGTTTGGGGGCTGCAATCTTCACAGCACGGCAAGACCATGCGCAGCATCTTGCGGCTGAGCGGATTGAATCAGGTTCAATCGCAATCAATGATTTTGTTAAAAGTGACCCCCGTGTTCCTTTTGGCGGGATGAAAGACAGCGGTTTTGGTCGTGAACTCGGTCGACTTGGTATGCAGGAATTTGTGAATCACAAAACTATTGTTTTTCCTGCCTAAGGGGGGCACGGATGGATCAGCAAACCTGGGCTGTAGCCCAGAGCTCGGGCACAGCGTGTGAGGGCTCATTGCAATGGCATCTGATCGCGTCGTTCCCTTCTCAAGCCGAGGCTGAGGCCTATCGCGATGCGTTCTGCCCAGATGATCCGGCCATTGAAGTCATGCCGTTGGATTTGCTGAGCTAGTGCTCAAGGGTTTGAGCTCCCAAACAACACCGCTGGGGTCGTAGCCATCCACCAAAAACTTGCAGAACAACGGATCAATCACGAGGGGCTCAACACCCTCCTCTCGCCACTCAACCCAATGGTGTTGTCCTTTGCCTTGCTGTCCCATGGCAGTGGGGTGATGGAGTTCCCCCGATTCTCTGAACAGGTGTTCACCCCAGGTTTCGTCGTAGGCAACCATGGCGGCCAGGGTGATCCAACTGGCTTCCTCGCAGTCACTCCAGCTGAGCCCTTGAGAGCCAACGGCTTGAAGCGCCATGCCGCTGCGCACCAGATCAAGGTGGCTGAGATCTCTGAGCGCCGTGTTGTCTGGGGTCAAAAACAAGCCGCAACCTTGGGCGTCTTAGCCACGATTGCTGGCGGGTTGGAAGAACTGCTGCCCAGTTACCCATCTCGTTCCATGGGGCTGGAAAGGCCCGATAAAGTTGTGCAACTAGCCGTGGCGTTATTCCAGTGGATCTGGCCAAGCAAGAGAAGAAGTTGCGCAAGCTTGAGCAAAAAGCCGAAGAGTGTTTGACCCGCGAACAGGCTCAGAAAATCATTCGTAAGGCTGACAAAGCGCAGCGCAAGATCAACGACGCCGAGGCGTCCTGAGCCCTACTGCGCAACTGAAACAGCACCGAGCCCCTTCCATCGGCTTCGATCGATCGAGAAGATGAGGTGTCTCCGGAATTCACAACAACGGTGAGGATCAGCCATCCCTTCGCGTTTGTTGGTCTGCTTGTGCTGGCCGCTTGCTCAAGCCCATCACCGGATCCGGCGCCACCGGTTGCTCCAGAGCCTGCCAAGCCTGCGCCTGAGATCTCCAAGCCCATTGAGGAGCCGCCAGCTCCAGCGCATCAGGCGGCGATTAATGCTGGTGCACTCACCCCCTACAGCGAGGATCAAGCTCCTGAGCTCGTCAGTCGTTTTTCGGCTCGATTGGATGAGGTGGAAGCGTTTCGCCAGCTTGCCGCTGACTCCGCGGCGGCCAATCCGGATTGCCAGGTGATTTCCATGGTGGAAGTGGCGAGCACCAGCACCTCGGATGACTTGCGTTTTTGGGTGGAGTGCAGCGATACCAACGGTGATCCAGTCCGCTACAACTTCAGCGAGGTTGATCTCACTCCAGAGCGCTGATCAGAGCGAATGACGTCCTAGGCGTCGCTGCTGATGAGCACCGTGTTGATCAATTCACAGGCCACCTCTTCGGTGGTGTCTTGCAGGATTTGGCAGGCCTGCAAGACAGCCATCTCCATCTCAGGGCTCATGGTGTCTGCGCGCATGGCAAGAAGCACTTTCTGCTTCTGCAGTTCGGTTGCTTCCTGTTCCAGGATTCTCTGAACGCTGCGGGCGAGCAGTGTTTCAACGGCCTGGCCGACGGGATTGGTGGCGTTGCTCTTCAACGATCTCGTTCGGCTGAGGCCATGCTTGCCAAGCTGAAGTCTGGCTGTGGCTGCCAGACACAAAACAGCACCTGATCAGGCGACGCGGCAGCCGAGATTTACTTGCCCCTCATCGATCAAGCGACCAAGCCGAATGGCTGTGGCCACTTCTGCGCGGCTGAAATCATCTTGGTGGGCGCCGACCCAGGCCATCTCCTGGATAGTGATGACGCCAGTGGAGATCGACTCCAAGAACACTTCACCGAGAGTCATTGGTTTGTAACGATTCCGTTACATGCTGGCGCGGCCCGGCTCCGGCCGTGGCTTTTTCTGGCATCGGCTGCCCTTTAAGGGCTAATTCCGAAACCGTGCCCGTTCCGACAAAAAAATTCATTCCTCGGTCTAAAAATGGCCCCATCCCTGGCGGGAAACCGGGGACGCGTCGAGCGATTGGGAGGCCTGTGGGAGGGCCTTCCTTTTTTTTGTTCTTCAATTGAATTGCCAAGTCCAGCAATGGCCTCGTTTTTGGTTGTGATCGGGCAGGCTGAAGCGATGGATCAGTTCACTGCGGGGTATTGGCAGCTGGGCCTGTTGGCGCTGGTGTTCGCTGGGCTGCAGCTCTGGTGGATTGGCAGCACCTTGCGCCGCAACCGCCAGCGGGATTTGGCGCGGCCCCTGAGCGAGCGGGAGTTCAAGCGCTCGTTGGAGCGAATGTTCAAAGACTCCTGAGCTGAAGGGATGCTGCTTAGCACTTCGTCACATTTGCGTTAATATTTCTTCATCTGCACTACTCAGATGACTTCATCCGCTTCCACCAACAGCTGGTATCAGGATGCTGCGGCAGCCCAAATCAAGTCAGAGCGACTTGGCAAAGCTGAGCTTCTCAATGGCCGCGTGGCCATGCTCGGTTTTGTGATCGGTCTGCTGACCGAAGCCATCACGGGTAACGGCATCGTTAGCCAGATCACCTTTGGCGCCTTCGGCTGCAACTGATGACCGACTATTCCTTAGCGATCTATGGATTGATCGCCGTCACGGCCGTCATCACCGCTGCTGTCGTGTTTGTGCTGCGTCAGCCTTCCGATTTGCCTGCTTTTAAGAAGCAGCGTGATTGAGCGAATCTTTGCGATCTCGCTTTTGCCCTCGCTTCGGCGGGGGCTTTGTTTTTCTGGCCTCTGAGATCCTTTTTATGTGTGGCCAGAAATGATCTTGACGGTAGGTTCGGCGCTCCAGTCGGGCCCTTTCTTGCAGTACTCATTCGGTGCCCAGCTGCTGCAGCGGCGGTTGTAATGGGCCTTGGGTGCCAGCACCATTTTTCTGGCTTGGCAGCTCGCCAACGTTCCTTCCCACAGCACAAATTTTGCGCAATAAAGGCAGCGCTTCCAGGGTTGCTCTGCTGGCAATTCAGGCATCAGGAAGCCCTGCTCCCAGCTCTGTTCGAGCATTGCTGCATTGGTAGATATGTACCACTTCTAGCTTGGGGTGGCGGTCGTTTGTGCTCGCTTGCCTAATCGAGCACAAACTCGTTGCGCAGGGCTCTTGCATCTTGAATTCTTTGCGCAGCCGCCAGAGTTCTCAGGCGAGTGTCGAGCCAGCGCCGCAGGCGGGTCGACCACATTGATTTGTTGAGGAGATCGTCTGACGGCTCTGGCTCGCCAAAAGGGATCGTCATCGAGCCGTGGCGGTCGTCAACGATAGAAACTTCTGGTGCCAACGTTGCGACCGTTAGCGCTGGGAGCTTGCGTTCAGCGTTTGCGCCACAGCACGAAATGCAAAGGCGGCGGCGATGGAGACAGCGGCAGCCACTGCGGCAGAAACAACGATGAACATCGGAGTGTCTCGTATTCCATCAGCGTGGCTCAAGACGCTGTGGTTACGCATCCCTTGCAGGGCATACCAACTTCAATCGGCCTGATTGAGACAAGGCTTTGCAAGGGGGCGTCTCGGCTGAGTGGCTGCCTGTGATGAGGTTCGTTCGCTCCAAGTTCCTCGGCTGGGGGGTCTTGATGAAGCAAGCCGAAGTTCCATGAATCACCGTTGCAGGTAGGTGGTTCTTTCTGTGTTGTCGAGTAGAAAATCCTTGGCACCCACCTCTAGGCCCAAGGAGCGACAGAGCCCATGCTCGGAACCCTGTCCTCAACAAATAACTCCTAGTACGGCTTTGCCGCGAGCAAAAAGCCAGTATTTATCAAAGGCACTCCTGGCTTCGTTCGTGGCCAATCAAGAGGTGGTTGCTCGTTTGTTCCCGCCTGGCTGGTGAATTTTTTTGGGGCGTTTCGATGGTGTGCGTGCGCTGGGCACACCATCCTGAATTCGAACGAATCTGGACGTTGGCCACAAAGCTGGCGTCATTTTTGTCTCGGGTCATGAATCCGGGCTAGGCAAGATTCATGGACGTCATGGCTGGGGCGCGAAAGTACTTATTGGTCGGTTGCGTTTCAACCTCCGTAAGGAGTCGAGAGATGGTCGGTATTAGATGAAGCTTCCACTCTTTAGAGCTTTTAGTCCCCTTCTGTAGGTGCGTTCGTTAGGCGCAGCTGGTCGCTCATCCATTTGGGCGCTGTTGCATAGTCTCATCGGGCATTCGCATGGTCATCTGGTGATGCGGAGATGCATTACAAAAGTTAGATGAAAATCACTTCAGCAGTCAGGATTGGGCATAGCAACCATGCTCTTGATGAATCAATCTGCAACTTGGAAGAGTGGCCCGCCTGCTAACTATGAAAAGCTTTGGCGTGGTCTTGCTTTGGTCGGTGCAGCACACCTGGCTGGCATGCTCCTCAATGTTCTCTCTCAAATGGCTGGCATTCATGCCTTGGACCGAATCCCAGCCATGTTTTTGGGGCTTTAGGTCTGCCAATCAGTAGCCCATAGATCATTATTTGGCCTAGCCATTGAACAAGCCCTTGCTTAGGCAGGGGTTTTTTTATGGCTGTCTAGGCCTTATGGCGGCTTATGCAATTGCGCCGTTTCGCAACTGCAGTCATTATCGTCTTGACGAAGCACTTTTTGCTGAAGCAGAAATAAGAAAAAAAGTAATTGATATTCAGCTCTGCCGAGGTCTTGTTTGAGGTATTGCTTGGGAGGGTATTTATGTTGCGATGTCTCACTCTGAGTTGCTTGCTTTTCTAAGGCGAGGAAGAGTCGACTCTGGTTTTCGTCAACAGCTTTCAAATCTGAATAGTCCGGAGGAAATCCTCGGTTTTGTTGAGAGTAGTGGCTTTTCTTTTTCGAGTGAAGTGCGCGGGAGATTCCTTAATCGATGGAAAGGAGTTTATTTTTGTCCTCAAGCCATAGAGGTGGGTGAGCTATGTCCAGCCTTGGTTCCTAGGGGTTACCGCAATTTAATTCATTATTCCCAGTCAACTTGTGCTTCGCCGGAGCTGAAGGAAGAAGAATTTAACTTCCGCTCAGGAGAGCGTTACTGAGTTTGTGTTTGATGAAAACCTAAGTTTGTTTTGTCTGTCTAGTTGAATCTCTTGTCCGTCTTGTCGCGTTGGCTGTTCTATAGCGGCTAAGTGATGATCCAAGTCGCTTCGTCGGGAATGGTGGGCGCTTTTTTGAAGTCGCCTGGTTCGTCTTTGCTAATACGCCACTCGGGCATTACGCAGTCTTTGAAATCACCGTGCTGACAAAGGATGCCTTTGTCGGTGGTAGTGGCCACAAACCCGCCGCGCCATTCGCCACCGTCAAGGCCTCCTTTGAACCACACCCAGACTTTGGTACGGGCGTATTCCATGGTTTCCATTTGGCCTCACCACCTTATGGGAGTCGGGTGCCTCGGGTTTCGCTTGGTATGGATTGGCCTGGCTAGTCGCTCTTGTCTCGCCGCACCAGGACACCAACTCAACTGTTCGCGCGGATACACAGTTGGTGCTCGTCGCGACATAAGGGTTCATGGCGATACATCAAAATAAGAAAACCGTGGATGGGGATTCACGGTGCGTCGAACCTTGGGGCGGCTGTTTGGGGGC
>JAAXIH010000109.1:0-498 GCA_012270465.1 Synechococcus sp.
CTTGCCGCACCTCCAGCGTTGTTGTGCTCTTCCCTCCTAACGCGGCAATGCTCTCCGCCTTGTTGGTGGCCGCGGCACCAGCTCCCCTCCCCGTGGGTGCATTACCAACGGAATCCTTTGAGCAGCTGCTGGAAACCGGTGATCGCCAGGAGCTGGTGGCGGGTTGCCGCCAGGCCATCAACTTGGGCCTGGATCAGCGGTTACGCCTGTTGCGCTCAGCTCTTCTCAACCTCAATCAAGACACCAGCAGCCTTCAGGTGGTCTTCGCCGACACCGAGGCGTTGATTGCCTGCAAGGCTCCTGATGCAGCTCTGCAAGTTCTTGCTCGCATCAGCCCCGATGAAGGGCCCGAGCGTCAGCGCTGGTTGTTGCTGCAGTGGCGCGCTGCCTCGGCGGGTTTGGATCAGCGCCGTGCTGCGCTTGCACTGAAGCGTTTTGCCCAAGGTTCAGCTGAGCGCTGCAAGGGCAATTCACCCGGGGCTTGAGGCTCCTGCAACG
>JAAXIH010000109.1:508-5779 GCA_012270465.1 Synechococcus sp.
CTGCCGCGCGGCCACGCCTGCCTCGCAGCCGCCCCGCTGCAGCGCCCGCGCGGCCGCGCGGGGTGGTGCGGCAGGGGCGGGCGGCCTCCGCGGGTTTGGATCAGCGCCGGGCTGCGCTTGCTCTCCAGCGTTTTGCGCAAGGTTCTGCCGAGCGGCTGAATAACCAACAGCTCACGTTGAAGGAGCCGCAATCCGCGGGGGAATTGCCCTTTCAGCGCTCGGCTTTGGATGTGCAAGCTGCCCAGCTCGAGGCCAATGGCGATGCCGTAGCGGCGATGGAGCTTCTGCAGACGCCTGCGGCCACACCGCTGCTCACTGCTCAGCGCAACCAGCAGGCGGCTGCCTTGCTAGCCGCCGCGGGGCGGCCTGATCGGGCGGCTGCCTTGACCGGCGCCAGCATTGATTTGGCTGCTGCCCAGGAAGCCTGGGGCTTAAGCGAATCCCTGCTGGATGATCAGCGGCGCTACCAGCTCAGCGCTGCTGATGTCAGCGGTGCTGAGCAGACCAATCAGCGGCGTTTGCGCCTCGCTCGCCGCTTGGCTGATGCCATGGCGGAGCGCCCCGCGGGATTGGCGGCCATTGCGCCGCCAACGGCGGACCCTGCGGTGCCGCAGGAGCTGATGGACCGCCGCGATCCCCGCGAGCGCCGGAGTGGCGCCCTGCTGGATGTGTTGGTTGGCTTGGATCCATCCCCCTCGGAAAGCCCTGCTGATCGTCTGGCCCGGCTGGATTTGGCCGTGGTGGTGGCCCGGCGTTTGGGGCACCGGGAGCGGCTGCTGGATCTGTTGATGCAGCAGGAGCGTGACGCTCGCATCCAAGAAAAGAGCTGGCTGCGCAACCGCATCACGGAGCAAGCGGTGTTGCAAGCCAAAGGCAACCCTCTGCGGGAACTGGAGGCTCTCTACCGGCGTCAGCGCCTGTTACTGGAAGAGCCCAGGTTTGAATCCAATGTTTGGCTTGCGCTTGATCCTGAAGCCACCGAGCTCAAGCTCGAACGCTTGCAGCGCCAGGAGGAGAAACAGCAACGGCTTGAGCAGCGCTGGGCCTATGACCCCTTCCCTGGCAGCTTCAGCCTGCCCCAGGTCCTGGAGGATCGTGCGCGCTTGCAGCTGGCTCAGGCCAGTGATGGCACTTGGCTGTTGCCTCCAGCTGTCTTTGGTGAGCTGCCGCGCCGCTTGAGTGCTGAGGCTTACCAGGAGGAGAGCCAGAGGCTTGAGCTGGTGTTTGAAAGCCTCGAGCTCACGGCTGAGGAGCGCGAGGCCGGCCCAGCCCGCTTCGTTGATTTGGCGTACAAGTCGCAGCTCCGCGATGCCCTCGAGCAACGCCTTGAGCAGGACCTGCTCTATGCCCAAATGGATTCCGGTGCAGTCGCGCGGCGAGCCGAGTGGTTGCAGCTGGAGCAAGCGTTGGATCCTCAGGGGCCACTGCTGCGTCAGTTGGCTGGATTTGGTCGCTCGGAGGCCGGTTTGGCGAGCTTGCGCCGGCTGCATGCCGAAGAGGATTGGCGCCGCCGCTGGCAGCGCCATCAGGAACTACAAGCCATGGCCACCGAAGAGCCACTGCTGCAGGACAAGCTGAATTTTGATGTCCCCAGTCCGTGGCAACGGGACGCCATCTTGCGTCCGGCTGAGCGGGTTGCGATCGAGCTCACCGAGGCTTGGGAGCAGTTTCAGTTGGCGCCATCCGAGCTGTCAGCGGCAGGGTTGCAGCGCTTAGCTCTCGCCAGTCGCCAGGACGCTGTGGAGCTCGATGCACTGCGGTTCCGACTGGCGTTGGTCTTGCCCAGCGGGACTGCAGATCCTGAGTTGGTGGAGCGGCTCCAGGTGTTGGAGCTGCGTCTACGGTCGCCTCAGTCGCAAGGCGGTCATCTTGGGCCGCCCAGTCCAAGCCGATGACGGCATTGCAAATCCAGGGTCTGCTTCACGAGGGCAAAGCCAAGAAGGTCTTTCAGACCGATCGACCTGGTGTGGTGGCGGTGCAATACAAGGACGACGCCACAGCTTTCAATGCCCAAAAAAAGGCCCAGCTGGCTGGCAAAGGCCTGCTGAACTGGGAAATTTCAGCTCGCCTGTTTGAAGCCCTAGAAGGCCAGGGCATTGCCAGTCATTACATGGGCTGCTTGGAGCCGGGCTGGATGGTCGTCCAGGAAGTGGAGATTGTTCCGGTTGAGGTGGTGCTGCGCAACCGAGCGGCTGGCTCGCTCTGCCGCCAACTTCCGATTGAGCCCGACACGCCGTTGCAGCCGGCACTGCTTGATCTCTATTACAAGGACGACGCTTTGGGGGACCCCCTGCTCACCGAGGCCCGTTTGGAGCTGATGCAATTGCTCTCAGCTGCTGAGCGCGTTGAGTTGGAGAAGCTGGCTCGGGGTGTGAATACGGCGCTTCAAGGCCTGATGACGGGGCTTGGGCTGGAGCTCGTTGACTTCAAGCTCGAATTTGGCCGCAGCGCCGATGGTCGTTTGCTGCTGGCTGATGAGATCAGTCCAGACACCTGCCGTCTTTGGGATGTGGGCGTCGCCGATGCCGAGAGTCGCATCTTGGATAAAGATCGTTTTCGCAAGGATCTCGGCGGTGTTGTCGAGGCCTATGGGGAGGTCCTCAAACGGGTCCAAGGGCTTGGGTCAAGCCCCCGGCAATACCGGTAAGTTCGGCGCGCTTGCGGCTTTGCCGCTGTTTGCTGCCCCACACCATGGCTAAGGGCTCGTCCCGTACCTCTCGTGCCCAACTGCTCCGGAGCCTGTTGGCTTCTGGAGTGGTTGCCCCATTGGTGGGGGTCGCTCCCTTTGGTTTGCAAGCTCAGGCTCAAGAGCAAGAGCAGCCCATTACTCCGAGCTCAGAGCAGGTGGATGCGCCTGGCACCTCAGAGGCTGAACCAGCCGCTGAGCCCCAGGTCTTGGTGAGTGAAGTGTTGGTGGAGGGTCTGGCTGGCCACCCAGATCGCGAACGGCTTGAGCGTGCCGTTTACGACTCCCTCACGGTGCGGCCTGGCACCACCACCAGCCGCAGCGCTGTAAAGGCGGACATCGACGCCATCTATGCCACCGGTTGGTTCAGTGATGTGAGGGTTCGGCCCACTGATGGCCCTCTGGGTGTTCGATTGCTGGTGACGGTGTCACCCAACCCCGTCTTGACCGAGGTGGTGCTCAATAACCCGGATGCCTTGCTGCCCAAGCAAGAAATTGAGGAGGTTTTCGCCACCGATTACGGCCGCACCCTCAATCTCAAAACCCTGGAGCGGCGCGTTAAGGCCCTGCAGAAGTGGTATGCCAGCGAGGGGTATTCCCTGGCACGCATCACAGGCCCCACGCGAGTGAGCCCGGAAGGTGTGGTGGAGCTTTCGGTGCGTGAAGGGGTTGTTGAAGGCATCAAGGTTCAGTTCCTCAATGCCAACGGCGATGCCACCAATGAAGATGGTGAGCCCGTTCGCGGCAAGACCAAAGAGTGGGTTGTCGACCGCGAGATTTCCTTGCGCCCCGGTGAACTCTTCAACCGGCGTGAACTCGAGGCCGATATCAAGCGCCTTTATGCCACCGGCCTTTTCGCTGATGTGAAGGTCACTTTGAAGCCCATTCCCACCAAGCCTGGCGAAGTTCAGATTGTGCTTGGTGTGATTGAACAGTCCACGGGTTCACTCTCTGGCGGCATTGGTTACAGCCAAAGCCAGGGTTTGTTCGGCCAGGTGCAACTGGCGGAGAGCAATCTCTTTGGCAACGCCTGGGATGTGGGCACCAACCTCACCTATGGCCAATACGGGGCATTGGCAGATATCAGTTGGAATATCCCTTGGATCAAGGGAGACCCCAACCGCAGTGGCCTGCGGACGAAGGCTTTTCTGAGCCGTGAAATTCCCCAGGTGTTCCAGAGCACTGACGACGGTTCCATCCGCACGCTCAAGGGCTTTTATGAGCCCCCAGCTACCGCCGTTGTTGATTCTTCAGCGATCAACAATCTTCTTGGCCTGCCCAATAATTACGTTTGGAACACTGATGATTTAGGTGCCAACAACATCAGGCAGGCGAAAGAGTTTCCTTTTGCCCTCTATCAAGGCAAGGTTTTAAGGGGCTCTAGCTTTTATCTCTATGAGCCCGAAGGTGATCTGGTTCGTGTGCAGCGCACCGGCGGCAACATTCAGTACATCCGTCCGTTGCGAGGCGGCGATCCCTACAAGAAAAACCTCTGGACATTGATCTTTGGCCTCAGCGGCCAAGAAGCCGTGACCATGAATGGTGATGGTGTGGCCAGGGCCTATGGCGCGGCACCGTTTAAGAACTCTGGCGAGCGCCCGCCCCGGGCCACCGCCGATGAGATTCTTTGCCTGGCCTACAACTGCTCGGCCACGAACCAGTTGGTTGGTGCGCGTATCGCTGCTTCATATAACAATCTCGATGACAACAAGAATCCTCGTTCCGGCAGCTTCTTAACCGCGACGTCGGAGCAGTACGTCAGCGTTGGTGAGAACTCACCCACCTACAACCGTCAGCGTGTCACCGCCACTCACTTCATTCCGGTGAACTGGCTGAATTTCTACAAGGGTTGCCGGCCCAAGAAAGGCGAAGCTGAGGATTGCCCTCAGGCCATGGCATTCCAGGTCACGGCCGGCAATGTGCTCGGCACCGAAAGCCTCCCCCCTTATGAGGCCTTCTGCGTGGGCGGCAACAACTCGGTTCGTGGTTTCAGTAACTGCGATCTCGGTGTTGGCACGAGCTATGTGGAAGCCACGATTGAGTACCGCTTCCCGATTTTCAAAATCATTAGCGGTGAATTCTTTGTGGATGCCGGCTCGATGCTCGGCAGCCAAGGCGATGTTCCCGGCAAGCCCGGTGAGCTGCTGCTCAAGCCTGGTCAGGGCTTCTCGGTGGGTACAGGTGTGATTCTCACCACACCGGTTGGACCGCTGCGTTTGGAAGTGGCCACGCGCGACTGGACTGGCGACTACCGCTTCAACGTGGGTGTTGGCTTTAAGTTCTGAGCGTGATCTGGGCTTCTGACTACAGCCGTGCGTTTGCGCTGGCGGCCGCTGTGGAGCGCCGCGGCGTTGGCCTGCATTCCGGTCAGGACTGCCTGGTTCGCCTGGAGCCTGGGTCCAAGCCAGGCTTTTGGGTTGGCTTTCTTGATCAACCCGATCAAAAGCCACAACGACTCGAGCCTGATCAAGTGCGCGATACGCGCCTGTGCACGGCGCTTGAGATTGGCGGCCGCCCTCTGGCCACCGTGGAGCACCTGCTCGCCGCGCTAGCGGGGGTGGGGCTGACCCAGGCGGAGATTTGGA
>JAAXIH010000109.1:5879-7721 GCA_012270465.1 Synechococcus sp.
GAGCACCTGCTCGCCGCGCTAGCGGGGGTGGGGCTGACCCAGGCGGAGATTTGGATTGAAGGCCATGAGATCCCGCTGCTCGATGGTTCGGCCTTGCCCTGGGTTGAGGCGATTGCTGAGGCCGGCTTGGTGGACCTGGGGCCGCGGGATCCATTGCCGGCTCTGGCTGCTCCGATCAGCTGCCAGCGCGGCGACAGCTTTGTGCAGGCCTTGCCCTCAGAGCATCTGCTGCTGAGCGCAGCGATTGAATTTCCGCAGCCCGCCATCGGCCGTCAACTGTTTACCCTGGCGCTGAGCCCTGAGTCGTTTGTTCGGGAGATTGCCCCAGCGCGCACCTTTGGCTTCAAAGACCAGGTGGAGCAGCTCAGGGAAGCCGGGTTGATTCAAGGGGGCGCCTTGGATAACGCCTTGGTGTGTGACGGCGAGCAGTGGGTCAATCCACCGCTGCGCTTTGCCGATGAGCCCGTGCGCCACAAACTTCTCGACTTGATTGGTGATCTCGCGCTGGTGGGCTTGCCGCAGGCGCAGGTGATGGCGTTCCGGGCGTCCCATAACCTCCATACCCAGTTGGCTGCAGCTCTGGCTGCTAGCTCTGCTCCCCTCGCTGCGGTCACATCCCGCGGTGATCTCCCCAGCGTTGCCTGAATGTCTGCTTCTTCCACGGCCCAGTCCCCCTTGATGAGCAGCGAGCAGATCATGAATCTGCTGCCGCACCGGTATCCCTTTGCCCTGGTGGATCGGGTTTTGGAGCATGAGCCTGGAAAGCGGGCGGTGGCGATTAAAAACATCACCTTCAATGAGCCCCAGTTCCAAGGGCATTTCCCTGGCCGGCCGCTGATGCCCGGGGTGTTGATCGTTGAAGCCATGGCCCAGGTGGGCGGTTTGATCGTCACCCAGATGCCGGATCTACCGAAGGGCTTGTTTGTTTTTGCTGGCATTGATGGCGTTCGTTTCCGCCGCCCGGTTGTGCCCGGCGATCAGTTGCGCATTACTTGTGAACTGCTCAGCCTCAAGCGTCAGCGCTTTGGCAAGGTGCGGGCTGAAGCCACCGTTGATGGTGAGCTGGTCTGCTCTGGCGAGCTGATGTTCTCGTTGGTGGATTGACGATGGGCAGCTCTGCACTCGCTCCTCAGATTCATCCCACCGCGGTGGTTGATCCGGCGGCGCAGATGGAAGCTGGCGTCAGCATTGGCCCCTATGCCGTGATCGGCCCGGAGGTGCGCATCGGCGCTGGCACCTCGATTGGCCCCCATGTGGTGCTTGATGGCCGTGTGCGCCTGGGCCGTGACAACAAGATTTTTGCGGGGGCTTGCATTGGCCAGGAGCCCCAAGACCTCAAGTACCGCGGTGCACCGACTGAGGTGGTGATTGGTGATCAGAACACCATTCGCGAGTGCGTGACGATCAACCGCGGCACCAACGAGGGTGAAATCACCCGCATCGGTGATCGCAACCTGCTGATGGCCTACTGCCATCTGGGCCATCAATGCGAACTGGCCAACGACATCATCATGTCCAACGCCATCCAGGTGGCGGGCCACGTGGTGATTGAAGATCGGGCGGTGATTGGTGGTTGCTTGGGCATTCACCAATTCGTCCATATCGGCCGCATGGCCATGGTGGGCGGCATGACCCGCGTCGACCGGGATGTGCCGCCCTTCTGTTTGGTGGAAGGCCATCCAGGCCGGGTTCGGGGTCTTAATCGTGTGGGTCTGCGCCGCAGTGGCTTGGCTGAGCAGCACGAAGGGCGCGAGTTGCGCCAACTGCAGGAGATTTGGTCGCTGCTCTACCGCTCTGAGCATGTGATTGCGGAGGGCTTGAAGCTGGCTCGAGCCCAAGAGC
>JAAXIH010000042.1 GCA_012270465.1 Synechococcus sp.
TTCGCCATTGCTGCAGCGATCATGGCCACAACGACAGGGCGCTGGGAACAAGAAGCTTTGGAGAAGCAACCTGATTTTCAAGATCAACCCACGCTGCCCGAGAAGTAATGCGGCGCAGTGACCAGTGCCGCTTACTGAACATCAAGCCATCGCAGTAAGGAACCATTCGGCTGCGCGATTAAGCGCAGTCTTTTGCCTTTGCGGTTGTAGCCGTAGGCGCACAGCCCTTCTCCGGTGCCGCTGCAAGTGATCAGCGACGGTAGTGGTGCTTTGAGCTGGTGATGCTCTGAATGGTTTGGGTTGGCCTTGAGCGCGTCGTTTGACACCGACCAGCCTTGGTCAAGCAGCTTTTGATGGGCGGTGCTGACCGGTTGGCCCACCGAGAACCGTGGAACTGGGATGTCGGCTAAGGCGGCGGCAGGCCAACTCAAGAGTGTGCCCACCAGAGTTCCCAACTTGAAGATGTTGCCCAGATTGTGCATGGCGTTTGTTGATGCGCCAGCCATCCCAATGGGGCTCGATCAATCAACTTGTGATTGAGATCACAGGGGTTGATGAGATTCATCAAGTCAGTCTGAAGCGATCAGCTTGATGATTCCTTCATTCGAACTGTTGAGCCATGAAACGACGTGCACTCACCCCAACGCAGGCCAGTCGAATCGGTCGAACGCCCATCACATTTTTTGTGCGTGATGGGGCTAAGCCCATGATCCGGGCTGCCTTGGCTGATGGCGGCTATGGCACCAGCTTTCAAGCCGGGATGGTGAACATGCTCAATGACTTAATGCGCAGCCAACGGCGCAGGCCAATTGTTTAGTGCCTAAAGAATGTGGTGTTGCGCGTAGAGCAACATCAACAGCCAGCCAGCAGCTGCGGTGGCGGCGCAGGCGATCGCGGGAATGGTTGCCATGGCTGCCTCCGTCTGGATTGGGTAATCAACCTATGCGAAGGAAAAGCCGGCGTCTATCGGTATTAATGCTGACCAGTTGGTATTGATTGCTACCAAATTGCTGGATGGTTGATCGCGCCGATCAGCCTCTCAGCTGCTCTTAAGGCTTCTCAGTCTTTGCTCACTCAGCAGACATAGCTGGAAAGACTTGCCTTGATTTGAGTCATGGCCGTGTGAGCTCTTGCCGGCAAGGTCAACCCATTCGTGGATCACTCCATTCATGGCCAAGGTCATTCCGTTGTTTCCCGGCAGGCCTCCCGTTGGGCTGGATCGTTCTGAGCAGCTTGAAGATCTTCGCTGCCGCTTGGCTGATCAAGAGGCAGCCATCAAAGCCCTCAATGATCAGCTTCATGATTTGGTGTTTTGCTTGTTAACTCGTGAGCCTGCTTAAGCGCTTCATCGTCAGCAATGCGCACACGAAATACGGAGCCTTCTATCTCTACGTGTCGTTGTTCTCTTCGGACCGTTGTCCTTGCGCCAGCGCGCGCCTGTGAGCCTTTCAGATCACCCAGAGGGCGCGCTCAACCATCACGCACCAGCTCACAACGGCCGCGCCAAGGCCAGCAATGGCCTGGCTGGGGTCATGGTCAAAGCTGTGCTCGCAATCGTCGATGGCTTGAACACCCATGGCACTCGCGCTGAAAAAGAGTCTCTGCCGGATGTCGGATGGTGGGCGCTCCATGGGCACCTCGGAATGAACCAGTGATTTCAGGTTGATTCGCTAGCCGCCCCTTGCAAGCGACTGATCGATTCCGTTACAGCCTTTTCTCAGTCGTAGAAACCATCAAATGAGCTCGGGCCGAGTGGTTTGTATGGCCCAAACACGGCATAGGCCTGCTGGGGAATCAGTGATTCGCAGCCCACATCGCGAATCATTTCGTTGGCTCTGTTCTGAATGGCTTCCACGCCTTGGCTGGCTTTCACCGCCTCGATGCGCTCCACCGTGAGGCCATTGGCGCGTGCGTCTGGTGCGCCTTGATCCCAGGCTTGGTTGTAGGAGGCATCGGTGTGCACGCCGATGCAGATCGCTGTGGCCACGCGCTCCGCGGTGCGATCGAAATCTGAGAGCCCAGCCAGGCCAGCCGCAGGCAGCAGCGTCAAGCTCAGTCCAACAGCGGCTGATCGAAGCATGGTCAGCAAGGTATGGATCTCTCTCTTCTAAGAGCGCTGCCTGATCGCCTTCAAGGGCGGCTGGATTCGACCGAACCGTGGAAGCCGAACGTGCCTGGCCGGTGACGCTGGATCGGGGGCCGGCAACCATTGAGCCATGAACAACCCCCAAGCCATCCCCACCTCCATTTGCGCTGCTGGCGCCCTATTGCGTGAGGTGATCCAAAGCCAGCTCAATGAGCTGGAGCCCTTGCAGCGCAGCAAGTTGCAATTGGCATTGCGGCCTGACTGCATGTCGGAAGCCATGAAGGAATCTCTCGCGCTTGCGGTGCGCGAGATCCATGGATTCACGCAGCACACCACAGCCAACTTGTTTGAAGCGGTGCTGGATTGCGGCGAAGCCCAGGAGCCGAGCTCAGAGGCTTGAACTGGCCCCGCCAGGGTGAATGGATGAATCGGCTACATCAGGCCATCGCAGGGCTCCTTTCAATGGCGTGAATTGCCATGGGGGTGATGCCGGAGTCAGGTCCTGATCCCTATGTGCAATTTCTTGAGAACTGGATTCCAGGGATTGGCGAGTGCACCGAGCTGCACGACAAACTCCACGACCATTTCGGGCTTGATTTCAGCGTCAATAGCGAAGCCCGCTTGCTGGGGTTTCAGCTCGGCCATCACCCCGCCGGCAATTTTTTGCACGTGATGATTTTTGCTGTGATCAGCACCCTGCTGTACCCCAGTCCCTATCGCAATGACTGGTCAGACCTGAGGGATTTTTTTCGTTCTTATGTGTTGGGCAAAAATTTTCAACTCATCTCCTATTGGTTTATCCCGCGAGGAATCCTGGCTTGGCAGAGCCTTTGAGGGGCTCTGATAGGCCGGTTGGATCTGGCAGTGGCGATGTTCCCAAGGCTGGGGTTAGACCCGAACCACAGACGCAGGAGAGAGAACCGAACCGCCTGGCCGGTCCAGTTGCAACCTCAACGCATCACGGTGGATCTATGGACGATCAAATTGCCCCCTCGGCGCCGATCACCCTGGCCGCCGCTTTGCTCAGTGATTCGCTCGAGAGTTGCTTGAAGCACTTGGACTCTGCCCAGCAGTTCAAAGCTTCGATGGCTCTGGATCCTGATTTCATCAGCCCAGAAACCAGAGAGCGTGTGGGCGCTGCGATTCAAGAGCTCTACGACCTAGCCGAAGGCAGTGCAGCGATCCTGATCGATGAATTGCTGGACGGCCCCAGCTCTTGACGCTGGTACAAAAGTACGCATCATGCGGGGATGAACAACGTTTCTCCCTCGGCTGCAGCGGCCATTGCTGGCGCCCTGTTTGCCAAATCCATTGACGATTGCCTTGAGGGGTTAAGCGATGCCGAACGCTTCAAGGCATCGATGGCGTTGCAGCAGGCCTTTATGTCTGAGCAGACCCGCTCACGCCTCAACCAAGCCGTGCAAGAAGTCAACGAGCTAGCGCTGAGCCGCGCCGCTGTGTTCATTGATGGCTTGCTCGATGGCGACAAGGAGGAAGTCGCTCCTCTGTAGAGGGCGACTCGAGTCAAATTCAGTCACTCGTCCTCTAGATCCATTTAGAGCTGGGTCATGGGCTGGTGGGAGCGTCAGATGTCTTGTTTGGACATCTCCCCATGAAAACGGCTGCATCGATCGGTATTGGTTGTTTGGCCGTTGCTTCGGCTTTTTTCAGCGTTGAGCTGCTCACTGGATCGGCCGCTGCTTCTCCAGCAACTGGCCCGGTGCGCATCGCTAAAACGCCGATGTTGCTGTGGAGGCGCCAAGAGCAGTTGAGTGATGAGCAGCGCCAGGCTCTGTTCCAGGCTCAAAAGCGTTGGAAGCAAACCAGCTACTCCAGCCGTGCTGCTGTGATGCAGCAGGAGAAGCGATGCGTGGATCGCGCCTCCAGCACATTGGCCCTCAAGCGGTGTCTCAAGCAAACGCGTCAGTCGCGCTCGGCGTTGCGTGAGCAGTACTACGCCTACATCAATCCCATCCGGCAGCAATTGGGCTTGCCCGCTTTGGAATGGGTTGAGCGCCGCTAACCCATCCCCTTCCCAAGTGGGACACTCGGTGGATGACCAAGTTGGCCCAGCACTGGACGAGTTCAGAGCCGCAACAGGGCTTTCGTCACTTTCGTGTTGTGGGGCAAGGCGGACGCGGAGCGGAGCGTTGGGTTGAGGTGGTGGCTGTGTTGGATGCCACCCAACGGCTCCGGTTGCCGCTGCGGGATCTGCGTGATCCAGCCCTGTGGAGTAGCGGACTGCAGCCAGTTGTCGAGGACTTGCCGAGCGAACCGGCTTTAGAAGCCGAGGGCTCTGAGCAAGAGTCCCTGCCCGAGTAGGTCATCGGTGGCGAACTGCTTCGCCACGATTCCCAAGGTGCAGAGACGCCAACGGCGCTTGTGCTGTTGGCTGCTGCTTGTATTGGGTGAGGGACGCTTTGTGTAGGTCATGGTCTCCTCCTTCACTGCAAAAGTTGTTGTGCGGCTTGAGTGCCTTAGAGGCCAATGCTGTGAAGCAAGCCTTCGCCCGTTAGGAGCTCTGTGGCGAGTGCGGCAACAAAGCCAACCATGGCGAGCCGGCCATTGAGCTTTTCGGCGCGCTCATGGAATCCCCAGCCTGCATCGGCTGCGGCGTATTCCATCCGTGGTTCGCGGGCATAGACATTGCCGTGGCCTTCGCCATCGGTGGTGACCAGTCCGGCGGGAGCGGGAAGCGTTGATGTGGTCATTGGCTTCTCCAGAAACGACTTGATCGGTCTAGAGCTGCTTGGCGCGCTGATGAAGATGGGCAGGCCGTACCAACAGGTTCGGTTTAATGACCTTCAGTTCCGCTGGCTGGGCTGATGCGCCCTGCTCCCTGCGCTTTGACTGGCCGATGACATCCATGCGCTGTGACTACTGCGGTCAGGACGGCTCGATTCACTACCGGATCAGGACGGCGGCATCGGTGAACTGGCGCTTTGCCTGCCCGGAGTGTTGGAAGGTTCAATCCCAACAACCCCAGTACCAATACGGAGGCACAAGAAAGGCGAACCGGAGACAGCGTTGAGCCCAACCCTTCAGCGGCCTTAGCAAAGCCTCAGGTGATACTCACGAGAACAGCGGAGAAAGCCTGCTGGCTTTTCGGCGAGCCTGCCCGCAGTGGTGAGCGCAGGCATGTTTCGACGACCGCAGTTCGCTGATGCGCTGAGTTGGATGCTGTTTTTGGGTGTTGGCGTGTTGACGGCTGAAGCGCAGCAGCGGCCTGAACGATTTGTTTTGGATGAGCCGGAACCGTCTCACCAGCTTTTGACCAGGACTCCTTTTGCTGGTGACCCAACAGGCACCAGGGGCTCCAAAACTGTGCAGTGATGGTGCAGGTGTTCGGGAGCCATCCCACACCCCCTTTCATCTCATGACCAAACTCATTGCTGTTGCGGCCATTGCCGCCCTCAGCCTTGGCGTTGCTCCTGCCGCTTGGGCAGGCTCTGCGACGGCCCAGTCGATTTGGAATTCCAGTCAAGCGATGGGGCGCGCCCGTCAGCGTGTTCCGGCTGGCGCGGAGATCACCGATCGTCAGTGCACCTCGATTGATACCGGCAGGAACACGGTGTGGACCTGCAAGGTGTCGTGGCAGTGAGCTCAAGCCCCCTGCAGCAGTAGGGGGCTGTGCGAGCTACTTGCTGTTGGCGGCCTGGTCGTAGGCCGGGAAGCCAACCAGGTCTTTGAGCTCAGAAAAACTCAGGAGCTGTTGTGGTGCTGTGCCTGATTGCAAGGCCGAGAGTGCTGTCTTCATCGCGAAAGCCGCCGCAGAGATCAGCGTGAGCGGGTAGGCCGCCAAGCGAAAGCCCATCGCTGCCAAAGCATCCGGTGGCAGCTGGGGCGTCAGCCCCCCTTCCAGCATGTTGGCCATGCGCCAGCCTGGAACCTCGCGGCAGAAGCGAGCCATCTCCTGCTCGCTGCGTGGTGCTTCGAGAAACAACACATCGGCGCCTAGATCGGCAAAGGCATTCAGGCGCCAGAGCGCTTCTTCGAGCGCTTGCGTTTCGCCATGGCTTGCGGCCAGGGCTGCGCGGGCATCGGTGCGGGCAATGATCACAAGATCAGCGCCCTGTTCTCTGGCTTGAACGGCTGCGCGGATCCGCTCGAGCGCTTGCTCACGCTCCACCACCGCCTTCACCCCCGTGTGGCCACAGCGCTTGGGTGAGAGTTGGTCTTCGAGCATGATCCCGGCGAATCCCGCGCGGGCAAATTGGTGCATCGTTCGGTGCACGTTGGCGGCGTTGCCATGGCCGGTATCGCCATCACCAATCACGGGCAGATTGATGGCATCGCAAATCGATCGGCCTTGGTCGAGCATTTCACTCACCGTCAGTAAGCCCGTGTCGGGTAGGCCAGCCCGTGCTGCTGCCACGGAAAAGCCGCTCATGAAGGTGAGCGGAAACCCCGCCTGTTCAATCAATCGTGCTGAGAGGGCATCGAAGCAACAGGGCATGACATGGCAGGTGTTTTGCGCCAGCAACTCCTTGAGATCTGCGGCGCCACGCCTTTGGATTGCCATGGTTGTTCAACCTCTGCTGTCAGGTTGCCAATCTCCAGTCTTGTCTCGCCTGCGTGTGAAGAGATAGGCGCACTTGCGTAGGCAAAGCCTCAGGACAATCCCACTCTGATTTCACCCCACCGAGCCAGCAGAGCTGGAAGGATCAACGGGAGAGCTAGCCCTTAACCCATCCCCACTGGAGCAAGCCTGATGCCTGCGACCACACCATGGACCAAGTCCATGCCCGGAGAGGAGTCCACTCCCCCCTCCAACCATTCCGAGATCACCTGGTTGAAGCAAGCCACAACGCGCTCAGCGCTCAAGCGCCTCGGCATCCGCTCCAGCGTGCTCGCCGGTCAGCTGGCTTCTGTGGTGTTATTCGCAGTCTTTTGGCGTCACGGGGCTTAGCCCTCATCCCTCATTGGCCATTGCCGTTGCATTGAGGGCGTAAATCAGAACAATCAGTGCCAGAACGGAGATAACAGATGACATGGCCGGCTCGGCTGGCTCTTCTGTCTATTGCCTATGAGCAGGCCATTCCATAAAGGAAACCTGCGGTCTTCTCCGCAATGGCGATGAGGAAACCTCGGCACCCACCTCTAGGCCCAAGGATTGGCAGAGCCCATGCTCGGGTGAAGCTCTGCCCCTATGGGATAGCGAAATCAGCAGCCCCGCTGTGGCTGTCGGGCCAAGTGTTCTTGGCCACGCTGTTGCTTGGCATGCCAGCTCTGGCAGCTCCCACGGTGATGATTGAGCGCTGCCATGACGGTGATACCTGCCGAACTCGCAGCGGCGAAACGATTCGCCTGGCGTGCATTGATGCGCCAGATCTGAGCGGTCCGCCAGAGGAGCGATCACTGGCTGAGGCTTCTCGTGATTACTTGCAGGAGTTGGTGGTTGGCCATGAGGTGATGATCCGTCGCATCGGCCAAGACCGCTATGGCCGCGCCATCGCTGAGATTTACTTGTGGCCGCTGAATATTGGTGAGGAGATGGTGGCCAGTGGCCATGCCCGCATCCTTGAGCAGCAGGCCAGTCAGTGCCCATGGGCGTTGCTTTGAGGGGCGGACAACCGGCCCATCAGGATCGGGTGTCTCCCTTGAGGCCCTTTCGAATCAGCAGTAGAGCGTTA
>JAAXIH010000029.1 GCA_012270465.1 Synechococcus sp.
CGCGGCCATGGTGGCGGCGGGGCGCTGGCTGTCGCTCCGAAGCGAAGGTGGGCAAGTGGTAGCAGCCGCCTTGCTGAGCACCTTGGCTGTGGATGGTTTGTTTCTGGCTTTGGCCCTGTTGAGCCCCCAACTCAGCGGCTTGGTTTAAAGAACTGCAAATGCTGCGCGGCCGCAGCGCTCGGCAATGCTCAACCCTCTGTAATCTGGCCGCTCAGCCCTTAATCGGCCCCGCATGTCCAGGCTTTTTCGTCGCCTATCCACCCTGCTGCTCTGCAGCCTGCTGGTTTTGGGTGTTTGGCTGACTCAGCCACTGAGCGTGCAGGCTGCGGAAATTCGCAACCTGGCTGACGACAAGCTCGCCGAAGCTGCCGGCAAGGTTGACCTCAACAATGCCTCCGTGCGCCGCTTCCAGCAGTACCCCGGCATGTATCCCACCCTGGCCGGCAAGATCGTGGTGGGCGGCCCCTACGACCAGGTTGACGATGTGCTCGACCTTGACCTAACCGAGCGCCAGAAAGAACTGTTCGAGAAGTACAAAGAGAACTTCACCGTCACCGACCCGGAAATTGCCTTGAACGAGGGCTTTGACCGCATCAACGACGGCCAGTACCGCTGATTTCCACCTCTTCAGAAGACACGGAATCATTGTTTGACGTCCCTTGGGACGTCGTGGTCATTGGCAGTGGCGTTGCCGGCCTGATGAGCGCCCTGGAGCTTCCCGCAAGTTCCAGGGTGCTTTTGCTCAGCCGCGACATGAGCACACCGCCTGCCAGCCGCTGGGCTCAAGGCGGTTTGGCCGCAGCGATTGGAGCGGATGATTCACCCGCTCTGCACCGCAGCGACACCCTGGCGGCAGGGGCAGGGCTGTGCGAGCCGGCAGCGGTGGATTGCTTGGTGCAGCAGGCGCCGGGCTGCATTGCCAACCTGCTGAGCCTGGGCCTCAACCTCGATCGCCAAGGCGAGAACCTCAGCACCACCTTGGAAGCCGCCCATAGCCGGCGCCGGGTGCTGCATGCCCAGGATCAAACCGGCCTGGCTCTTGTTGAGCTGCTGGAGCAATGCATTGAACGCCGCCCCAATGTGACCTGGTGGCGCGGGGCCATTGCCTTGCAGTTGCTGGAAGAAGCCGGACGCTGCTGCGGCGTGCAGGTGCTGCGGCATGGCCAGCTGGGCTGGCTGCGCAGCGCTGCTGTGGTGCTGGCGACCGGTGGCAGCGGCCACTTATATGCCAACACCACCAACCCGCGAGGCGCCCACGGCGATGGGATCGCGATGGCCTGGCAGGCCGGCGCCAACCTGCGCGACATGGAATTCGTGCAATTCCATCCCACCGCCTTAATGCAACCCGGGGCGCCCCATTTCCTGCTCTCAGAAGCGCTGCGCGGCGAAGGGGCACGCCTGGTGCAAGCCGATGGCCAACCGCTCTTCGCCAGTGGCAGTGAACTGCTGCCGCGCGATCAACTCAGCCGAACCATGGTTCGCGCCATGCAGCAGCAACAACTGGCGCAGCTGTGGCTGGACCTGCGCCCGGTGGGCGAAGCCAAGCTGACCAAACAATTCCCCACGATCCTGGGGCGCTGCCGCGAGCTGGGGCTGGACCCCATGCAAGTGCCTCTGCCCGTGGCTCCAGCCGCGCACTACTGGATGGGGGGCATTGCCACCGATCTCGATGCCGCCACCTCCCTACCGGGCCTCTATGCCGTGGGCGAAGTGGCCAGTAGTGGCGTGCATGGGGCCAATCGCCTGGCCAGCAACTCGCTGAGCGAATGTCTGGTGATGGCCAGCCAGCTCAGCCGTCTGCAGCCGCCAGCCAATGCGGTGGCGGCAAGCGGGGGCTGTCAGCAGCGCCCACTGGAGTGGGCACCACCAGAGGAGTTGCAGGGGCCCTGCGGCGCACCGATCACAGCCCTGCGCCAATGGAGCTGGCAGGCCGCTGGTGTGGAACGCAGCGGCAGGCAGCTGCAAGAGGCCCTGCAGCAGTGTGAGCAGCTTCGTGAGCAGCTCAATCTTGAGCGCGCCCTGGCGCCGATCCTGCAGCTGGAACCAGGCCAGAGCCGCAGTTTGAGCAGCAGCCAGGAGCAGCAGCTGGGCTGGCTATGGGAATGCCGCCAACGGCTGCAAACCACGGTTCTGCTGCTGCAAGCCGCCCATTTCCGCCAGGAAAGCCGCGGCGGTCATTTCCGCTGCGATGCCCCGGCAACCCTTCCCTACTGGCAGCACCACACGCTGCAGCAGCGCGGTCAGCCGATCAGAAGTTCCGCGGGCCTTGATAACCGCTGAGGTCAGCCAGCTTCTGTAGCGACTTCACACCGGAATCGATCTGGCCGTTGATCTCCCAGCTGGGGAAGCCCTCGATCGCCTTGCTTTGGCACAGCGTGGCCTGGGAGTTTTTGCCATCGGTGGCGCACTCGATCACATCGAGCTTGGCGGCAGCGTCTTGGCCAAAGAGCTCCTTCTGCTCGTGGCAATGGGGGCACCAGTAGGCCGAATACATGCGAGCGCCGATGCTGCTGAGGTGCTCAGCCAGGGCCAATTTGGCGGGATTACTGACGCTGGTCACAGCCGGTGGGGCGCCCTTCTCGCTCAGCACAACCGGCCGATCAGCCGAGGCCACCCAGGCCAGGCTCAACAGGCCCACGAGCACCACCAAAATCACGCTGCGGAATAGCACCTGACCGCTGTCTTCCCATTCACGGCCGAGCAAATGCAGCAGCCACAAGGCCAAGCTCAAACCGGCTGAAAGCAGGCAGAAGGCGCAGATGGCCTGAATCTTGAACAGCATCAAGCCCACCAAGGCTGCGCTGAACACGCTCATGCCCAGGCTCAGCAAATAGCCCAGGTGCCAAAACAAATCTGGGCCGCGGCCAAAGCGGCGGGCGGTCAAACCACCGCTGCTGCTCTGGCGATCAATCAGCCACTGCTGAACCGCCGGAATCAGCGGCAATAACGAGAGCAACACCAAGGCCAAGTAGGCCAAAAAGCCAAACAGCGCCAAGGGCTGGCCCAGCACCGTTCCCCAGGCACTGTTGAGCACCTTGTCGCAGCCATCGGCCCCACCAGGGCAGGCCAACTCACCAATCACACCCCAGCGCTCGAGGGTGATTGAAGCGGTGTCAATCGCACCGATGGTGGCCAGACCACCCATCACAGGGCGCACCCAACGGCGGAAGGGCGGCTCGGGGCGCTGGCGTGAGGCTGTCACTCGCTCTTGATTTCCTTACTCAGGAAGTTTGGCACCGCTCCAAGGTTTGGCGTAGGGCTTGCACCCGCAAGGGATCCACAGGATTGGCCAAGAGGCCATCGCGTTTGAGCGAGCTGGCCACAATCACGCCATCGGCGCTGGCCCCCAGGCTGGAGGCATTGCCCGCATGGCAACCACTACCGATCAACACCGGAGCGCTGCCAGCAGCCGAGCGGGCCGCCGCCAGATCCTCTGGATCAGGAGCAGCGCCGGTGGCCACGCCACTGACGATCACGCCATCGGCGCCGGCTCGGCCCAAGCAATCCTCCACAGCCTCCGCGATCGGTTGGGGCGCTAGCGGGTAGGCGTGCTTGACCAACACATCAGCAAAGATCCCAACCTCCGTGGCCTCCAGCTGCCGGCGCAAGCGCAACAGCTCCGCTGCTTGCCCTTCAATCAGACCCTGATCGGTGAGCATGGCGCCGCTGAGCACATTCACCCGCACAAATGAGGCGCCGCTTGCCGCCGCAATCCCCATGGCGGCTTGGGCGTCGTTGCGCAACACATTGATCCCCACCGGCACTCCAGCGGCAGCCTCCACCACCTCAGCAGCGATGCGTGCCATGGCCGCAACGGTGTGGGACGGCACCGCTGAAGCAAAAAAGGGCGCATCGCCGAAGTTCTCCACCACCAAGCCATCGGCACCACCGGCCAGGTAGGCCGCCGCATCGGCTAGGGCAAAGCGACGCACGGCTTCGAAATCCCCCTGCCAGCGCGGACTGCCCGGCAACGGCGGCAAATGCAAGACGCCGATTAGAGCCGGCCGGTCATGGGCAAACAGCGATGACCAGGGAGCAGCTGCCACCAAGGCTTACGTTGAACTGTTGGGCTGATGCTGCCATGGCTTCCACAGCAACCACCGCCCGGCCCACGGTGGCCTTTGCCCACCTGGGCTGCGAAAAAAATCGTGTCGACACCGAGCACATGCTGGGGCTGTTGGCCCAAGCGGGCTATGGGGTCAGCGCCGATGAAGCCGATGCCCAAGTGGTGGTGGTCAACACCTGCTCCTTCATCCAGGACGCCCGCGCTGAATCAGTGCGCACCCTGGTGGACCTGGCTGAGCAGGGCAAGCAGATCGTGATTGCCGGGTGCCTGGCCCAACACTTTCAAGAAGAGCTCCTGGAATCGCTGCCCGAAGCCCGCGCCATCGTTGGAACCGGCGACTACCAGCACATCGTTGAAGTGCTCGAGCAGGTGGAGGCCGGCGAGCGGGTGAACCGGGTGAGCCAGGTGCCCACCTTTGTGGCTGATGAAAACCTGCCCCGCTACCGCACCACCTCCGAGGCGGTGGCCTATCTGAAGGTGGCAGAAGGCTGCGACTACCGCTGCGCCTTCTGCATCATTCCCAAACTGCGCGGCGATCAGCGCTCCCGGCCAATCGAATCGATCGTGGCGGAGGCCCAACAACTGGCCGCCCAGGGGGTGAAGGAGCTGATCTTGATCAGCCAAATCACCACCAACTACGGACTCGACCTCTACGGCAAACCCCAGCTGGCGGAACTGCTGCGGGCCCTGGGGGAGGTGGAAATTCCTTGGATTCGGGTGCATTACGCCTACCCCACAGGACTCACCCCCGAGGTATTGGCGGCCTACCGCGAGGTGCCCAACGTGCTGCCCTACCTGGATCTGCCGCTGCAGCACAGCCATCCGGAGGTGCTGCGGGCCATGAACCGGCCCTGGCAAGAGGGGGTGAATGGCGAACTGCTGAATCGCATCCGAGAGCAGCTGCCCGATGCGGTGCTGCGCACCACCTTCATCGTTGGCTACCCCGGCGAAACCGAAGAGCAGTTCGAGCACCTGCTGCAGTTCGTGCAAGAGCAGCGCTTTGACCATGTGGGCGTGTTCTGCTTCTCACCGGAAGACGGCACCCCAGCCGCCGAGCTTCCCAATGCCGTGCCCGCGGAGGTGGCCGAAGCACGCCGCGGCCGCTTGATGGAAGCCCAGCAGGCCATTAGCGCCGAGCGCAATGGGGCCTGGGTGGGCCGCATTGTTGATGTGTTGGTGGAGCAGGAAAACCCCAGCAGCGGGGAACTGATTGGCCGCTGCCTGCGCTTTGCACCCGATGTGGATGGTGAGGTGCGGATTCGCCCGGGCAGCCACGGAGCCGCCGCCAGCGCTGGCACCATGGTTCCGGTGCGGATCACCGCAGCCGACATCTACGACTTGGAAGGAGAGGTGGTGGGAGCCCAAGAAATGGTTGATGCCGCGCGGCATTCGTGAGGCAAGCCCGCTTCAGCCTTCCTGCTCAACGCAATCTGTTCCTGCTGGCCTCCGGGCTCAGCACGATGGGCTCCTTTGCCGGCCTGACGGCCAAGGGCTGGGTGCTGATGAGCGGCACCAACAACCCTCTGATCGTGGCCCTGCAGTTCGCTGTTTTGGCCCTGCCCACCCTGGTGGTGAGCGGGCCTGCCGGAGTGCTCACCGATCGCCATGGCTGCGAGCGGGTGTTGGTTTGGGCCCAATTCGGCCTGCTGGGCGGAGCTCTGGTTGGGGCCCTGGCCATGCCCTTCAGCTCAGGGGCTCTGCAGGCCGCACTGCTGCTGCTCAGCACCCTGCTGGTGGGGATCGCCAGTGCCTATGAGCTCACCGCCCGCAACAAGTACTGCGCCTTGCTGGTGCAACACCCCGGCGAACTGGGCAGTTATCTGACCAGCTTTTCAGTGGTCTTCAACGTGGGCAAATTGGTGGGTCCGCCGGTGGGGGGGCTGCTAGTGGCCTTAACAGGACCCGCCTTGGCCCTGCTGCTCGATGCCAGCACCTACATCCTGCCGATTGTGAGTGTGGTGTGGCTGCTGGACCCCTTGCGGGAGCAGGAGCAGCGCAGCCAGCAAGGTGAGAGCGCCAGCCTCTGGGCTGCTTGGCGCGGCTGCGGTGCTGACTTGCGCCATGTGCTGCGCTTCACCGCCCTGTTCTGCCTGGTGGGCTTTTTCCATCCCGGCTTGGCTCCTGTGATGGCAGCGGATTTCATTGGAGCCGGCCCGCAAGATCTGGGCCTCTTCACCAGTGTGTTGGCCGCCGGCAGCATCACCGGTGGCGTGCTGCTGCAGCGCAACAGCTTTCGGCTCAGCCAACGGCCTGCGTTACTGCTCGGTAGCAGTGCCCTGCTGACCTCCCTGGCTCAGCTGGGCCTCGGCATCGACGGACCCCGCGCCTGGACACTGGCGATGGCCTTTTTGATCGGCTGGGGAACGGCCGTGCTGCTGTCCGGCACCAACTTGATCACCCAAGTCGGATCTCCCCAAGTGCTGCGCGGACGCATGGCAGGACTTGGCCAAATTGCGTTTTTAGGCGGCGGCGGTATTAGCGGGCTGTTCGCAGCGGGGTTAACGATGCGCTGGGGCCTTGGAGCCACATGCGGTGTGCTCGGAGCCATTGGCCTGGTGATTTCCGGCCAAGAGCTATTTCGGCGCGGCCAAGACCGGCTGAAGCTGGCGTCTGACTGAACTCAGATCAGCTTGATGGCCTTCAGCAGACGGGTCAGCACAACGGCGGTAACCAGGAATCCGCCAACCCAGGTGAGATAGAGGGCGATGCCCATGGCCGCTTGTGTCAGTGGGGGTATTAGAGCAGATGTGGCGTTTCCTACGACGAAACCGATTAGGGTTTGCCACAACCAGGCGACAGCGCCACCGCAACTTCACGGCATGCGCACCCTGTTCATTTACCCCGAATTCCCCAAGACCTTCTGGAGCTACGAGAAGATCTTGGAGCTGGTGAACCGCAAGGTGCTGCTGCCGCCCCTTGGCATGGTCACCGTGGCTGCCCTGCTGCCCCAGCAGTGGGAGATGAAGCTGGTGGACCGCAATGTGCGCGAGGTCACCGAAGCCGAGTGGAACTGGGCTGAGCTGGTGATTATTTCCGGAATGATCGTCCAGAAGGACGACATGGCCGTGCAAATTGCCAACGCCAAAGAGCGTGGTTTGCCTGTGGCCGTTGGCGGCCCCTTCGCCAGCTCCACCCCCGATGCACCTGAGCTGGATCTAGCCGATTTCAAGGTGCTCGATGAGGGTGAAATCACCCTGCCGATGTTCATCGAAGCGATCGAGCGCGGTGAGCGCAGCGGCCGCTTCAGCGCAGAAGGCGACAAGCCCGATGTGACCGCCACACCAATTCCCCGCTTCGATCTGCTGCAGCTCGAGGCCTACGACTCGATGAGCGTGCAGTTCTCACGCGGCTGCCCGTTCAACTGCGAGTTCTGCGACATCATCGTTCTCTACGGCCGCAA
>JAAXIH010000014.1 GCA_012270465.1 Synechococcus sp.
CAACTCAATGACCTCACGGCCAGGGATTTGATGCTGCCGCGGGTGTCGGCCCCAACTCTCAACGGTTCAACCCGGCTCGATGAGCTGCGTGATCTTCTGCTCAGTGACGACTCGCCCTGGTGGGTGGTGCTGGGGGAGGAAGTCGATGAGGTGTTGGGGGTGGCCAGCCGCGATCAATTGCTCACCGCTTTGGTGCAGGGCCGGGGGCACGCCAGCGCCGCCAGCGTCTCGGAGCCGGTGGAATTCGTGCCTGAGATGATCCGCGCTGATCGGCTGCTCACCAGTTTTCGCCGCAGCCGCGATTCGGTGCGGGTGGTGGTCGATGAATTTGGTGCCTTCGTGGGCCTGATCGGCGCGGAAGTGGTCCTCGCTGTTCTGGCCGGCTGGACCCGTCCGAGGGTGGAGCCGCAAGCCTGATGGACAAGCAGCGCAGCGCCACCATCACCCGCGCCCTGATCCAGTGGCGGGAGGGATTGCAGCTCAGCCGCCGGGAACAATCGGTGCTGGGCCCTGAGCTTCAAGGTCTCGACCGGCAGCTGCAGCGCTTGCAACAACGGCAACTGCGCTTGGCGGTGTTCGGCCGCGTGGGCGTGGGCAAAAGCAGCTTGATCAATGCCTTGATCGGCGCTGAAGCCCTCGAAACCGATGTGGCCCATGGCAGCACCCGGCGCCAGCACACCGTCGATTGGCACCGCCAATGGGGTGACGACGGCCAGCTGCAACTGGTGGACACCCCAGGCATTGATGAGATCGCCGCTCCCGCCAGGGAGCGCTTGGCACGGCGGGTGGCCACCGGCAGCGATCTGGTGGTGATGGTGATCGATGGCGACATCAGCGCGCCGGAACTGGCGGCCTTCCAAACCCTGCAAGACAGCGGCAAGCCCGTGCTGCTGGTGGCCAACCGCGCTGATGCCTATAGCCGCTTGGAGCGGCGCCAACTCACCGACACCATCCAGCAGCGCTGCAGCAGCGATGAGCCCCTGCTCTGGGTGGCCGCCGCGCCAAGGCGGCCGGTTGTGCTCGCCGATGGCCGCGTCCGCCGCCAAGCTGCCGCTCCTGAGTTGGGAGCGTTGCAGCAGCACCTCGATGACCTGCTGGAGTCCCACGGGGAGTTGCTCCTGGCCCTCAACAGCCTGCGCGCCGCCGACCACTTCAGTGCACGCCTGTTGGCCTGGCGCCTGGGCCAACGCCAGCAAGCGGCCCAGGCCTTGATTGGCCGCTGCGCCAGCATCAAAGCCGCCGGCTTAGCCGCCAATCCCTTGATGCTGCTGGATTTGGCCGGCAGCGCTGCGGTCGACAGCACCTTGATCGTGCAACTGGCCCAGCTCTATGGCGTGCGGCTGCGCGGCCCTTCAGCCCGCAGGCTGCTGCAACGGGTGGGGCGCCAGAGCCTGGTGATTGGTGGTGTGCAGTGGGGACTGCAAGGGGCCTTGAGCTTGATCAAGCAGGTGCTGCTGATGGCGGCACCCTTCAGCGGTGGGCTCAGCCTGGCCCCGGCAGCCCCAGTGGCCCTGGCCCAAGCCGCCCTTGCCGTGCATGGCACCCGCATCACCGGCCGTGAAGCGGCCCGCCAATTGCTGCTCTCCGCCCATCGCGGACCGGCCCGGCCGGCAAGCCTGCTGCGGCGGTTGCAACGGGCCGACCCCCAAGCCCAGCGCTGGCTGGCCCACCACCAAAGCTGGAGCCCTGAAGTGGGATTGCCATGAGCTCCCAGCTGGCGCTTTTTGGCACCAGTGCTGACCCGCCAACGGTGGGACATCGCGCCGTGCTCGCCGGGCTGATGCAGCTCTACCCGCGGGTTTGCACCTGGGCCAGTGACAACCCCTTCAAGCAACACGGTGCACCGCTCGCGGTGCGGGCTGCCCTGCTGGGAGCCGTGGTTGACAGCCTCAGCGAGCAGGCCGGTAGCGAGCGGCTGCAGTTGCGCCAAGACTTCAGCAGCCGCCGCGCCATCGACAGCATCGAAGCAGCCCGCCGCTGTTTCCCCGAAGACGAGCCGGTGTTTGTGGTGGGGACCGATCTGGTGCCACAAATTCCTCGCTGGTATGCCGTAGAAACCTGGCTGCCCAGCTGCTCAATCGCCGTGGTGCAGCGCCAAGGCTGGCCGCTGCAAGCTGAAGACCTCCAGCAACTGCAAGCGCTCTGCCCCCACGTGGTGCAGCTGCCCCTGGAAATTCCAGCAGCTGCGAGTTCCTCGGTGCGGCATCACCCCAACCCCGAACTGGTCCCCAGCGAGTTGCTCACGGACTTAGCGCAGCAGAACCTTTACGGTTTCAGCATCGACGACCTCCCCTGTGCGGATCGCACTGATCCAATCCAACCCGCTGGTCGGTGATCTGCAGGGCAATCGGCAGCGCCTGCAGGAGCAGTGCCTGCAAGCCGCCCAAGCCGGAGCCGAACTGGCTTTGGCCCCTGAACTGGCCCTCTGGGGTTACCCGCCCCGGGATCTGCTGTTGCAACCGGCCCTGCAACAGCAACAAGACCGCCAACTCGATCAGCTCAGTGGCGCCTTGCCACCTGGGTTTGGGCTGCTGCTGGGGGTGGTCGAAACCAGCGGCAGGCGGCTGTTCAATGCCATGGCCCTGGTGGAGCACAACGGCTGGCGGTTGGTGGCGCGCAAGCGTCTGCTGCCCAGTTACGACGTCTTTGATGAACAGCGCTATTTCCACAGCGGTGATCAACCCGCGCTGCTGAGCTGGGGCGGTCAGCGCCTCGGGCTCACCTTGTGCGAAGACCTCTGGGTGGAACCCAAAATCAGCGGCCGCAGCGCGCCGCTCTGCGATCCGATCGCGGAGCTGCAACCGCTCAAGCCGGATCTCTTGATCAACCTCTCGGCCTCCCCCTTTGGCCAGGGCAAGGCAGAACGTCGCCGGCAGCTGGCCGGGGCCGCCCAGCAGCGCTTGGGATGCCCGGTGCTCTACGTCAATCAGGTCGGGGGGAACGATGAGCTGATTTTTGATGGCAACAGCTTTGTGCTGGACGCCAGTGGGGCGCTGCAACAGCAACTGCCCTGCGGCGAGAGCGCTTTGCAGATTTGGGACAGCGAAGCCACCGCCAGCCCAACCCCAGCTGAGCCCCTGAGCCCGGAAGCCGAGCTCTGGCGCATGCTCGTGCTCGGGGTGCAGGACTACGCCCGCAAATGTGGCTTCCGCAAGGCCTTGCTTGGCCTCAGCGGCGGCATTGATTCGGCCCTGGTAGCAGCCCTGGCCGTTGCGGCCCTCGGCAGCCAGCAGGTGCGGGCGCTGTTGATGCCATCGCCCTACAGCTCAGAGGGTTCGCTCAATGATTCGCTGGCCCTCGCCAAGCGACTGAACCTGGCCACCAGCACGGTGCCGATTGAGCCTTTGATGCAGCAATACGACGGCAGCTTGAACCCAGCGCTGGGGCAACGGCCCGAGGGCATCACCGCCGAAAACCTGCAGTCGCGCATCCGCGGCACGTTGCTGATGGCCGTGGCCAATAGCGAAGGCCAACTGCTGTTGGCCACGGGCAACAAATCGGAGCTGGCCGTTGGCTACTGCACCCTCTATGGCGACATGAATGGCGGCCTGGCCGTCATTGGTGATCTCTACAAAAGCGAAGTGTTTGGTCTGGCGCGCTGGCTCGATAGCCCGGCTGCCGCCAGCGAACGGCAACGCTGCGGGCTGCCAGTAGGCGGCCCCGTTATCGGGGACGCGATTTTGAGCAAACCCCCCAGCGCCGAGCTGAGACCCGATCAAAAAGACAGCGACTCACTGCCGGATTACCCCTATCTCGATCGCCTGCTGCAGCGCTTCATTGAGGAGCACGCCTCGCCGGAAGAGCTGATCGCCAGCGGCGAACCCAGTGACGCCGTCCAGCGGATCTGGCGACTGCTGAAACGGTCAGAATTCAAACGGCGCCAGGCGGCACCGGTGCTCAAACTGAGTGCCCGCTCCTTCGGTTGCGGTTGGCGCATGCCGATCGCCGCCAGCACTGGCGCCGAAGGCTAGGAATCGCCAGGCTGATAGAAGCACCAACCCACCATGGCCGCTCCCCAACCCGCCGCCTCGATTAGCAGCATCGGCATTCCTCGGGAGATCAAGCCCGATGAGCAACGGGTGGCTCTCACCCCCGATGCCGTGCGCGAACTGGTGAGCATCGGCCTAGAGGTGCGGATTGAACAAGGCGCCGGCCAAGGGGCTGGCATTGATGACGCCAGCTTTGCCGCCGCTGGAGCGGCCCTGGTGTCCAAAGAGGAGGCCTGGGGCGCTCACCTGGTGGTGAAGGTCAAAGAGCCGCAGCCCGAGGAGTTCGGCTTTTTGCGCCGCGACATGGTGCTGTTCACCTACCTGCACCTGGCGGCCTACCCCGCTGTTGGCCAGGCCCTGCTGGAGAGCGGCTGCACCTCAATCGCCTACGAAACGGTGCAGCTGGAAAACGGCAGCCTGCCCCTGCTCGCGCCGATGAGCGAAATCGCTGGCCGGCTAGCCACTCAAGTGGGGGCCTACCTGCTGGAGCGTCCCCATGGCGGTCGCGGCGTGCTGCTCGGGGGCTGCACCGGGGTCAAACCAGCTCGGGTGGTGGTCTTAGGCGCCGGCACCGTGGGCTGGAATGCGGCCCGCATCGCAGCAGCCATGGATGCCGAGGTGATGCTGCTGGATCGCTCCCCCCAGCGGCTGCGCAATCTGGAGGCCGACCGGCGCGGACGCCTGGTCAGCTTGGTGAGCAGCCGCGGCTTGATCGAGCGCGTGATTCCCACCGCTGATCTGCTGATCGGTGCCGTGCTCACCCCGGGCGGCCGGGCCCCAACCCTGGTGGATGAAGCCCTGGTGCAGCAGATGCGCCCCGGCTCGGTGATCGTCGATGTGGCCATCGACCAGGGCGGCTGCATCGCCAGCAGCGAGGAGACCACCCATACGGCGCCGGTGATCGAAAAATTTGGCGTGCAGCACTACGCCGTGGGCAACATGCCTGGCGCCGTTCCGTTCACCTCCACCGAAGCGCTGGTGAGCGTGACGCTGCCTTACATCGTCACCATTGCTGGACGCGGCCTCACCGAAGCAGTGACCGAGCGTCCCGAGCTGCTCTCAGGGCTCAACACCGTGGAAGGCGCCGTCTGCCATCCGGGGGTCGCCCGGGCCCTGGATGTGCCACCCCGCCACCCCATGGCCTGCCTGCGCTAAGCAACGTGAATTAAGAGCTGGTCAGGAGAAAGAAGAGATTCATCGCATCGCACAAGCTGCGCCAAGCCTCTGGTTACACCGGGCGAGCACCCCACCCGGCGCCCGTGGCCTTTCATCAAGCGGTGATTCCAACCCCCAGCCAAGATCTGGCGATGGATGTGTTGAAAGCCGCTGGACTGACCCCGGAATATCACCCACAGCTGCCCACCTTGATCTACGCGAGCGAGAGCTTTCGCCGCGGGCTCAAGCCCAACCAGTACGTCACGGTGATCTGCGACCGCTCCGATGCCGACAACCTGGGGGAATCCCTGCTGCAAGTGCGCAGCCATGAATTGATGGCCCAACGCAACACCCGCTGCGAGCAAATTTTCAACCAACTGCTGCTGAACCTCAGCCAGCGCTGAGCGGCCGCACCAACGCCCGGGGGTCGAGCCCCTCGCGAAGAGCCAACACCACACCAGCCGCGGCGCTGTAGTCAGCCGCTGGAACCACAGCAAGATCCAATGCAGCGGCATCCACCTGCAACAGGCTGGCGTTGCTGCGCACCGCCACGATCGGAATGCCGCGATCAGCGCAGGCCAACACGGTTTCCCCACCGAGGGCACCCGCGGGAGCCACCACCGCGCCCACCTGATCAATCGCCAACTCCTGGGGCCGCCACGGCTCTGAGGCCGAGCAGAGATCGGGCGCCCGGCTCAGCCCCACCAGCACGCAGGGCAAAAAGGTGTGGCCCAACTCCTCAGCAGCCGCGCGCGGATCGAGATCAGCCATCGGCTCAAGCGGCGCCAGGGCGGGGGCATGGGCGCAGGGGATCTGCAGCTCGCGCACCAGCAAATGACTGATCACCGCCTCGGCACCGGCCAACGCATCGACGCCACTGCCGCTGCGGTAGGCCTGCAGGGCATCACTGCCATTGTCATCAGGGAAACGGGCCACCACCGCAATCGCCGTGGCGCCCTCCTGCTTCAGGCGTGAGCCAGCCCGCAGCAGCGCACCGGGTTGCGCAAGCTCGCCCCAGCTGCTGCCGCTGGAGGCTTGGCTCAGGCTGACGCCGAGGGGCTCATCGCTGACCAGCTCTGGGCCGATCTCCAGGCCCAAGGTGGCCCGTGCTGCCGCCAGCACCTGGCGATGACGCAACAGCAGCTCGGGTTCAATGCCAGCGTCGAACAGCACGCCAATGCGCTGGCGGCGCTGGGGCCGCAGCCGCAGCAGGCCCTTGGAGAACGCATCCAGGCTCCAGCCCTCGACGTAATGGATGCGGGGATCACTCCAATAGAGGGCTGCCCCGTTCATCACATTGGGATGGGTGATCAGGCAATCGCTCGCGGCAGCCAGCAGACGGGCCACAGGCAAGGCATCACCGGCAAAGCCCCCCTGATCACAGCCGATCCCTGTAGGGATCACCAGCAGCGTGGGCAGCGGCTCGCTCACACCAGCAGCACGGCTTCCAGCCGCAACCATTGCCCCTCAGGCCTTGGCTCAGCCGCGGTGATCGCCCAGCGCAAGGGCTCACCGTGGGCAGCCAAGGCTTGGCGGCAGGCCGCCACACGGCCTTGCTGCCAGCGCTGCGGCTCGATCACCAGTTCCAGCTCAAACGGCTGCAACCTCACTTTTGGTACTGACCAAATTGCGCCTCGTAGAGCGCATCTTCTTGGCCGGCCAGCAGCTGCACATCACTGCGGGGCTGCGCCACACACAGCAGGGCAAAGCCCTTTTGGCGCAGCTCCTCTTTGACACCCATGGCATCGGGCTGGTGCAGCTCACCGGAGCGAATGCTGGCGGCGCAGGTGGTGCACACGCCCGCACAACAGGAGCTCGGCAAGCTCACATTGGCGGCCTCAGCAGCAGCCAAGACGGTCTGATCGCTCTGGCAGGGGAAGGTGTGCGTTTGACCTTCGAATTCCACTTGCACCTGAAAGGTGTCTGCCATCGCCATCACTTGCTCAGCGGCCCATCTTGACGCA
>JAAXIH010000193.1:0-4236 GCA_012270465.1 Synechococcus sp.
CCTATCCGCCCCACCAAGCGCACTCGGCTCGCGGCCAGGTTCCAGCTCTACACCTGTCGGTCTGTCCCGTTCTGCATCCGCGCCAAAGACCTCTTGAACCGCAAAGGGGTCAGCTACACCGATCACGCCATCGATGGCGATGAAGCGGCCCGCGACGAAATGGCGACCAAAACCGGCGGACGCCGCAGCGTGCCGCAGGTGTTCATCAATGGTCAGCACGTGGGTGGCTGCGATGACCTCTATGCGCTCGAACGCAGCGGCCAACTGGATGGCCTGCTGGCCTGATCACGGAGCCAGAGCAGCGTGGGGCGCCAACTTTTCCTAATTGATCCGATTGGGCGCCTGCGCCCTGAAAAAGACAGCAGCGTTGCGCTGATGCAAGCCGGCCAACGGGCCGGCGAGGAGATCTGGGCCGCTCAACCGAGCGACCTGGCAGCCGGAGAAGGGGGTCCCCGCGTGCTGGCCGCGCCGATCACCGCTGAACCTTGGTACAGCGCGGGGGAAGCCTGTTGGCAGCCCCTCAGCCATTTCCAGCGGGTGTGGATGCGCAAAGACCCACCCGTGGATGAGGCCTACCTCTATGCCACCCACTTGCTTGAGCTGGCTGAGCGCCAAGGCGTGCAGGTGCTCAACCGCCCGGCCAGCCTGCGGGCCTGGAACGAAAAGCTGGGCGCACTGCAGTTCCCGGAGCTGATGGCCCCCACCTTGGTGGCCAGCGATGTGGAGCTGTTGCGCCAATTTGCGTCCACCCATGGCGAGGTGGTGCTGAAGCCCCTGGGTGGGCGCGCTGGTCAGGGGGTGATCCGCTCGAGCGGCCAGGCCCCAGGGCTGGGAGCCCTGCTGGAACTGGTCACGCAGCAGCAGCAACTGCCGGTGATGATCCAGGCGTTTTTGCCCCAGGTCAGTGAGGGCGATAAGCGCATCTTGCTGGTGAACGGCGAGCCGCTGGGCGCCGTTAACCGCAAACCGAAGGCGGGTGAATTCCGCAGCAACCTGGCTGTAGGCGGACAACCGGAAGCCACCGACCTCAGCCCCCGCGAGCGGCAGATCTGCGAGGTGTTGCGGCCCGCCTTAATCGAGGCCGGGCTGTTCTTTGTCGGCATCGATGTGATCGCTGGTCACCTCAGCGAGATCAATGTCACCAGCCCCACCGGCATCCGCGAAGTGGAGCAGCTCGGGAAGATTCCCCTGGCTGATCTCACCCAACAGCATTTATTGCAGGGCTAACGGTGAGCTGCTGCTGCAGCACCTCGAGCTTGAGGGCCACCTCCTGCAATTCCCGCTCAGGCACCGAGCCCTTGACCAAGCCCGCACCGGCGGTGAGCTCAAGCCGCGAACCACGCAGCACGCCGCTGCGAATCGCCACCCGCAGCTCCGCATCACCGGCGCTGTCGATCCAACCAATCGGAGCGGCATAGGCGCCCCGCTCAAAGGGCTCAAGCTGCCGCAACCAGGCCATCGCTTCGCGGCGGGGCAAACCAGCCACAGCAGGGGTGGGATGCAATGCCGCTGCCAACGCCAGGGGGTCTTGGCCGGCCAATGACGCCGTGATCGGTGTGTGCAGGTGATGCAGGGGGCCATGGCTGGCCAAGCGGGGATGACGCGGTTGATGGGGAACCAGCCCCTGCTGCTGCAGCACGGCTGTGATCGCTTCGACCACCAGCTCATGCTCATGGCGATCCTTGCTGGATTGCAGCAACTGCTCTGGCGGCTGATGCTGCGACGCCGTTCCAGCCAAGGCATCACAACGAAGCTGGCCCTGGCGCACCGCCAACAACCGCTCTGGCGAGGCCCCCACCAGATCACCGCCATCGGCGAGCCCCCAAAGGAAGCGGCAGCTGCCGCGATGGCGTTGGCGCAAGCCCTTGAGCAGCAGCTGGGGATCCAAAGGCGCCTCGAGCTGCAGCTGCTGACGCACCGCCAGCACCAATTTGCGCAGCTGGTTATCGCCCACCAGGTGCAAGGCCTGATCCATGGCTTGGCGGTAGGCCCCATGCCAAGGGCTACGGCTCAGCAAGCGGGGAAAGGCCGAGGCAGGCTCGGGCGGCTCAGCCTGCTCCAGCGCGCGCGCCTGCTCCCACAGCTCTTCAGCCACCAAGCGCGGGGTGATCTCCCCCCCGAGGCTGCGCGATAAGCGCAACCAGCACTGGCGGCCCTGACGGCTGAGCTGCCAGCGCGGCAGCACCGCCCGCACCCCAGGCAGGGGCTCAGCCGCCTCAAGCAGCGGCGCCTCAAAAAACGAAAACCCGAGCAACACGCGCGGGCGGGCCAACGCCGGAGCCTCAGGCGCGCCGTCCTGCAGTCGCGACAGGCTCAACTGACAGAAGCGCTGGGCCAGCTCAAAGCGGCGTGGGCCGCTGAGCTCCAGCTGCTGCGAGACGCCCGTGGCGGCAAAACAGAGGCCGGGCTGGCTATCCCAAAGCGCGCGGAAGCGATCACCCCCTGGCAACTGCGGCAGCGCCTGCAGTGGGTCCAGTGCAGCCAAGGGCAGCGCCAGGCTGAGCACAGCACCATCCTCCAGGCACTGCCCGTAGGCGGCAGCCTGGCTGAGCAAGTCGGTGAAGCGGGGGGCCTGGTGCACCACACAACCGGGGGACTGCTCAAATGTATGGGTCTCTCGTGGCCCGTAGTGCCGGGCAGCCATGGCTGAGCCCCAGGTCGTCGCAAGCCGTTACGCGCTCTGGAAGGCGGCCATCAAATGGCCGATGTACTCCGTGGCAGTGATGCCAGCGCTTTTGGCCAGTGGTTGGCTGCAAAGTCAGGGGTTAGACCCCCGCTGGGGCCAGCTGAGCCTCTTTCTGCTGGCTGCGGTGCTGCTGCTGGGTTGGGAAAACCTCAGCAACGACGTTTTTGACGACGACACCGGTGTCGACAGCGTTGGCAAACCCCATTCCTTGGTGGCCCTGACCGGCCGCCGCGATCGCATCGCTTGGATTGCCAATGGCCTGCTCGCTGGCGGCCTGCTGCTGATGGCTCTGGTGGCCCTACGCAGCCAACCGGTGGTGCTGCTGCTGGTGCTGATCTGCTGCGCCCTGGGATACCTCTACCAAGGTCCGCCCTTTCGGCTGGGCTACCGCGGCCTGGGCGAACCACTGTGCTGGTTGGCCTTTGGCCCCTTCGCCACGGCCGCTGCGCTGATGGCGCTGCAGCCACCAACGAGCCTGCCGGCTGCTGTGCCTTGGCAGGTGGCGCTGAGCCTGGGCTCCGGACCAGCGCTGGCCACCACCTTGGTGTTGTTCTGCTCCCACTTTCATCAGGTCGAGGAAGACGCTGCCCACGGCAAACGCTCCCCGGTGGTGAAGCTGGGCACGGCCAAAGCCGCGGCCGTGGTGCCCTGGCTGGTGGCTGCCAGCTTGGCCCTGCAATGGCTGCCCGTGCTGGAGCGCCAGTGGCCCTCCACCGCGCTACTGAGCGTGATCGGCTTGCCCGCTGCAGCGCAGCTGATTCGGCTGTTGCGGGAGCATCACCACCAGCCGCAGCGAATTAGCGGCAGCAAGTTTTTGGCCCTGCGCTTTCAAGCCCTCAGCGGCCTTGGGCTCGCCATTGGTCTGGGCATTGCCCCTTGGCTCGGACGTTGATGCAACTGCACTGGCGCCCATACCAGTGGGCGCTGCAGCCGCCTTTGCTCACCGCCTGCGGCCCCTGGAGTGAACGGCGCGGCTGGCTGTTGCGATTAGACGACTCCCAGAACAGCGGCATCGGCTGGGGGGAGGCCGCGCCCTTGCCGGCTGAGCACGGCCATTGCGCCGATGCAGTCGCCGCACTGCCGGCTGAATGCAGCATCGAGCACCTGGAGCAAACGATCAGGACCCTGCCTGGCCCTGTGGCCTTTGCGATCGGGCTGGCCTTGGCTGAGCTGGCGGGGCTGCCTGGCGGGCCATGGCTCCCGGCCCCGGCTTCAGCGGTGTTGCTACCAGCTGGTGCCGACGCCATCACGGCGCTGCAGCAGACCTTGCGGCAGCAAGAGACCAACGCCTCGGCCTTGGTCGCCAAGTGGAAGGTGGGGGTGCTGGATCCAGACACCGAACTGCAACTGCTGGAGCAGCTCTTGGAGCACCTACCCAACGGCGCCCTGCTCCGGCTCGATGCCAATGGCGGCTGGGATCGCGCCACCGCTGGGCGCTGGGCCATGCGGTTGCAAAACGAGAGCAAGCTGCAATGGCTCGAGCAACCCTTGCCGCCCAGCGACCATGCCGGCTTGCTGGCCCTCGGCCGCCGGCTGCCGGTGGCCCTCGA
>JAAXIH010000193.1:4336-5854 GCA_012270465.1 Synechococcus sp.
CGATCCCGCAGCAGGTCTGGGAGGCCGCCGGCCCATGAGCGGCTGGGAGCTACGGGCCAGTGCGCTGGAAGAACAAGCGGGCCGCGATGCCATGGCCTGCTGCCAGCAGTGGCCAGAAGGCAGTGGTGTGGTGATTGGCAGCGGCGGCAGCAGTGGCGGGCGCAAGTGGTGCTTGCAGAGTTGGGAGAACCTGGAGCAATCAGCCAGCAGCTGCGCGAACTGGCTGCAAGGCATTGGGGTTGATCCCAGCAGCGTGCGGCTGGTGAACCCATTGCCCAGCCATCACATGGGGGGGCTGATGCCCCAGATCAGGGCGCGCCAGTGGCAAGCGCCGTTGGTGGCCATTGCTCCTGAGCTGATGAAAGCTGCCGATGCGCTGCTGGAGCAACACGGCAACCTCAGCTGCGGCGGCCGCAATGCGGTGATGTCGCTGGTGCCCACGCAATTGCAGCGGCTCATGAGCGATCCCTCAGGCCGCATCTGGCTCAAGCAATTCCAGCTGCTCTGGATTGGCGGCGGCCCCCTCAGCGCAGAGCTGGCTGATCAAGCCCGCCAGCTGCAGCTGCCGCTGAGCCCCTGTTATGGCAGCACCGAAACAGCCGCCATGGTCTGCGCCACCGATCCCGCCCAGTTTCTGGCGGGTCAAAGCGGTTGCGGTGAACCATTGAGCGATGTGGAGCTGCAGCTCGATCCAGCCAGCGGCGCCGTGGCGGTGAAAACCAAGCGGCTCAGCCCCGGCTGGCTGAACGGCGATCAGGTGCAGCCGTTTGCCGATGCCAACGGCTGGTGGCATAGCGGTGATGCAGGGCGTCTCGGGCCAGCGGGGCTAGAACTCCTCGGCCGGCTCGATGGCGCCCTCAACAGCGGCGGGGCCACGGTGTTTCCAGAACAAATTGAAGCGGCTCTCGGCGGCCTTGCAGGAGTCGAGGCGGTGCTGGTGGTGGGACTGCCCGATCCCCAATGGGGCCAGCGGCTGATTGGCCTGGTTAAGCCCTCAGCGGGCGCCAATGCTGATGCGGTGACGGCGCAGCTCGAGATGCGCAGCAGCAGCCTGCCGCCGGCGCAACGGCCCAAGCGATGGCAGCTCTGCCCTCAGCTCGCACCCAACCCCCAGGGCAAGTGGGAGCGACAACGCTGGCAGCACTGGGCTCAAGGCTGCGCTGAGGCCTGAAGCCAGCGCTGCACCCCCTCCGGCAGCGGCGCACGGCGACGATCCGCGGCGGCAATGCACTGATGCCGCGTTAGTCCGCGGGCCACCGGACGCCCCGCTGAAGAAAAGCTGTAGGCCACCTCAAAAGCAGTGGCATCCAACGGCTCGGGCTTCAACGCAATCGCCAATGGATCACCGCAAATCAAAGGCGCCAAAAAATCAGCGCTGCAATGGGTGATGGGCAGCAACAGATCAAGCTGCTGGCCTGGGGTTGGAAACAGCGCGGCCGGCTCGAGGCCAAAGCGCTCGAGGCTCTCTTCATAGGCCTCATGGCACCAGCGCAACAGTTGCTGGAAATGCATCACACC
>JAAXIH010000193.1:5954-7051 GCA_012270465.1 Synechococcus sp.
TCAGCGGTCGACGGACCCCATGATCACGTCGATCGAGCCGAGGATCGCCATGATGTCGGCCACCTTCACACCCTTTAAAAGGTGAGGAAGGATCTGCAGATTGTTGAAATCAGCGGCACGGATCTTCCAACGCCAAGGGGTGACGTCGTTGTTGCCCATCAGGAACACACCAAGCTCACCTTTGCCGGATTCCACACGGGTGTAGAGCTGCCCATTGGGGATCTTGAAGGTGGGGGCAACTTTCTTGGCCACGATTTGATAATCGAAGCCATAGAACTCGCTGTCTTTGCCTTCCAGCTGACGCTTGGCTTCCAGATTTTCGGTGGGGCCGCCAGGAATCTGCTGAGCCGCTTGGCGCAAAATCTTCAGCGATTCGCGCATCTCCTGCAGACGCACGCGGTAGCGGGCAAAGCAACAGCCCTCTTGGGCCGTGGCCACCTCCCAATCGAAATCGTCGTAGCACTCGTAGTGGTCAACCTTGCGCAGATCCCAGGCCACGCCTGAGGCCCGCAGCATTGGGCCCGACAAACTCCAGTTGATGGCCTGCTCACGGGTGATCGTGCCCAGCCCCTCAATCCGCCGGCGGAAGATGGGGTTATTGGTGATCAGCTTTTCGTATTCATCGATCTTGGGACCAAACCAGTTGCAGAAGTCTTCCAACTTCTCCAGCCAGCCATAGGGAAGATCAGCCGCAACACCACCAATGCGGAAGTAGTTGTTGTTGACCATCCGCTGACCGGTGGCCGCTTCCCAGAGGTCGTAGATCATCTCCCGCTCACGGAAGATGTAGAAGAACGGCGTTTGAGCGCCCACATCCGCCAGGAATGGGCCCAGCCACAGCAGGTGGTTGGCGATGCGGTTGAGCTCCAGCATCATCACGCGGATGTAGCTGGCACGGCGCGGAACTTTCACATCAGCCAGCCGCTCCGGTGCATTCACCGTGATGGCTTCGTTGAACATGCCAGCGGCGTAATCCCAGCGGCTGACATACGGCACGAACATCACATTCGTGCGGTTCTCGGCAATCTTCTCCATGCCGCGGTGGAGGTAACCGATCACCGGTTCGCAATCCACCACGTCTTCCCCATCCAGGGTCA
>JAAXIH010000244.1 GCA_012270465.1 Synechococcus sp.
TACCGCTCTGAGCATGTGATTGCGGAGGGCTTGAAGCTGGCTCGAGCCCAAGAGCTGCTTCCGGCCGCTGATCACCTCTGCACCTTCTTGGAAGGATCGGTGTCCAAGGGGCGCCGCGGCCCGATGCCAGCAGCGAGCCGCTAATGGTGCGCGTGCTGATCAGCACCGGTGAGGTGTCTGGTGATCTGCAAGGCAGCTTGCTGGTGGAGGCGTTGCACCGGCAGGCCGCAGCGCGCGGGATCCCTTTGGAGGTGTTGGCCCTCGGAGGCCCCCGCATGCAGGCCGCTGGCGCTGAGCTCCTTGCTGACACAGCCCCGCTGGGTTCGATTGGGCTGTTGGAGCACCTGCCCCAGGTGCTGCCAACCCTGAAGCTGCAGTCCCGCGTGAACCGCGAGCTGCTGCAGCGGCCGCCGGATGCGGTGGTGCTGATCGACTACATGGGCGCCAACGTGCGTTTGGGCAAGCGCCTGCGGCGGCAGCTGCCCGAGGTGCCCATCACCTATTACATCGCTCCCCAGGAATGGGCCTGGAGCATGAACGACGGCGGCACCACCAGCCTGCTGGAGTTCACCGATCGCATCCTGGCGATCTTTCCCGATGAGGCCTCCTTTTATGAGTCCCATGGCGCGGCGGTCACCTGGGTGGGCCATCCCCTGGTGGACTTGGCCGCTGATCCGCTGAGCCGCAGCGAAGCCCGCCGGCAGCTGGGGCTTGAAAGTGATGGCCGCCTGCTGCTGCTCTTGCCCGCCTCCAGGCCGCAAGAACTGAACTTCTTGATGCCGGTGTTGGCTCAAGTCGCTGCCCAGCTGCAGGCCCGCGATCCAGAACTTTCGGTGATCGTTCCCGCCGGCCTCAGCCGCTTTGAACAGCCGTTGGCCGAGGCCCTTGAGGCTGCTGGGGTGCGTGGGCGCGTAATCCCTGCTGATGAAGCTGATGCCCTCAAACCCGCCCTGTTTGGAGCGGCGGATCTGGCCCTTGGGAAATCAGGCACCGTCAACCTGGAGTTGGCCTTGCAGGGGGTGCCCCAGGTGGTGGGTTATCGGGTGAGCCGGCTCACGGCTTGGGTGGCCCAGCATCTGCTGCGTTTCAAGGTGGACCACATTTCGCCTGTGAATTTGCTGCTCAAGGAGCGCTTGGTGCCGGAATTGCTGCAAGACAGCTTCACGGTGGACGACTTTTTGGCCCAGGCTGTGCCGCTGTTGGAGGACGAAACGTGCCGCGCTCGCATGTTCGATGGCTACCAGCGGCTGCGCCAGACCCTCGGCAGCCCAGGGGTGACCGACCGCGCTGCAGCAGCCATCCTCGAGGCCATTCCCCAATGAAGCGGCGCCTGCTTGGGCTGTTGGCTTCTGTGCTGGTGGGGATGGCCTTCCTACTGGGGACAAGCCCCGCTGTTTGGGCTGCAGACCTGCAGCAGGCCGTGTTTGCAGGGGGCTGCTTTTGGTGCCTTGAGCACGATCTGGAGGTGCTGCCTGGTGTGATTTCAGCTGAAAGCGGCTACTCCGGTGGCAGCACGGCCAATCCCACCTATCAACAGGTGAGCAGCGGCCGCACGGGCCATGCCGAGAGCGTGTTGGTGCGTTTTGACCCGGATCGCATCAGTTACGCCACCTTGCTGCGGGCCTTTTGGCGCAACGTGGATCCAGTCGATGGGGAGGGCCAGTTTTGTGATCGCGGCAGCTCCTATCGCCCGGTGATCTTCACCGGCTCAGCCGATCAGCTGGAGCAGGCCAATGAAAGTGCGCGCTTGGCCGGCCAAGAACTGGGAACCTCAGAGACGTTGGCGGTGGCGATTGAACCGCTGAAACGCTTCTGGCCGGCTGAGGATTACCACCAGGATTACGCCGAGCGCCAGGCGCTCACCTACAACTTCTACCGCTGGCGTTGCGGCCGTGATGCGCGGCTTGATGCGGTCTGGGGAGAGCAGGCTCGCTTGCCTGTGGTGTGGAAGACCGCCACTGCATTTCCTACAAACGCAGGCTAAGTTGCGGACAGACCGCGGAGGTGGAATGTATCTGCTGACCATTCGCGAGGGATTGTCGACCCGTTACATCGGTCCGTACGAGAGCCCCAAGCACGCAGCAGATGACCTCGATCGCCTGCTTGAGAACTGTGATGACCGGGCTCGCTGGCAGATCCACGAGCTGCAATCGCCGGCCTCGCTAACCGATAAGCAAGAAGCTGAGCCTGTGGTGGCTTAAGGCCTGGGGTAGCCCCGCAGCAAGCCGCTTTCAATCATCAAGCCGATGCCTGCATTGATGCAGATCAGGCTGAGGGTGCCGATCCAAAACCAGGGTTCTGGTGGGGTGGAGCCCCGCCGCACCACCGCTTCGCCAAATAGGCAAAGCCCTGCTGGCAGCAGCAGCACTCCCACTTGAGCCCGCAGGTACCACTGCCATTTCGGACTGATCCGGCGCCGCGCAGCCATGCCATCGCGCTGAGGGATTTCAACCTACGCCGCGGCCGTTTGTGCTTGAGCGCAGTGGCGCAGCTTGCGCAGGGCGTTGTGCTCTAGCTGCCGTGTGCGTTCACGGCTGATGCCAAAGCGATCGGCCAGCTGTTGGTAGGGGGTGCGCTCATCGCTGTGGCGCGCCTGCACCACGGTGGTCTCTCGTTCGCTCAAGCCAGCGCTGCTGAGTAGTCCTGCTAGCTGTTCACTGCGCAGGCTTTGCTCCAGCTGCTCCATCGGGCTGGTGCGGTCGTCTTCGAGCAAGTCCACCAGGCTGCCGTGGTCAGGGTCTGAACCCATGGGGGTATCGAGGGAACAGCCGCGGCTGAGCAGCTGGGCGCGCTCGAGCTCCTGGAGTTGCTCAACGCTTTCGCCCATGGCTTCAGCCAGCTCATCTGGCTGTGGTTGGCGTCCTAGCTCTTGGCTGAGCCGCCCGCGGGTGCTGCGCAGGCGTCCCAACCGCTCGCTCACCCGGCAGGGCAGCCGCAGGGCTGGGGTTTGCAGCTGAATCGCCCGGTGCAGGGCCTGCTTGATCCACCAATAGGCGTAGGTGCTGAAGCGGTAGCCGGTGCTGGGGTCGTATTTCTCGGCGGCGCGCTGCAGGCCAATCGATCCCTCCTGCACCAGATCTTCCATGGCCAAGCCGCGCAGGTGCTGTTTTTTGGCCAGGTGCACCACCAGCCGCAGGTTGGCTTGCACCAGCCGTCCGCGGGCCCTAAGCCCACGCTTTTGCACGGCCGGCGGCGCGTGCTCAGGGCCGCCGGGGTGGTCCTGCCAGGCGCGCACTTGGCGCCCCAGGCTCACCTCTTCTTCGGGGCTCAAGAGGGCATGACGGCCGATGCCATTGAGCATCCAGCCAAAGCAATCGTTGCTGCCTTTCACCATCACCGCGCTCCTTGCGGCTCTCCTTTCACGGTGAAACGCTCAGCCGCTGGCGGCGATGGGGAGAACCGATTGCTTTGGTTCGGCTCTCCTCAGGAGTCGAGCGGTTGATGCAGTGTTTGGAGGCTGAGGGCTTCTTCCTCCTGGCGCCAGAGCTGGCAGGCGGGGCTAAAGGCCTCAGGGAAGGCGTGGTTGGCCAGATCCATCGTCAGGTGATGGCGCACGCGCAGGTTGGGAATCACCGGCTCGAGGATGGCCTCGGCTTCCCGTTGGAAGCGCTGCCAATCGGCCACAGCCGCTTCACAAGCGCGTCCCACATCGCCATCCCATTGGTCTGGACTGGTGTCCTCAAACCAGAAGGCGCTGTGGTCAGAGCTGGTGGGCTGGAACAACCTAAAAGCCAGATGGGTGGATCACCCCTGGCTTAACCCTTCCTTCGCATCAGCAGCAACTGCCTGGCACCACTCCACCAGGGTGCGAACTCCATAGCCGGTGGCGCCGGAAGGATCGGTGCTGCGGCCCTTGTCGCTCCACACCGGGCCGGCGATGTCGATGTGAGCCCAGGGGATCTCGGGCTTGACGAACTCTTTGAGGAACAGGGCCGCGGTGATGGAGCCACCAGGACGGGGCCCGGTGTTTTTCATGTCGGCCAAGCCGCTCTTGAGCCCGTCTTTGTAGGAGCTCTGCAGCGGCATGCGCCAGAGCCCTTCGCCGGCGCGATGGGCGGCATCCTTCAGCTGCTCGGCCAAGCCATCGTCGGGGCTCCAGTAGCCAGCGATTTCATCGCCCAAGGCAATCACGCAGGCGCCGGTGAGGGTGGCCAGATCAACGATGGCATCGGGCTCCAGGCCGCAGGCATAGACCAGGGCATCAGCCAGGGTGAGGCGGCCTTCAGCGTCGGTGTTGTTGATCTCGATGGTTTTGCCATTGGAGGCCGTCACGATTGCGCCGGGGTAGATCGCTTCAGCGCTGACCATGTTTTCGGTGGCGGCACTGATCACATGGATCTCCAGCCCCTCGAGCTTGAGTTCCGCCAAGGTGCGGGCGGCTCCAAGCACGGCACCGCAACCGCCCATGTCGAACTTCATCAGTTCGATCTGGCTGCCGCCAACCTTGAGGTTGTAACCGCCCGAATCAAAGGTGAGGCCTTTGCCCACCAGGGCGAGCCGGCGCTTCACCGGGCCCTCAGGGCGAATCACCAGGTGCAGGAAACGGGGCGGGATGCTGGCCCCTTGGGCCACGGCCAGATAGGCCCCCATGCCGCGCTCGCGGCAGGCCGCTTCATCGAGCACGGTGAGCTCGCAGCCGAATTGATCGGCGATGGAGCGGGCGGTGGCTTCCAGGCTCAGGGCATTGACCACATTGGGCGGGGCTGCCACCAACTCGCGGGCCAAGATCACGCCTTGGCAAATGGCTTCCTGCTGCGCCAGCTGTTGATCCAGCTCGCTGGCTAAGCCCTGCAGCACGATCTCGCCGGGATCCAGGCTGGGCTTGTTTTCACTGCGGAAGCGCTCGTCTTTGTAGAGAGCCAGCCGGCAGCCCTGCATCAGGGCCGGCAGCGCTTGATCTGGGGCAAACGCCTCGAGGGGCAAGCCCAGGGCCAGCGCCTTGAGGCTGGAGCCGCGGCTGGCCAGGGCGAGGCTGGCAGCGGCTTTGCGCAGCGCCAGGCCATCGAAGCCTTCCGGCTCCCCCAAACCGCTGATGATCACCAGCGATGGTTGCTGGCCGGGAAAGCTGAAGCTGTGCTTCTCGCCGCCTTTGGCCTTGAACTCGCGCTGCTCCAGCAGCGGCTGCAGTTGGGCGGCCATCGCGGGCAACAGAGCAGCTAGTTGTTGCTGCCAGCTGCTGCTGAAGAGGCCCAGGGCCACACCATCACAGCCGAGCTCCGCCAGGGGAGCGGAACTGCAGCGGAAGTTCATGACGGCGCAACGGATTGATCGCGCGATCGTACCGGTGCTGCCTGATTAGTGGAGGTCGCTCTGGAACGGTGTCTGCCAGCGCTGGCGGCACTCCTTGTTAAAGGGCGGCAGCCAATGGCGAATTTGCTGTTGTTCCACCCGTCTGCGAGCACGCGCATCAGCCGGGGCATCACACCAGAAGCGGATCGTGAAGCGGGGCTGTTGGCCGCAGCGCACCAAGGCTTCGCCGTAGGCCGCCAGATACGACTTGCAATCGTGCTCGCCCTTCCAGCGCCGGTCGGCCTGGCAGGTTTCGCCCACATACAGCAGCAGCTCTTGCCCATCGCCGCGGCTGTGGTCGAAGACGAAATAGAGGGCAGCCCCCTGTTGCAGCGACTCGGGCCAGCGCCAGAACTGCAGATGTTGTGGGGGCAGGCTCAGGGGCTCCGGTGGCTGGTTGCTGGCCTCCTGTTGGCCAAACAAGCTCCCCTGGGCGTTGCTGCTGGGCTGCTGGCGCTGCTGCTGTTGAAACGCCAGCACCCGCTGCTGCCAGTCCGCCAGCACCTCAGCGCTTAAGGGCAGCTCCGCATCGGGTTGCAGGGCGGCTTGGGGCGTGAACAGATCGAACTGACGCATCTCAGGACTTCGCCAGCGGCAGTTCTGGTCCGCTGCTGCTGGCAGCGGCTGGCCCAAAGCAGACCTTGCCGATCAGCTCTTCGATCACGCCGGCCGGCAGCAGCAGCCGCTCCTGCAAATCAGCAATGTCGCGGAAGGCTTGGCGGCTGCGTTCGCGCAGCAGCCGTTGTTGCCGCTCTGGGCTCAATCCCAGCGTTTGCAGTTGCAGGCTGCTGGCGTTGTTGAGATCAACGGCGGCCACCTCTGGATTGGGGGGTTCGCTGTACCAGCGGAACAGCAGATGGGGCTGCCACAGCTGCTGCTGCTCAGCGCTGAGCTCCAATAACCGAGCCAGGTCATCAGCGCCGCTGAATTGCACCCCGCCCCGTTGCAGCCGCACCAACAGATCGGCTTGATCATGGGTGCAGCCCGGCAGCTTGAGCCAGTCGCTCTGGCTGGCCCGGTTCACATCGATTTGCCAGGTGTCGACTGGGGGTGTGTCGAGCACCAGCGGGGCGACGGGTTTGAGTGGTTTCGGCGGGCTGGGCAGTTCGCCGGTGGCCTGGAGCAGGCGGCGAGCCAGTGGATCCAGCCAGTGGCGCGGCCGAGCCATGGGCGAAGGCAATGCAATCGATGAGCCAGTATCCGGTCGGAGAACCGCCCTGGCCAGAGGCTGTGGGCCGCTCAGAATGGCGTGCAGACCGGATCGGCCATGGGGTTCTTTGAGTCGGAGATCGTTCAAGACGAGGCCAAACGCCTGTTTGGCGACTACCAGTCGCTGATGCAGCTGGGCGGGGAATACGGGAAGTTCGATCGTGAAGGCAAAAAGCTGTTTATTGAGCGCATGGAGGAACTCATGGAGCGCTACCGCGTCTTCATGAAGCGCTTTGAGCTCTCCGAAGATTTCCAGGCCAAGCTCACCGTTGAGCAGTTGCGCACCCAGCTGAGTCAGTTCGGCATCACGCCCGAGCAGATGTTTGAGCAGATGAACCTCACGCTCGAGCGCATGAAATCCCAACTCGAGGCTGAGAGCTAAGCCGCGCCCGTACGATCCACTGCCAATCAGCTCCCGCGCCCTGACCATGCCGGAACAACCGCAGTCTTTGCCGGCATGGCT
>JAAXIH010000068.1 GCA_012270465.1 Synechococcus sp.
TTCATAACGCTGGGGTCGGGAGTTCAAGTCTCCCCCGAGCCATTGCCTTGATCACTTTCGACTGTTACTTCAGCGCATTTCAATGGCGTTGAGGCGATCGCGGAAGCTTGTTCCCACCGTTGTGTCGCGGGGTTCGCTGCGGCGCGCTGAGGCGTTGCGATTCTGATAGGCCACGCTCTGAGGGCGGACCTCCACGGTCTTGGAGCTGCGAGCTGCAGCATCTTGGTTAGCTGTTGGCTTGGCGCGGACGATCGGGTCCTTCTTCAGCTCATTGCGGAGCTGATTGAGAAGCCGGAAGTGACCGGTGTTGTTGTATTTGCGCATCAGCGCTTGATCCCAGCCCAAAAAGCCGCTGCAATTAGCTCCCAGATTAAGCCGCACGAGCCGTTCAGCTGTGATAGCTTGGAGGGGCTTATACGGAATGAATCCGCTTAAGCGGCTGTTATTTCTCTGCGTTTCTCCATGACCACCGGCGTCTTCCGCGTTGGCCTCCAGGCCCCTGATTTCACCGCTACCGCAGTGGTTGACCAAGAATTCAAAGAGATCTCCCTGTCCCAGTACCGCGGCAAGTACGTGGTGCTGTTCTTCTACCCCCTCGATTTCACCTTCGTCTGCCCCACGGAGATCACCGCATTCTCCGATCGCTACGACGCCTTCAAGGCCCTCAACACCGAAGTGCTGGGTGTGTCGGTTGATAGTCAGTTCAGCCACTTGGCTTGGATCCAAACCGAGCGCAAGCAAGGTGGCCTGGGCGACATCGCCTACCCCCTGGTTGCTGACCTGAAGAAGGAAATCGCCGCCGCTTACAACGTTCTGGACGAAGCCGAAGGCGTTGCCCTGCGCGGTCTGTTCATCATCAACCCCGAGGGTGTTGTTCAGCACGCCACCGTCAACAACCTGCCGGTTGGCCGCAACGTGGAGGAGACCCTGCGCGTGCTTCAGGCCTTCCAGCACGTTGAGGCCAACCCCGATGAGGTCTGCCCCGCCAACTGGACACCTGGTGAGCGCACCATGAACCCTGATCCCGTCGGCAGCAAGGACTTCTTCGCCGCCGTCAACTGATCACCGACAAGGTTCCAGCTTGAGCGTCTAAACGAGCCCTCCTGCCCAGCGGGAGGGCTTTGTTTGGTCGTCCATGACCAACGGGCAATCCTTGAACGATCGGGATGCCGAGATCACCCAGACGATCCTCAAGCACTTCTTCCAAGGTGAGGTCACCAGGAAGCACATCCTCTGGAATCCAACGGAAGTGCCCCAAGCCAATGCCAGCCAGGTTCTGCAGCAATCCAGCTGTACGCCAATGGGTCAGCATTCGGTCGATCCGATAGGGCGCTTCGCCAACGTCTTCCAGTACCAAGATTGCGCCATCCAGTGATGGCATCCATGGAGTTCCAATCAAGTGGGTGCCAACGGTCAAGTTGGTGACCACCAAGTCCCCTTCGGCGACACCGCTACGCAGGGCCTGTCCGGTGAGTGGCTCGACGGGCTCACCCATCAGCAACTGACGCACCCGCTCGTCTTTCCAGCCGTGAATACCGCCCCGGCCTCCAGCGGCCAGTTGGGCCAAAAGCAGGGCACAGTTATCGGAAAAGCCCACGCACCAACGGGGGTTGTCACCGGGATCAAATCCCGCTTCCAGGCTGCGCGCAGCGCCCCAGCCTCCAGCAATGCACACGACACCGTCGGCGCCAGGGTCACGCCAGGCTTGCCGCAGCAGTGAGGCTCGATCGTTATCAGTGGCTGAGAAATAGGTCCACTGACCCAAGCTCTGCTCGGGGATGACCAGATCAAACCCCCAGTCTTGATAAAGCCGCTGCCAGCCCCGTTCCCCCTGCAAGGTGTCGGGGTCAACCCAGGTGCCAGGCGCCACGCCGATCAAGCGGTCGCCGAGACGTAAGGGAGAGGGCCATGCCAGGTCGCTGGCCCGGCCAGGCTTCGCCAAGCCCGTTGCTGTGAAGGCCGCGCCAAGGCCAAGGCTGGCCAGGATCTGGCGACGGTTGAACTTCATCCCAACAGGGACTGCAGCAAGCGCTGACCGTCGACGCCGCCCAATAGGGGATCGGTTGCGCGCTCAGGGTGGGGCATCAAACCAAGAACGTTGCCGCTGCGGTTGCAAACGCCCGCCACATCAAGAACGGAGCCATTGGGGTTGCTGCCATAACGCAAGACCAGCTGCCCGTTTTGCTCGAGCTCACTCAAAGTGTCCGCCTGGCATTGGTAGCGGCCCTCTCCGTGGGCAATCGGGAATTGCACGCGCTCTTGATCGCCATAGCCCTTCAACAAATGGCAAGAGCCAGGGCTTACCACCAGCTCACAGGGCTCACAGATGAAATGCAGGTTTTGGTTGCGCGTTAAGGCACCGGGCAACAAGCCCATTTCCGTGAGCACCTGAAACCCATTGCAGATGCCCAGAACAGGACCGCCATCGGCAGCAAAAGCATGTACGGCATGCAGCAGCGGTGAGAGGCTCGCTAACGCACCACAGCGCAGGTAGTCGCCGTAGCTGAATCCCCCGGGAAGCACCACAGCCTGAATGTCCTCAAGGCTGGTGGTGTCGTGCCAGAGGAAACGGCATGGCAAATCAAGGATGCCGCTGAGGGCCCAGGCCATGTCGCGGTCGCAGTTGGAGCCTGGAAAAACAACAATGCCAACGGTCACGCTTGGAGTTCCTCCAGGCTGATGCTCCAGTTTTCCGTCACAGGATTCGCCAAGAGGCGATCACAAAGCACTCCCACCTGCGCCTCGGCTTGCTTGGCATCAGCCGCTTCAAGACTGAGAACAATGGCCTTACCAATGCGCAGACTCTGGAGTCCTTCAATTCCCAAACGGGCAGCCGCCGAACGGGTGGCTTCACCCGCTGGATCCAGAACCGAGGGACGCAGCTGCACTTCGACGCGAGCTTGGTAACGGGGCAAAGCGAACAAGCAATCGCAACGATCCTCGCAGTTGCTGCTGCCAAATCTTTTTTTGATGGTCATGGTGAAAAAAACGCCCCCACGCGTCTTTGGCCAAGGTCCTCGTGCTGCTACTGACCATTGGCATGGCCATGCCTGGCCTAGCCCAAGAGTGCCGGCGTCAGGGGCAGGCCTGGCGGCCGTGTTCGTTGGACTGGATTGATCCCGGCCACCGCTGGGATTTGCGTACAGCCGATGAGCATTGGCAGATCAGCCACGACGGCAGCGGAACTGTGCAGTTGCGGGAAGGCACTGGGCCTTGGCGGCCAGCGGTAGCGCGTTGGCAAGAGCCTGGCGTGTTGTGCTGGGGCAAGCTCTGCGCCCGTGGCCCCATGCCCCTGGATTAGGCCTGGAGCGACTTGAGCTGGGCCGCCAAGCTGCTTTGATCCGGCGATCGTCCGATCAACACCAGGTTGAGTTGCTCCTCGCTGCCCTGATCGGCCTCAAACCAGCAATCCAGCCGCCGGCCCACGGCCTGCACCTGCAGCGGCAGCACTTTGCCCGCAATCGGGATCCGTCCCTTCAACCGCAGCAACCCCATGGTTTCGATGGCCTGGGCCAGCACACTCTCGAGCCCCTGCTGCTGCCAACGCCCGCTCAATTGCAAGCTCGCTGAAAGCAGTTCTGGGTGGTGGTGATCGTGGTGGTGGTGCTCATGACCATGGTCATGGTCATGGGCTTCTGATTCAGAAACCAGCTCCTCATCACGGCTCAAACCAAGCAGCAGCTGCGGATCCACCTGGCCATGACGAATCGGCAAGCTCATTACACCAGGGAAGTGAGAGCGCTTTTCGAGTTGCTCGGCAGCATGGCGTTGCTGCTCTTCTGACAGACGATCGGCGCGGCTAATTAGAACCAAATCAGCCTGTTCCAGCTGCTCGTCGAAGAGCTCATCAATGCTGTCGTCGTGATCGAGGCTGGGGTCATCAGCGCGTTGTTGCTCGAGCAGATTCACATCAGCAACAACCTCGCCCCGGGCTAAGGCTTCGCCATCCACCACCGTCACCACGCCGCTGACGCGGGTGCGATGACGAATTTCAGGCCACTGGAACGCCTGCAGCAGCGGCTCAGGCAACGCCAAGCCACTGGTTTCAATCACGATCCCATCGAGCTGGTCAGCTTGCTCAAGCACCGCTTCCATCGTGGGGAGGAAGTCGTCTTGAACGGTGCAACAAAGGCAACCATTGGCCAGTTCAACAATGGTTGGAGAGGAACCGGCCTCCTCCTCATCGCAGACCTGACAGCTCTTGAGCAGCTGTCCATCAATGCCAACCTCGCCGAACTCATTCACCAGCACAGCCAGCCGCTGCTGCGATTGCCGCAAGAGCTCGCGCAAAACCGTTGTTTTGCCAGCGCCAAGAAACCCGGTGACCACGGTCACCGGCAAACGGGTTGTGGATGCCACGCTCAGGCCACCATCAGCGACCAGCTGAAGGCGCAGCCAATGCCAATCCAGATGCCAGCGGCCAAGCGCATGCCCTGATCGCCAATCAAGCGAACAACAGGATCAGAGAAGCGACGCACCAACAGCAACATTGCCGCTTGGGCCACAAACAGGCCGATGAAGTAGGCCAATAGCGGTGTGGGTTCGGCGCCCACGATGGTTCCCCCGAGCATCACCCCATGCAGCGCGAAGGCTGGATACAGCCAGCCAGTGGAGAGGGTGCCAAGGATCACCAAGCCCTCCACCACCAGAGACAGGGAAACGAGCGCTTCGGTGGGCAGAACCAAGGCCTCAGGGATCACCACAACTTGAGCCAAAGCAGAGCCCAGCAGACCAACGGCCAGCAGGGTTGGAATCCAGCGGCGGGGTTGATCCCAGCCCACCAGCATCAAAGCCACCAAGAACAAGAAGTGGTCGGGCCCCAACAGGGGGTGCCCCACGCCACTGAGGAATCCCTGAATCGGGGAGAGGCTGACCTCCTCCATTCCGAAGGGATGGTGCGCAAGCACCGTTGGCAGGAGCCCAAACAGGGAATCAATCATCCAAAAGATCCGGTCCGCGCCGGGGAAGTGGTGTGATGCCGGCGGGCGTTCTGACTCACCCCATAGGGTTCACAGCTGCGGGACAGCGCCGGATTTACACCGGACTTTCCCCCTTTCCTTCCCGAGCTGATCCCAAGGGAAACCGGATCCCGAAGCTACCACCGGCTTCCGTTAGCCACAGCCCAGGCTGTCAGCGGTTGAAAGGCCAGATTGTTCATTTACACCGGTGGCCCTGGCGCAAAGCTGCTTGATCTGCGGTTGATCGAGCACGGCATTGGTGAAATCAGCGCCGTCAATCTGCGCATCGGTGAATTTGCTCTGCAACAACATGCCGTTATCGAGCCTGGCCTGAGTCAGATCAGCTCGGTCAAAGCGGCTCGAGAAGGCCACCACATCCCGGAGGTCGGCGCCAGAGAAGTTGGAATCCTGCAGCTGGGTGGTGTTGAACACCGAGCCGCGCAGGTCACTCTCGGAAAAATCGGTTCCCTCCAAATCCATCTTGAGGAACTCCTTCTGCTGAAGGTTGCGGCCATGCATGTCACTGGAGAGGTCCTGCATCGACTTCGAACCCCGCAGCTCTGGTGCTGTGATCGCATGGGCGGCCCCAGGCCACTGCAAGAGCAACACCAACAACATCGCGGTGGCTGACAGCAAAAAGCGCCGCATAAATCCCCGTAGGCTTGGCGCACAAGCTAGGTGAAATGCCCTCCTCCTTTCGTGTGGTGGTGCCCCCCCATCCGTTGGTGGCCCACTGGCTCACAGTGCTGCGCGACAAACAAACGCCTTCACCGCTCTTTGCCACGGCGATGAAAGAGCTTGGCCGCTGGCTCACCTATGAAGCGGCCAGGGATTGGTTGCCCCAACGGAACATCACGGTTGAGACGCCCTTGGCCAGTTGTGAGGGCCAAGTGATGGACCCCACCACCCCGGTGCTTGCCATCCCAATCCTGCGGGCTGGTCTCGGGCTCTGGGCTGGTGGACAGGATGTGCTGCCCCACGCGCGTGTGGCGCACATGGGTGTTGTGCGTGATGAAGCCACAGCGCAGGCCAGCAGCTATCTCGATCGCATGCCCAAGCGCATTGGTGAGCGGGTGGGCGTGATGGTGTTTGACCCGATGGTGGCCACCGGCGGGAGCTTGGCGGTTGTGCTGCGCCAACTCAAGGAACGCGGGGTGCATGGATCACGGCTGCGGGTGATCACAGCCCTGGCGTCCTCGCCTGGACTCAAAAACTTGGCTGAGGAATTTCAGGACTTAACCCTGTACACCGGTTGCATCGATGCCGAGCTTGATGAGCGGCATTACATCGTCCCTGGCCTTGGAGATGCCGGTGATCGGCTTTACGGCACGGAGTCGGAGGACTTCCTAGCCTGATGGTGACATCGTTTTGAGCATGGCTGAACAGAACAGCAGCTCCGCATCGCTTCTTCTCAGCGCGCTCACCGGTGCGGCGGTTGGCGCTGCAGGCCTCACCTGGTGGTTGCTGTCCCGCGCTGAGCGCCGTCAGGCCCTCGGTGATCAGTTCAAGCGGCTGGGCCTCAACGGGGTTCAAGAGAACGGCAGCTCCCAGGCCTCCCCGGAAAACCTGGAGCAAAAGGTGAACCGCCTCAATCTGGCGATTGAGGATGTGCGCCGCCAGCTGGAGAGCATGGCTCCCGAGAGCAGCAACTGAGCTGAGAGGATCGTGCAAACCGCACGGACCCATGGCCTCCCTCCGATCCAGCGCCATCACGCAAGGTGTTCAGCGCAGCCCCAACCGCGCCATGTTGCGCGCTGTTGGCTTCGGAGACGGTGACTTCAGCAAGCCAATCATCGGCATTGCCAACGGTTACAGCACGATCACGCCCTGCAATGTCGGCCTGAACGACCTGGCGCTGCGCGCTGAAAAGGCCGCTCAAGCAGCGGGCGGCATGCCTCAAATGTTTGGAACCATCACCGTGAGTGATGGCATCTCCATGGGCACCGA
>JAAXIH010000126.1 GCA_012270465.1 Synechococcus sp.
TCGTTCACGTTGGTGAGGAAGGCGATCACGTCGTGGCGCACCTCGGCCTCGATCTCGAGGATTCGCTCGCGGCTGAAGGCTGCTTTGTCCTTGATCGTGGCGAGGGCTTCGGCGGGCACGCGGCCCAGTTCCGACTGGGCTTCGCAAACAGCGATTTCAACGTCCAGCCAGCTCTGGAACTTGGCGTCTTCTGTCCAGATCCCGCCCATCTCCGGCAGGGTGTAGCGCTCGATCAAGGGTTTTGCTCGGCCAATCGACCAAATTACCCGGGGCTCAGACTGCGGCGGGCCACTTCCCACTGGATCGCTGGGCCCCAGGCCTGCTGGCGCACCCAGCAGCGGCGCCCTTGGCAGCGAATCAATTCAAAGGCTGGCAGGTCGCTGGGGTGCTGATCCAGCTTCACAAAACTGCCCGGCAGAAGCTGCTCCGGGAAAGCCACCACGGCTTCGGCGTCATCAAATTTGCGGAGTGGGTCGGCCATCGACTCTCTGCAACGAATTGATCTTCGTCGGAATTTTTCAGCTGTCAGGTGACCGTCTGGATTTCCTCGGATTTGGTGTTGCGATCTGTGATGGAATCAGCAAATGGCACGTCGGCAGCGGCTGGATCTACGGCTGGTGGAATTGGGCCTGGTGGCCAGCCGCCAGAAGGCCCAGCAGTTGATTCGCGCCGGCAAGGTGCGCCTCGGTGATGCGGTGCTCGATAAGCCCGGCCATGAAATTCCGCTGGAGGCGGTTCCGGAGGTGACGTTGCCGCCCCGGTTTGTCTCACGGGGCGGAGAGAAGTTGGCGGCAGCCCTGGAGGGTCTGCCGGTGCAGGTGGACGGGCGCTGCTGCCTCGATGCCGGCATCTCCACCGGCGGCTTCAGCGATTGCTTGCTGCAGCACGGGGCCAGCCGCATCTATGGAATTGATGTGGGCTACGGCCAAACCGCCTGGAGCCTGCGCCAAGACCCCCGGGTGGTGTTGCGGGAGCGCACCAACCTGCGCCACCTCGCGCCAGAGGATCTCTATGGCCCGGATGATCCGCAGCCCGATCTGGCGGTGGCGGATCTCTCGTTTATTTCCCTCTCGCGCGTGCTGGAGCCCATGCAGAAGCTCTTGGCTGGCGGCCCGCAAGCCGAAGCGGTGCTGCTGGTGAAGCCGCAGTTTGAAGTGGGCCGCGAGCGGGTGGGCAAAGGCGGTGTCGTGCGCGACCCCAAGGCCCACGCCGATGCCATTGCCTTGGTGGCAGCAGCCGCACAACCCCTGCAGTGGTTCCCGCAGGGGTTGGTGGGATCACCGATCACCGGTGCCGCTGGAAATCATGAATACCTGCTTTGGCTGGGGCCCAAAGCCGAGCTGGACTCCAGCGCCTTCTCAGCGTTGATTGAGCAGGTGGTGCAGAGCACCAATGCCTGAGGGCTTCAGATCGCGGTGTTGTCGCGATCGCCGGTGCGGATGCGCACCACCGAATCCACAGGGGAAACAAAGATCTTGCCGTCGCCGATCTCACCGGTGCGGGCGGCTTCTTGCACGGCATTGACCACCGTCTCGACTTGAGGCTCGTCAACGACGATTTCAAGCTTGAGTTTCTGCAGGAATTCGACGGTGTACTCCGAGCCGCGGTAGCGCTCCACCTGTCCTTTCTGGCGTCCAAAACCGCGCACCTCGGTGACGGTCATGCCCACGATGCCGGCATTCACCAGCGCCATCTTCACGTCGTCCAGCTTGAAGGGGCGAATGATTGCCTCGACTTTCTTCATGGTCTGCGCGGCCTTTGACAGGATTATGGCCCCGGCTCATTCCATCGAGCGAGTCCTGGGGAAGGCGTAACGGTCGTTACGGTCTTTCAGTGTCTGGCCGCCGGCCTTCGAACGATCACCTGTGACCTCTTCAAGCAGTACCCAACGTCCCGCCTATGGCGAGCGGGCCATCGCTGAGGCAGAGCTGATCTGCTTCGACAACCCCCGCCAGGGGCGTCCCTACGACGTGGCGATTTCCCTGCCCGAGTTCACCTGCAAGTGCCCGTTTTCGGGGTATCCCGATTTCGCCAAGTTGCAGCTCACCTATCAACCCGGCCCCCGCGTTCTTGAGCTCAAGGCGCTGAAGCTCTACGTCAATAGTTGGCGTGATCAGTCCATCTCCCACGAGGAGGTGGTGAACCGAATCCTCGACGACTTGGTGGCGGCCGCTGCACCGCAGTGGATGGAATTGGTGGCTGATTTCAATCCCCGCGGCAACGTTCACACGGTGATCACCGTGCGTCATGGGGAGCGCCAGTGATGGCAGCGCTGCCCAACTTGGGCAGCTCATCGGCGAAGGCCACCAAGTTGCGGTTGCAGAGCCCGGCGATGTGGAGCCGGCCTGATTCGCTGATCGCCCAGAGCTGACGGGTGGCGATCAGGCTGAGCCCACCGCCCAGCAGGGTGATGGCAAAGCCGGCGTACACCAACGGCACACCGGGGTCGCGCTTGATCAGGAGGCCACTGGCGGGCATCACATCAGCGATGCGCAGCGGCAGCCCCAGGATCTCCTGGCTTTCGCCGCCCACGGTGAGCAGGCCCAGTTGTTGGCTATCGGCGCCATAAACCTCAGCCGGCCCCAGCTCGCTTTGCAACGCCAGCAGCACAGGATCGCTGCCATCGGGCCGTGTGGGCAGCACCAGCCCCCACACCTGATCACCGAGTTCGGGGAAGGTTTGCAGCGGCAGCTGCAGCAGCGGGCTTTGGCCCAGTTGCACGGTCACTGCCGCCAGGCCCCAGTCGGCCTGGTAGACGGTGATGCCGCGATGCCGCAGCGGGTGATTCACGCTCACGGACGCCGGCTCGGTTGGAGCACCGGTGCCATCGCCCAGCAGCAGTTGGGAGGAGAACTGTTCGGGCCGGCCAGCCGGATCCCGTTGGATGGCAAAGGAATCGAGTTGCAATTCCAGCCGGGTGTCGCCTTGGGGGTTGAGCAGTTCCAGCGAGCGGCCGGGAGCCAAGAAGCGCTCCAGCCGCTGGCCGCCAAAGGCCCCCACCACAGCGCCGACCATGAACACGATCAGGCCGGTATGCACCAGCAAGGGCCCCACCCGGCCGATCACGCCGCGGCGGGCGGCCAGCCGGTTCTGCTGACGCCGCACCGCCCAGCCCTGTTGCTGTAGCTGCTGCTCCAGGGCATCGATGGCCGCAGCTGAATCGCCGGTGTCCAGGCTGGTGGCGACAGCCAATTTGCTCAGCTGTCTGGGCTTGGTGTAGTCGAGCCAGCGCAGGCTGGCCCGCAGCGCCGGCCATTGGCGCCGCAGGCTGCAGAGCAGCAGGGCCAAGCCCAGCCAAGCCAGCAACAGCAAAAACCAGTTGCTTGTGTAGAGGTGATCGAGCTCCCAGCTGAGCAGTTGATCGCCATTCACCACCCCCAGCCAGGGGGCGGCGTCGTAACGCTCGTGATAGAAGGCCGCTGGCTCCCCTTGCGGGATCGCTGTGCCCAGCCCGCTGCAGGCTGCAATCAGCAGCAGCAACACGATGGCCACGCGCAGGTCGGACAACCAGGCCGCTGCTTTGAGAACCAGGCTCTTCATGTCAGGCGCGACACCAGGCTGAGGCCGCCGATGGCCACCAAAACAGCTCCACTAATCGGAGGGATCCATTGGCTCACCGCGCGCAGCGCCAGCAGCTTGGGAATCGAAGCGGCCAGGCTGCCCGCCAGCAGCAGGGGCAACACCTGACCGGCGCCAAAGCAGCTGAGCAACACCATGCCCACCAACGGTTTGCCGCTTTGCGAAATCCAGGCCAGCAGTACTGCCAACACCGGGGTTGTGCAGGGCGAGGCGGCCAGGCCAAAGGCCAAACCAGCGGCCGGTGGACCCAAGCCCGCCGGGGCAAACTTGCGCCAGCGCTCCGGATCGGGTCCGGAAGGCAGCCGTAAGGGCAGCAGCCCGAGCAAATTCAGCCCCATCAGCACCGCCAGGATGGCGACCGCCACGGAGATCGCTTCCGGCGTTTGCCCGTAGAGGCGCCCGAGCATGGCGCTGGCGGTGCCCAAAATCACCAGGGCTCCCACCACACCGGAGCAGAAGCCAGCACTGCGCTGCCAGGCCGGGCCCTCTCCAAAACCAGCTAGGTACGCCACGCTCACCGGCAGCAGCGACAAACTGCAGGGCCCCAGGCTGGTGAGCAAGCCGCCAGCGAACACCAGCACCAAGGTGAGGGGCGTGGGGTGTTCCAGGCCGCTGCGCAGCAGCTGTTCACTGGCTTGGGCCAGGTCGGCAAGCGATAAAGACAGGCTCACCGGTGCACCCTATCGAGCAGGAGGGGCGCTCCACGGGGCTTGCTGCAGATAGGCCTCCACAGGGATCGCTTGCTGGCGCTCATACCCCTCGGGCAACCACAGGTCTCCTTTGGGCGAGGCGTAGTGGATTTGCCATTGATGGAATTGGGCCAGGCGCTTGGGGTCTTCCCGCATCAAATCCGCGTAGGTCTGCACGGCGCGGACGTAATTCCAGCTGTTGTTGTATCCCCAGATCGCCTGGGGCATGTTTTCCGGACCGCCACGGCGCACCAGATAACGGGCCGCTGCCGCGATGGCATCACCGGGATCATCGATGGAGCCCGCACCGATGCCGGGCTCAGCCCAGGTGCTGGGCAAAAACTGCATGGGTCCGCGGGCCCCAGCCACCGAAAGGCCCTGCAGCCGGCCCATGCCGGTTTCCACCAGGTTGATGGCGGCCAGGGTGGCCCAGTCGATGCCGGTGTCTTGTTCCGCCTGCTTGTAGTGCTCAAGCAAGGCATCGGCGCTAATCGGCGGGCTGATGCGCCAGGCCGGCAGTTGGGCCGGAGCTGGGCTGTAGCGATGCATCGCTAAAAACTCACGCCTGGCCTGCACCTGGCGTTGGGCCACCGAACGCAGTTCAGGGTTGAGTTGCTGCAGCACAGCGGCATCCCAGTCCGGGTGGTGTGACCACTGCCGGTAGAGCACCTGCTGGCGGTGGGCCAAGGGCGCAAAGCCAGCAGCACTGGGGTTCATCCCAGCGAGCTGGGCTTCCACGCGGTTGAGCTGCTGAGCCAGGGGCACAGCAGCGTTTGGAACGCTCGGGTAACTGCGGCCGTTGGGAGCGGTTACACCAGCTGGGTATTGGGGTTGTGGCGCTGGCGGCTCCTGGCTAATCGCTTCGCTTTGACGCCCGGCGCCGCAGGCCGTTAGGAGCGCGACGGCCGCGAGGAGAGCGAGAGAGGATCGGCGGATTCCAGCGAACATCGAACAAGCAGACCGGCAATGAACAGGCTGGCCAACAGCGAATTGCCGCCATAGCTGACCAGCGGCAAAGGCAGGCCGGTGGTGGGCATGGCACCGCTGGCCACAGCGATGTTCATTATCGACTGGCCCACCAAGATCGTGGTGCAGCCAATCGCCACCAGGCGCACTTGATTGCCCCTCGAGCGCAGCGCCACCCGCAAGCCCATCAGGGCGAAGACGGCCAAAAACAGCAGCACCACTGCCGATCCCACGAAGCCAAATTCTTCGGCGTAAACGGCAAAGATGAAATCAGTGGTTTGAATCGGCAGGTACATCAGCTTTTGGGTGCTGAGCCCGTAGCCACTGCCGCTCAGTCCGCCTGAACCGATGGCCAGCAGGCTTTGCACGAGTTGGTAGCCGTTACCCAGCGGGTCTTGCCAGGGATCGAGGAACGAGGTGACCCGCAGCCGCTGGTAGTCATTGATCAAGATGCTGGTGGTGCCGGCGGTGAGCCCAAGCCCCGCAATGCCCACCAGCCAGTGCAAGGGAAGCCCTGATGCCAGGGCCATCAGCCACAGCACCAGCCCGGTGAGCGAGGCGGTGCTGAGGTTGGGTTGTTTGAGGATCAACAGGATGATGCCGCCCAGAATCGCCATCCACAGCACCCGCTGATCCAAGGCCAGTCGCCGCCATTGGGAGAACAACACAGCCCCCTGCAAGACGATGAAGGGTTTGATCAGTTCGGTGGGCTGGATCTGAATCGGCCCTAACACCAGCCAACGGCTGGCTCCATTCACGGTGGTGCCGATGAGCAAGGTGAGGGCAACCAGTCCGGTGCCGATCAACAGGGCGGGCGCGGCGAGCTGCAGCCAACGTTTCAGCGGCGTGCGCACCACAACAGAGAACAGGGCCCAGCCGGCCAGCATCCAAATCAGTTGGCGCTTAATCGTGTAGAGGGCATCGCCGAGTTCCTGCTGCGACACCCACCAACTGGCGGAGGCCAGCACCAGCAGGCCGAACACACTCCATGTGGCAATCAGGCCCAGCAGCAACCTGGTTTCTGCAGGCCAGAGGTTGATGGGAAGGGTCAGGAGCCCCTGGGTCCCCCGGGCCATGCCAAGTCTCCTAATGGCCTATTGAGCCGTGCGGTGTGTTTGTAATCACCTGAGCAAGGACAAAAAAAAGCCCGGCACTGGGCCGGGCGGGGGATTGAGAAGCGATCAAGGCTTAGTTGCCAACGTTGGTCTGCCGGCGACCAGTGACCAACTCAACTTTGATGATCTTGCCGCCTTGCTTCATGATCCGCTGCTGCTCAGCGAACCAGCTCTCATAGGGCACCCACTTGGTGAAGAAGGTGTTTTGAATCTCCCGTTGGGTCTGGATTTTCTCCGGACTGGGGATGCAGGCGGTGACTTTGAAGAGGCGCATGGGGCTCCGAAGTGGAAGGGAGCTCCTGGCTCAGTTGCCGAGGCCTGAGCAGATGTAGTCGAAGTAGACGGCCATTTCACGGCCGGCATCAGCACCCACCAGAGCGGCGGTGGCTTCCTTCATGGCTTGGATGGCCTGCACGGTGGCGCCGATGGGCACACCCAGGGAGTTGTAGGTCTCCTTGAGGCCATTGAGGACACGCTCATCAAGGATGGAGGTGTCGCCGGCCAGCATGGCGTAGGTGGAATACCGCAGGTAGTA
>JAAXIH010000072.1 GCA_012270465.1 Synechococcus sp.
TCAGACCGAAGGCTTCCCAATCCACCAAGTTGGTGGAGGTGCAGTTGTAGGCGCCAGAAAAATTCTCTTGCTTCTCAATCCAAGGGGTTCCACCAATCCAGAGCCAACGCCCGGAGGGCAGTGAGGCCTGCCGCAGCTGCATGCGGCGCATCAGATCGATCTCGTCGTCATTCAGCTGACCCAGGGTCTTGAGGCCGGCCAGGTTGCGCTCAACAACTTGCTTCCAGCTCTCGCGGCCGGTGGCGGTTTTACGGCTGTAGGTGCGGTAGAAGACCGGGTTGGCCGCAGGCGCCGTTGCGGGGAAATCCCCCTGCAGCATTGACGATTCCGGTGGCACAAGCAATTCAGCTGGAGTCACGACACTAGATCTAGTAGGTAGAGGGAAGCGGATACCCCACAGGAAGCGGTAGCCCCTGGATGACGGCCGCTGATCTGGCCATTACTCGCAACAGCCCGCTATGGCTGTGGCTACGCCGGAACCAACAAGCTCTGGGCGGGATGGCGCGCTTTAAAAACCTGCTGCAAACCCTCCGGCAAGCCCGCCTGGTGGTGGAGGTCGGCCGGCACAAAGGGGAGCTCAGCAGCGTGGCGGATCTGGTGGACAGCTTTCTGGACACACCCCAAATGGAGGCCTGCCTCAAGCGCTTCAAGGCCGATCCAGACGGCGCCGCTCTGCTGGAGGAGCGCTACCCGCCGCTGCAGCCAGATCTCGAAGCGATGCAGCAACTCCCAAGCAACAGCCTTGGTTTTCATTACGCCAAGCTGATCGTCGACCAGGGCTATGACCCCGACTTCTTCCGCCCGCGGCCGGTGGAGTCAGAGGCCCAGTGGCTGACCCAGCGCATTGCCACAACCCATGACATCCATCACGTGGTGGCTGGTTTCTGCACGCGCCCGGAAGGCGAGGCCGGCGTGCTGGCCATCACAGCCATGCAAATCGGCTTCCCGGCCTACGTGAGCTTGACCAATGCAGCCGCGATCAGCCGTTTTCGCTTGCAACCCGACGCGTTTGGCGAGATGAGCCAAGCGATCAGCCATGGCATCAGCCTTGGCTTTAACGCCAAAACACTGGCGGCCATGCGCTGGGAAGAGGGCTGGGACAAGCCACTTGAGCAGTGGCGCCAAGACTTGGGAATCACAGCTCCAGCCAACCCGCGGCCCTATGGGCTGGCTCAGTAGCCCAGCAAACGCATCCGAAATTGCACCAACTGTTGGGCTTGCTCAGGCTCCCGCTGCAGAAATGGATGCTCCGCCAGGCTCTCCAAAATCAGCTTGAGCTTGGCGTCGCGCTCGAGGCCATGGCCTGGGTGCTGACGCTCGTACTCCTCCCAGGCTTCGCTGAACGCCATGGCGAAGCCATCGGGGTTGTCAAACACCCGCTGGCTCGGCAAACGATCCGGATCAGGCAGCGGCACCACGGCACCTTCGCTGCTCAGCAGATTACGGAGTGGGAAGCTTGTGGTTTGCGCTGTTCAGCAGAAGCCCCATGGCGCCCAGCCCGCAGGATCTGACCAGCGCCGAGATGGATCAAGCGGTGGCCAAACGCCGCAATTTCGCGATCATCTCCCACCCCGACGCCGGTAAAACCACCCTTACTGAAAAGCTTCTGCTCTACGGCGGTGCGATTCAGCAGGCCGGGGCCGTCAAGGCGCGCGGCGAGCAACGGCGCGTGACCTCCGACTGGATGGAGCTGGAGAAACAGCGGGGCATCTCCATCACCTCAACGGTGCTGCAGTTCGACTACTCCGGCAGCACCATCAACCTGCTGGACACCCCCGGGCACCAAGACTTCTCAGAAGACACCTACCGAACCCTGGCGGCGGCGGATAACGCCGTGATGCTGGAGGACGCGGCCAAAGGCCTGGAACCCCAAACCCGCAAGTTGTTTGAGGTCTGCCGCATGCGGCAGATCCCGATTTTCACGTTCATCAACAAGATGGACCGGCCGGGCCGAGACCCCCTCGAGCTGCTCGATGAAATCGAGAAGGAGCTGGAGTTGCTGCCCTGGGCCGTGAACTGGCCGATCGGGAGCGGGGAACATTTCCGTGGGGTGATTGACCGGCGCACCCGGCAGGTCACCTTGTTCGAGCGGGCTGAGCGGGGCCGCCAGGCCAGTGAACGCACCCTCGATGCCGCTGACCCTGAACTGCGGGAGCTGGTGGAAGCCGAGCTGCTGGATCAAGCGCTCGAGGAACTGGAATTACTGGAAGAAGCTGGCGCCGATCTGGATCTGGAGTTGGTCCATGCCGGCGAGCAGACGCCCGTGTTCTTCGGCAGCGCCATGACGAACTTTGGCGTTCGCCCTTTCCTCAACGCCTTTTTGGAATTAGCCCAACAGCCCGTGGCACGCCAGAGCCATGAGGGGCCGATCGATCCGCTGCGCCCGGAATTCAGCGGCTTCGTCTTCAAGTTGCAGGCCAACATGGACAGCCGCCACCGCGACCGCGTGGCCTTTGTGCGGGTCTGCTCGGGCAAGTTTGAAAAAGACATGACCGTGCAGCACGCACGAAGCGGCCGGGCGATTCGCCTCTCTCGCCCGCAAAAGCTGTTTGGCCAAGACCGGGAGGTGGTGGAAGAGGCCTACCCCGGTGATGTGATCGGCCTCAACAACCCCGGCATGTTTGCCATTGGCGACACCCTCTACATCGGGCCGCGCGTTGAGTACGAAGGCATCCCCTGCTTCAGCCCAGAGATCTTTGCCTGGCTGCGCAATCCCAACCCCTCAGCCTTCAAAAACTTCCGCAAAGGGGTGAACGAACTGCGGGAGGAAGGCGCCGTTCAAATCCTTTACGACACCGACCAAAGCAAGCGCGACCCGATCCTGGCGGCGGTGGGCCAGCTGCAACTGGAGGTGGTGCAACACCGGCTCGAAAACGAATACGGCGTGCCAACACGGCTGGAACCACTGGGATTCAGCGTGGCGCGCTGGGTGAGTGGCGGTTGGAGCGAACTTGAGAAGCTCGGCCGCATCTTCAACTGCAAAACCGTTCGTGATGCCTGGGACCGGCCGGTGCTGCTGTTTAAAAACGATTGGAACTTGAATCAACTGATCGAAGATCACCCCGACCTGGAGCTCGCTTCGGTGGCACCGGTTGTTAGCGGTCTCGAACCAATCAGCCTCTGATCGAGCCACGCTGGCGAGATTCTCTCGCCAGGATGTTGACTTCTGAGCGGTACAACGTGCTGATTCAGTGGTGGGTCAAAAGCCATCGCGATGGCAGCTGCGATTACGTGCGATTGCGCACGTCGGATCAACAGCAACTGGAATGGGCTGAGGGCTCGCATCTACCCCCACAGATGCCTTTGCTGAAGCGCCGCTTCACCGTGAGCCTCGAAGCCGCCGAAGTGCGCCAACAAAATCTTTTGGCAATGGGTTTCAAGCCGGGCCAACCGTTGTTCTGAACGGTTCATTCGCCGATACGCTTTTCCTTAATAGGCCCCAGTTCATGGCCCAGGCTCCGCCACCCGCCAATTCCGATAGCAACGACCCCTACGAGCGCTTGGGCCTGAAGCCCGGCGCCAGCTTTGAGGCGGTTCAAAACGCCAAAGTTGCGCGCCTGGCTGAGCTACCAGCCGACGACATGAAGGCTCGCGCTCAAGTGGAAGCCGCCTACGACGCGGTGCTGATGCAGAGCCTGAAGGAGCGTCAGCTGGGCCAACTCACCGGTGCAGCTGCCACCGCCTCAAAACAAGAAGCTGGCGGCAGCAGCTCCGGGCCACTGAGCGGCGGAAACCTGCCGCGCTTGCCATCGCTGCCGGCGATGCCCAAGCCGCAACTCTCCATTGCCATGCCCGAGCTGAATCTCGCCGAAGGCGAGCAGCTGTGGCAGCCCTTGGCCGCCCAGGGTCTGTTGCTCGTGGCCCTACTGCTGGTGGGACAGCAAGCGGGCACACCGGAGCTGCTGCTCTCTTTGGCCGCACTGATCACCATCGCCAACCTGCAGCGCCGCAGCCGCAAATTTTTCCGTGGTGTTGGCCTCACGGTCTTGGTGCTGATCGTTGGCACGTTGCTGGGCGGGCTAGCCAGCAGTGGCTTGGCTGGATCTGGTTTGCCAATTACCGCTCCTCAATTGGCAGCCTTGCCCACCTTGATCCTGCTGGCCGCTCTCTCAGTGTTGGTTGACTAGATCTGGGGCATGGCATCGAGGCCGTAGGGGCCCTCAGCACTGATGCCGCAGCTGGCGGCTGCCTGCAGCCAAGCGCGGTCAAACTTCTCCCAACGGAACGCCCGGGGGTCGCGGCGGCTATGGCTGCGGTCGACCGCTTCATGGGTGGTGATCCGGCGCATGGGGATGCCCCAGCGCAACTGCCAAATCAGCACATGCTCGGCCAAGCGCTCGTATTGCGCTCGGCTGTAGCCGCTGTGGGCATCGTCGTCGCCGCGGCCATCGGCGGGCGATTCCAGGCTGAGATGCAAGGCCACGTTGTTGATCGAGCCACCAGCTAACGGGCTGCTCAAGGGGCGGTGCCGAATCGAGCCATCCCCCCAAGCACTCCAGCCTGAGCCAAAGGCGCGCTTGGCATCGGGAACCAAGCGGTAGGCCATGCCGCGGCGATCCAACAGCAGGTGATAGCTGGCCTGATCGGCATCGCGGGGATGGGGGGTCTGAAAAAAGCGCAGCGTGTCGCCCAGCGACATCACCGTTTCATGCAAAACGATCACCGATGGCTGGTTGGGAACCTTTCCCCCCTCGGCATCGGTGGGACGGCGTTCGCCGTAATTGGTGGGATCCGCTGGCGTGGGCCGTTCGCGAATGGCCAGCTTGGCGGCGCAGCGGCGCGCTGCCTGCGGATTGGGCCTGAGCAGCGGTTGCAACCCCTCCCCTTGGGCCAGGCCAACCTTGGGCTCCGGAACACTCTGTGGCTCCTGTTGAGCCACCGAAACAACAGCTACACCCAGCCCCACGCCAAGCAGCACAGCGGCAACCGGACGAACCGGGAAGGCAGGCATCAAGCCTTAACGGAGCTGTAGAGAGCCTGCAGCAAAAAGGCAGCCAGGGGAAGCCACAAACCGAGCAACCACCAGCCAATGCCAAGCGATAACAGCGTCAGTCCCCAGAGCAACAGCACCGGTGCCAACACCTGGTGACGGCGGCGCAGCATCAGCTGAGCGCTGCGGGCCATGGCGTCCCACGCTTCACCGCCTTGATCCAGCAACAGCGGCAGGGCCAAGCTCCAGGCCAGCAGCAGTACCACCCCCGGCAGCACAAAGGCCAGGGAAGCCAGCGCCACCAATGTGCCGACGAGCAGCGGCAACAGCAGCAGCGGCCATGGGGCCCGGCGCATGGGTTGCCACAGGCTGGCCAAGGTGGGCTGTGAATGGCGCTCGGCCACATCCATCAGTCCAGCGCTGGCCCAGCTGAAGCAGAGCAGGCTGGCCCCAAACTGCAGCCACAGCGGCAGAGGCAACAGGGCCGTGAGCTGCCAGAGCAGCATCCACCCCAACGCCCAGCCCGCCAGCAGCACAGGGGCTTGGCGGTAACGCTGCCAGCTGCGCTGCAACATCAGCAGCGGTGGCCGCAGGGGGGTGGCAGTCATTCAACTCAGCCCAATAACACAAACGTAGAAACTGAGTCCAATTTGAGCCACAACTGTTACGAGCCCAGGAATCAGGGCTCCCGGTAGACCACCCGACCCTGCTCGTCATTGCTGATCAGCAGCAACTCGTGCTGTTGCAAGTCGTCCAGCACCCGGCGCAGCTCAGCCAGCTCAACGGCAGGGTCCAAAGCCAAAACGGCGTCATTGAGGCTGAAGCCCGCCGGCCCCTTGCTGCGGGCGAGCAGCAAGAGTTGGCGATCAATCGGCTCCACCGCAGCGCGCGCTTGATCCAGCAGCGTGGGGGCATTGGCATGGCGCACCAACGAGGGGATCAAAAACAAATCCACCAGCGTGCCGATGCCCAGCAGCCCAAAGCTGAGCAGATACAACACACCACTGAGGGGGCGGCGGTTGTAGATCCGCTGCACGCCACAAATGCCCACCAGCGAGAGGCACCACAGCAGATAGGAGAGATCCAGCCGGCGCAATGGCTGATCTGCTTGGGAAACGGCTCGGGGCACACCCGTGCTGCGTAAGATCCCCATTCTCACTGCAAAAGAGTCGGTGTCTTCAGCAGCCGCCGTGGCGCTTCCCAAGACCAGCGAAAGCCCTCAGCTGCTCAAGATTCGCCATTCCATGAGCCATGTGATGGCCATGGCGGTGCAGCAGCTCTTCCCCAACGCCCGCGTGACCATCGGCCCCTGGACCGAAACGGGCTTCTATTACGACTTCGATAATCCCGACCCCTTCACCGAGGCCGATCTCAAGGCCATCAAGAAGGCGATGATCAAGATCATCAACCAGAAGCTGCCGCTGGAGCGGGTTGAGGTGAGCCGCGCCGAAGCTGAAACGCGGATCAAAGCCCAAAACGAGCCCTACAAACTCGAAATCCTCGAAGGGCTGCAAGAGCCCATCACCCTCTACACGTTGGGGGAGAAGTGGTGGGATCTCTGCGCCGGTCCCCATGTGGAGCACACCGGCCAGCTCAATGCCAAGGCCTTCGAGTTGGAGAGCGTGGCGGGCGCCTACTGGCGCGGCGATGAGAACCGCCAACAGCTGCAGCGGATTTACGGCACCGCCTTTGAAACGCCCGAGCAACTGAGCGAGCACAAACACCGCATCGAGGAAGCCAAGCGCCGTGACCACCGCCGCATCGGCACCGATCTGGATCTGTTCTCCATCGAAGATGAGGCCGGCGCTGGCTTGGTGTTCTGGCATCCCCGTGGCGCCCGGATGCGCCTGCTGATCGAAGAGTTCTGGCGCGAGGCCCACTTCGCCGGGGGCTACGAACTGCTGTACACCCCCCATGTGGCCGATATCGACCTGTGGAAGACCTC
>JAAXIH010000211.1 GCA_012270465.1 Synechococcus sp.
GACAACGAGGTGGAGAAGATGGTCAAGGACGCCGAAGTCAACGCTTCTGCCGACAAGGAGAAGCGCGAGCGCATCGACCTCAAGAACCAGTCGGAAACCCTCGTCTACCAAGCTGAAAAACAGCTCAGCGACCTTGGCGACAAGGTGTCGGCTGACGACAAGAGCAAGGTGGAAGGTTTCACCACCCAGCTCAAAGAGGCGATCGAAAAAGACGACTTCGACACCATGAAGAGCGTCCAGGAAGAGCTGCAGCAGGCCCTCTATGCCGCCGGTGCTGCTGTGTATCAGCAGGGTGCTGATGGTGCAGCGGCCGCCGCCGGTGGTGCGAACGGTGCTGGTGGTGCTGATAGCAGCGCCGCCGGTGATGACGTCATCGACGCCGAATTCACCGAGACCAAATAGGTCGTTCGTTCGCTCAACGCTTTGGCTCAGCCCCCCGCAAGGGGGGCTTTTTCATGGCTCGCGTTAGCTCTCTTGAATTTGGGTAGCGGCCCATTCAGCGCAGGCTGGAGCGAGCAGGATGCCGTTGCGGTAGTGACCGCTCACCACCAGTAGACGGGGCTTTGGTTGCTCCAGCACCGGTGCCGGTTGACCGCTGGGGCGAGCCCGCAGGCCCTGCCATTGGCGTAGCACCTGGGCCTGTTGCAGCCAGCTCGGAGCTGTGCCCTCCAGGCTCTGCAATTCAGCTAGCGCTGGCGGCGATGCTTCGTCTCCAGGCTCCACGGTGGCCCCCAGCCAGAGCCGCCGGTTGGGCCGCGGCACCAGGTTGATGCCTTTCCAAATCAGGCAACCGTTCCACGCCGGTGGTTCGCTGCCCAGTTGCAGCTCCAAGGCCTGCCCCAACACCGGTTCCATGGGTAGGGAGTGGCCCAGCGATTCGAGCAAGCCGCTGCTGCCCAGTCCTGCAGCGATTACAAGCCAGTCACAGCTCAGTTTGGAGCCGTTATCCAGCCTCAGTGTCCAGGGTCCGCCACCATTGCCATTGATGCCGATGACATTGGCCTCGACCCGTTCAAGACCTTGTTCAGCGCCCGCCAACTGCAAGCGTTGAATCCACTGCATGGGATCGAGCTGGCCATCACCGCTTGACCACACGCCACCGAGCACCCCATCCGGCAGCTCAGGCACGGCTGCTTGGTTGACCCGCTGCTTGAGATCGGCAGGGCTCAACAGTTCCAAGCATTGGCTCTGCTGCACCAGCCGTTGCTGCCGCTCCCATTCCTGGGGTTCGGAGGCAAGCAGTAGCAAGCCCCGCTGGATGGGTAGCTGGAGTTGCTCCTGCCATTGCTGCAGCAGTTGCATCGAACGGCGCCGCAAACGCCAGCCGCGGCCGCTGCGGCGTTGATACACCTCAGCCATTAACAGCCCCAGGGCTGCGGCACTGCCTTGGGGAGCCGTGGCCGGAGCAATCAGCTGGACCTGATGGCCTTGCTGTTGCAGCAACCAAGCGCAGCAGTGGCCGACGAAGCCACCGCCGATCACGGCGATTCGGGCTTGGGCGCTCAGCTCAGGGCGTCAGCGGGGATCATCTCGGCGTAGGCACCGAAGCCGCTCGCCACCCGGCTGTATTCCTTGGTCAGGCGGGAGCCGTCCTGCAGGCGGGCTGCTTCATCGAGCTCAGCCAGAGCGGTTTTGAGCTCAGCTGCGCGCTTGTCGGCTTCCTTGCGGTCTTGGGGCAGCAGGCGCTGGTTGATGTACAGCATTTCGCGGCCCAGGGGTTGCATGGGGCCGCGAATCAGGTTGCGGGTGAAGACCCAATCCCTCTCGTTCACCAAGGTGGCCAGCTCGGGCAGGCGGTCCTTGGCTTCCATGAACTCTTCTGCCTGCTTGCGGATCGCCGCCATGTCTTCGGGGCTGATGGTTTTGGCTGCTTTGCCCTTGGCCTCAGCGGGAGAGATGAAGCCAACACAGAGCAGAACAACCAGTGCCACGGCGGCGAGTCGACGCAGCAGAGAAGCCAAGGCGGAGGCCATTGCAGGGGATCTGAATGAGGCGGAGTGTAGGAGCCGCCTCTGCCGATCTGGCTTGCGGCAGCATCAGGTGTAACAGCGACCGAGGCGTGGCACGCCGCTTTGATCCAGCCCTCACCTACGACGCCGTGGTGGTGGGCAGCGGTGCCACAGGTGCTGTGGCCGCTCAGACCTTGGCGGAGCAAGGTCTACAGGTGTTGGTGTTGGAGGCCGGGCCGGAGTTGTCGGCGCAGCAGGCACTCGGCTCGGAACCTCGCAACATCGCTCGCCGCTTCCAGCATCTGCTGGCTGGGCGCCATCGCCTGCAAAGCCAGCACCCGGGCTATTGGAAAAACAACCCGGATCTCTATATCGATGAGCAGCTGAATCCCTACACAACCCCTGCTGAGCAGCCCTTCCTCTGGACCCGGGGCCGCCAGGTGGGGGGCAAGAGCCTGAGCTGGGGCGGCATCACCCTGCGCCTCTCCGAGCGGGAGTTTGCCCAGGGTTGGCCTGTGGGCCACGACGATCTGGCCCCTCACTACAGCGCCCTGGAACAGCAGCTGGGTGTTTGGGGCCACCGCGATGGGCTGGAGCTGCTGCCCGATGGTGATTACCAGCCAGCGGCTCCCTTCACACCAGGCGAGGTGCACCTCTCAAAGACGTGCGCAGATTTGGATCTGCCCTTCATCGCTTCCCGTGGCTTTGCGCGGCACCGCCCCAGCAGTGATGGTCCGTGGCCCCGTTTTTCAGCGCAAGGGGGCGCGCTGCAAGCCGCCCTGGCCACCGGCCGGGTGACGTTGCGCAGTGGTGCCTTGGTGTCGCAACTGCTGCTCAATCCCGCGCAGGATCAAACCCAGGGTGTGCTGTTCATTGATGCCGCCACTGGAGCCATCGAGCGGGCTTCAGCTCGGTTGGTGGTGCTCTGCGCTTCGACGATTGAAACCATTCGGTTGCTGTTGCTCTCCCGCGATGACCATCAATCCGGTGGCCTGATCGATCCCCAAGGGCTGTTGGGGTTGGGCTTGATGGATCACGTCTCGGTGGCGCGATTCTTTGCGCTGCCGGCTCAGCCCCCTGCTCCAGCCGGCACCGGTTTATCGGGGGCAGAAAGTTGCTTCATTCCCAACACCGGTGAGGGCTACGGGCTCTGGTGTGCCGTGCAACGGTTTGATCCGCCATCTGTGTTGCAGCGTCAGCCCGACACCGCCTTGGGCTTTTTGATCGGCCACGGTGAGGTGCAGGCCGATGGGCGCAATCGCGTTGTGCTGGATGGTCAGGCCCGTGATGCTTGGGGCTTGCCGGTGCCGCACATCGCCATGGGTTGGCGTGAGCCCGAACAGCAGTTGCTCAAGCAAATGCTCGAGCGCATCCACACGGTGGTGGCTGCAGCCGATGGCATGGTGCGGCCGATTGAAGAGCTGCTGCATCTGCCCTTGGTGGAGCCATGGGTGCGCACCAGTGCGGCGGGTTCCCAGCGGCCAGGTCCACCCGGTTACTACATCCATGAACTGGGGGGCGTGCCGATGGGATCTGACCCCGCCACATCCCTCTTGGATGGTTGGAACCGTTGGCGTGGTTGCTCCAATTTGTTGGTTACCGATGGCGCCAGCTGGCCGTCATCGGGCTGGCAGAGCCCAACGCTCACCTCAATGGCACTCACGCGGCGGGCTTGCTTGCAGGCGGCATCAGCCAACGAGCCAGCGGCCTAGGCAACCCACCGAAGCGCTCAGGCCTGTAGCGATCCACAAGCTGTTGGGTTCATTGCTCAGCAAGCGGCGCAGCAGCCACCAGCTGCACAGAGCACCCGCCAAGACTGCGGCGCTCTGGCAGAACGCCACGACATGGGGATCAGCGCTCCAGCCAGGCCAGCTGGCTCCCAAGCTCACCGGTAAGAACTGACCGGCCTCCCCCATTCCCACAGGTAGGTGGCGGGCTAACAGCAGTGCCAGCAGCAAGGGCAGCAGTCCATAGAGCCCCTGCCGCCAAAGCTCAACTCCAAGCCAGCGGCGCAGGCCGAGAGCCACAAGCGCTGGCAAGGCCAATTCCAGGCTCGCCGGCAGCAGTTGTTGGGCCATGGGCAGGCCCTCGAGGGCAGGGCGGCCCCAGTGCAGCACCAGCCCTCCAAACAGGATCAGGATCAGCAACGGTTCACCGCGCGGAACGTTGAGCGGTAAGCGCAGATCAGCCGCCGGTGGCCGCAGGCTGAGCTGCACGGAGCGATGCGGGCAGGCCTGAACGCAGGTGAGGCAGAGCACGCAGTTGCGGTTGTCGCTCAGATGGGCTGGGTGCGTTCCCAAGGGGCAGCCAGCCGTTGCCAACCCTTCGCCATCGGCTGGCCCACCTTTGAAGCAGGCGTAGCTGCTACAGCTGCCGCTGCAGGTGCCGGCATGGGCCCGCAATTCCAGGATCGAGAGCTTGGCGAAGAGCCCGTTCATGCCTCCGATGGGGCAGAGGTAACGGCACCAGAACCGCTTTTCGAAGATCAGCGATCCGAGCACTGCCCCGGCTGTGATCAGCAGCAGCAGGCAGCTGCTTAACCAGGCCGTGTTTTCCAGATGGGCCAGCTCTTCCCACAGCAGGATCAGGCCGAAGCCGATGGCCAGCAGCGGTGAGGCCCAGTCGTCGTGTTCCCCGCGCGGCCAACTGCGTGGCTGCCAACCCAGCCGTTTGGCGATTCCTTGGGCGATCTCACCCCAGACCATGAAGGGGCAGAAGGAGCACCACAGCCGCCCCACCAGCGGATAGCCCAGCAGGATCAGGGGCCACCACCAGGCCCAAAAAAGGTTGAGGGCGCCGTTGCTGGCGCGCTCTTGTGGCCCCCACCACAGCCACAGGTTCACCGCCACAAACAGCCAGCTCACCAGGCCAAAGAGCAGCACGTTCCACAGCCGTGGCGAGCGCATTTGCAGGCGCAATTCCGGACGCCAGCGCCACAACTCAAAACGCCGCGGGCGGCTGATGCTGTCGGTCCAAAACACGTCGTCGGGTAATTCGAGCGGTAGGCCGCCCTCTCCCAAACGCCGGGCCTGCTGCAAGGCCCGGTAAATCACTTGCTCGAGTTCCCGCAGGTTGTTCGGGAAGTCGTAGCGCTGAAGTTGCTTGATGATCCCAGGCGCCAGGCTGGGGGGCCGGCTCCAGCCCTGTTTACGCGACTCCAGCCGCACTCCAAAGCGCAGCCATTCCCCCAAGTCTTGTCGGCGCAGCCGCAAGGGGGGCACGCGGATCAGTCGCCCTTGGTTGCTCAGCGATGGAATGGCGCATTCCGAGGTGACAATCACCCGCCCGGGATGCTCACAGGCCAGGGCAATCAGGCGCGGTTGCAGGGCTTTTGGTGCTTTGTCGAGCTTGTCGAGCAGCAGAGTGCCGTCGCCAATGCACTCCAACAGCGAGGGTTCATCGCTCTTGGCTCTGCCCCAGAGATCGCTGCCATCGGCATGGAGCAGGGCGCCATCGATGCGCACCAGTGGTTGCCTCCGGTCGGCTGAACCGAAATGGATCAAGGCGGCCAGGTTGTCTTTTTCCAGTCCTGGCTCGCCCATCACCAGCACCGGTCGGCGAGCCTGATCGTTGGCCGCCTCCCGCAGCTCCTGGCGGAGTTTGCAGGCGTAGCGACTGCTGCCCAATACGCCCCGCCGGGTTTTGAGTACCCGGTAGGGGGCTAGGCGCTCGTAGCGATCCTGCTCCTGCATGGGTGGATGCTGCAGACCTTCAGCCTGGCGTTAAAACGGGGTCCCGTGCCATTGCTTCGCCATGGTTGCCCCAACGGCAATCCTGCAGTTGATCTGCCCTGATCGCCCTGGTTTGGTCAGTGAGTTGTCGGGTTGGGTGTCCGCCAATGGCGGCAACATTCGCCATGCCGATCACCACACCGATAGCGGTGCGGGGTTGTTTCTCAGCCGGTTGGAGTGGGACCTCGAAGGCTTTGGCTTGCCGAGAGCCAGCCTGCCTGAGGCGGTGCAAGCCCTCTCAGCCCGGTTGGGCGGTGAGGGGCAACTGCACTTCTCCGATCAGCTGAGCCGGGTGGCGTTGTTCGTCAGCAAACAAGACCACTGCCTGCTGGATCTGCTCTGGCGCACGCGTGCTGGGGAGTTGCCGATGCAGGTGCCGCTGGTGATCAGCAATCACCCCGAGCTGCGTTCGATCGCCGAAGACTTTGGTGCCCGCTTTGAGCTGGTGCCGGTGACTGCCGAGGGCAAGCAACAGGCTGAGCAGCGGCAGCTCGAGCTCTTGGCAGAGGAAGGGATTGATCTGGCCGTGTTGGCCAAGTACATGCAGGTGCTCAGTGGCGATTTCCTGCGGCGCTTTGGCCCGGTGATCAACATCCACCATTCCTTTTTGCCGGCCTTCACCGGAGCTCAGCCCTACCACCGCGCTTGGGAGCGGGGGGTCAAGTTGATTGGCGCCACAGCCCACTACGTCACCGAAGAGCTCGATGCCGGCCCGATCATCGAACAGGCCACGGTGCATGTGAGTCACCGCGATGAGGTCCATGATCTGATCCGTAAAGGGCGCGACATGGAACGCCTCGCTTTGGCGCGGGCCCTGCGTCAGCATCTGCACCATCAGGTGATGGTCTATCGCGGCCGCACCGCCGTTTTCGATTGAGCTACTCAAGCCTTTGCCGTTGATCGAGCGCCTACAGCAGCACCGCCCGTCGGTGGCCACACGCTCCGGTTGGCTGGCGTTTCAGTTAGGCCTCTTTCTGTTGGCCAGCAGTTTGTTGCTGGCTGTGATCCCTTTGTTTTGGGCCCTGCTGGAGGGCACCCGCCATCACCGCCCGCGTTGGTGGCGTGATCGGGTCAACCTCTGGTTGCTGGCGGTGGCGGCGTTGATGACCTGCGCGGCTCCTTTTGCCCGCAGCGGCTGGCTGGCCTGGCCGGGTTTGGTGAATTGGCT
>JAAXIH010000112.1 GCA_012270465.1 Synechococcus sp.
GCATGGTGTGGCTGTCCTTCTCCACCAGGTCCCACTTGTTGACCACCACCAGGCAAGCCCGGCCCTCCTCTTCAATGCGGCCCGCCAGGCGCTGATCCTGCTCAGTGACGCCTTCTTCCGCGTCGATCACCAACACACAGACATCACTGCGCTCAATCGCTTTGAAGCTGCGGTTGATGCCAAAAAACTCCGGGCCGTAATTAACGCTGCGGCGACGGCGAATCCCGGCGGTGTCGAGCAGCTTCCAGCTCTGGCCCTCACGCTCAATGCTGGTGTCAATCGTGTCGCGGGTAGTGCCGCGAATCGGGCTCACGATGGCCCTGTTTTCACCGCAGACGGTGTTCAGCAAGCTGCTCTTCCCCACGTTGGGGCGGCCAACGATGGCCATTTGAATCGGCTCAGGAGCCTCCTCCTCATCCTGCGGAGGCAAAAAGTCGAGCACCTGATCGAGCAGGTCACCGGTGCCGGCGCCGTGGATCGCGGAGATGGGCTGCGGTTCGCCTAAGCCAAGCGACCAAAACTCAGCCGCCATGGCCAAGCCCTGCTCGGGTGACTCGCATTTATTGACGCCCAAGAGCACTGGGCACTTCTGCTGGCGCAACCAAGCGGCAATGGCTTCATCAGCGGCCGTAAGCCCCTGCTGGCCATCGACAATCACCAGGGCCACGCAGGCTTCGGCCATCGCCAAGCTGGCCTGCTCGCGAATTTCCGGCAGGAACTCGCTGTCGTCGTCAAACACCAAGCCGCCGGTGTCCACCACACGAAAGGTGCGGCCACCCCAGAAACCCTCTTGATAGGTGCGATCGCGGGTGACACCCGGCTCGTCATGGACGATCGCGTCGCGACTGCGGCACAGACGATTCACCAAGGTGGACTTGCCCACGTTGGGCCGCCCGATGATGGCCACCACCGGCAGGGCCACGGCTGCGTTCCTCTCGTTTTTACGTTGTTTAAACCCTACAGGCCGGCCCAGAGCAGAGATTTGCGGCGGAACTATTTTTCGCTCGCAAAATAATAATCAAGCCGGTTAATTTCCTCCGGCGAGCCTTAATCAAGGCAAAGAGATTACGTCTGTTCAGAGAAAAGAACCTTTTTCTCTCGCTAGGTGATGGGCGTTCCACCCCGTCGCTCACCGATGATCGATCTCATCATCACCAGCATCGTGGTCGACCTCTCCGACCAGAAGCTGTACGCCTACAACGGTCCGCAGCTGGTGCGCACCATTCCGGTGAGCTCTGGCAAGGCCTCGACTCCGACCCCCACCTTCAGCAGCAAGGTGCAGTCCAAGCACCGCTCCGTGACCATGCGCGGTCGCGGTTATGTGGCCCCTGGCGTGCCCTGGGCCATGTGTGTTCCCGGCGGCATGATCTGCATGCATGGCGCCCCCTGGCAGGAAGCCGCCGGCCAGGCCTATGGCGTTCCCCGCAGCCACGGTTGCGTGCGCATGCCAACGGTTCAGGCCAAGTGGCTGTTCCACCGCACCAAAACCGGCACCCCCGTCACGATTCAGTCCTGAGCGCAGCGGCCGATCAGGCCACCGCACGATCTCCGGGATGCCCGCTCACAGGGTCCTTTGGCACCGGCAACTCCGGCGCCAAGGGGCCCTGTTCCTTGAGCGCTTCTGAGCGCTCAGCCAACCAAGCCAGCAGCCAACTCACCGCCGTGGCGCGGCGGGTGCGGCGCGGATAAAGCTCACCAATGCGGTAGCCGGCGAACTGCAGCTGCTGCTTGAGCAGTTGCTTGTGCTCCTTGGCGATGGAGCGGGTCAAGCGCACCGATGCCGGGCGCTCCGCAATCACCTGGGGAGCTTGCGGGAAGGCTTCGGCCCACGGCTGCGGGGTGGCGGGCCCAGCCACCCAGTGCTCAGCGGCAGGTACATACCCCAGGCGTTCCCAGATCCGCTCGCAAACGAACTGATCACTGCAGCGATCCTCGAGGATCTGCATCAGCAGCTCACGGCTGAGGGGCCAAAGCTCGGACACATCAATCGGCAGCATGGAGCCATGCTCGCTCCTGCACCGCTCCAGCTTCCAGGCCGCGGGGTCTCGCGCCAACTCCGCAGCCGCGTGTTGCAGTCACCGCTGGCTGGTGTGTCGGATCGCGTCTTCCGCCGCCTGGTGCGCCGCTGGTGCCCTGACGCCCTGCTGTTCACCGAGATGGTGAATGCCACCAGCCTTGAGATGGGCCATGGCAGGGGAAAGGTGGAGGAATTGGCCACAGAAGAGGGCCCCATTGGCGTGCAGCTGTTTGATCACCGGCCGCAAGCCATGGCCGAAGCCGCCAGACGCGCGCAGGACGCAGGGGCTTTTTTGATCGACATCAACATGGGCTGCCCCGTCAAAAAAATCGCCAAAAAAGGCGGTGGCAGTGGCCTGATTCGCGAGCCTGATTTGGCTGCCCGCATCGTGGAAGCCGTCAGCCAGGCGGTGCAAGTGCCGGTCACGGTCAAAACCCGGCTGGGCTGGTGCGGCAGCGATGCCGATCCGGTGAGCTGGTGCCAGCAACTGCAAAACGCTGGAGCTCAGCTGTTGACCCTGCATGGCCGCACCCGCGAGCAGGGTTTTAAAGGCCAAGCCGACTGGCAGGCGATTGCCCAGGTCAAGGCAGCGCTCACGATCCCGGTGATCGCCAACGGCGACATCAACACCCCAGAGGATGCCCAGCGCTGCTTGGCCATCACCGGCGCCGATGGGGTGATGGTGGGCCGCGGCAGCATGGGCGCCCCTTGGCTCGTGGGGCAGATCGATGCCGAGCTCAGGGGTTTACCGATACCAGCAGCCCCCGATGCAAGCGGGCGGCTGCAGCTCGCCAAAGAGCAACTGCTGGCCCTGGTGAGCGAGCGCGGTGATCACGGCCTATTGATTGCCCGCAAACACATGGGCTGGACCTGCACCGGCTTCCCCGGCGCTCCGCAACTGCGCCATCAACTCATGCGGGCGCCCACACCGGCTGCCGCGGTGGAGCTGCTCAACGCTGCAGCTGCATCAGTTGAAACTGCAGCCGCGGCCGGCTGAACAGCAGCACCATCCCCTCGCCCTCAGGCACCGGCAAGCCGGTCTCGCGGCGCAATTGCTGCCGTTCAATCAAGCCAACCCCGCAGGTTTCCACCAAGAGCACCGGCAGGCTGCCGGCCTCACCACGCATGCCTTGCAAGTCCAAGGCTTGGCGGCAGGCGAGTTGGGCCCGCTCAGCACCCAGCCGCTCCAGCAGCTCACTCCAAAGCCCATTCACGGGTGTGGCTTCCGCCAGCTGCAGATCGATCAGCCCCATGGCAGCACCGCCGGCCACGCCGGCCTAAGAAGCACAAGAGAAAAGTAAGGGCGCTCCTCGGCCGCCACCGACGCTGCGGGCACCACCAGCTGCTCAGGCCAGCCCACCCGCTCCCCATAGAGAGCGCTCTCCAGCAACTGCAACTCCTCAAGCAAGGGCCTCAGCCAACGCCAGCGGCGCCCCACCTTGAGCAGCACCATCGGCTGACCGTGCTCTCGGGCAGTGAGCAGCAACTGCCGAGCCCGATCAGGCTCATCAGGCAGCGGCACCACCTGCAGCTGCTCGTCTTGCAGGGCCAAAGGCCAACCAGCGGCAGCGGCGGTGGCTGAGGCGGCCGTAATGCCAGGAATCACCCGAACGGGCAGCTCAGGAGCCTCGGCTTTCAGCGCAAGAAGCAGGTAACTGGAGCTCGCAAACAGGGAGCAATCCCCCTCGCAGAGAAACACCACCCGTTCACCAGCAGCAACTTCGGCTGCCACAGCACTCGCCGCTTGCTGCCAGGCCTGCTGGCGCGGCTGGGCCTCTTGAACCATGGGAAACAGCAGCGGCAGTTGCCGCTGCGCTGGCAGGAGCCAAGGCTGGGCAATCTGCGCTGCCATCCCGGGCCGTTCCAGCGCAGCCACCGGATACGCCACCACCGTGGCGGCCTCAATCGCGCGCTGGGCCGCCACGGTGATCAACTCGGGGTCCCCCGGGCCCACCCCCACAACGGTGAGTCCTGAACGATTGGCTGAGGTCAGCGCTTCACTCCTGGCTCGCGGCCTAGGTTGGCGTATCGGCTCAAGGCTGATTCATGAGCCAACTCACGATCTACAGCGCCGTGAGCGACGGCGAAAATCCACCGCTGCCATCGCTGCACACCACCGACGCGGCCATCGTGGCGGAGGAGCTCAGCCAGCGCGGCATCCGCTTCCAGCAATGGCCCACCCACGGGGAGCTGGATGCGACCAGTAGCCAAGAGGAAATCCTGGCGGCCTACAGCGCAGAAATTGCCCAGGTGCAGGCCGACGGCGGCTACCAAACCGTGGATGCCATCAGCCTGGGGCCTGATCACCCCCAACGGGCTGAGCTGCGCCAGAAATTCCTCTCGGAGCACACCCACAGCGAAGACGAAGTGCGCTTTTTTGTTGATGGCAAGGGTCTCTTTTGCCTGCACATCGGCGATGAGGTGCTGCAGGTGTTGTGCGAACGCAACGACTGGCTGAGCGTGCCGGCTGGCACCCGCCATTGGTTTGACATGGGAGAGCGCCCTTGTTTCAGCGCCATCCGTTTTTTCAACAATCAAGAGGGCTGGGTCGCCCAATTCACAGGCGATCCGATCGCTGATCGCTATCCCTTGCTGGAGGGCTGAACGCCCACCGAGTGCATCCGCACATCCTCTGGGCGCGCCAACTCACCGCTGAGGGCCTCCACTTCCACAGCCGCTAGGGCCTCCAGGCGCGGAATGATCACCTCACGGGGCCAATGCTGCTCGCAGAGCAGCCAATAGAGCCCGAAGTGGCGGGCTTCGCTGGCGAGCAAATCGCCATAGAGCTCACGCAACTCAGGATCGGGGCTGTGCTCGGCCAGCAGTGCCATGCGCTCATGGCTGCGGGCCTCAATCAGGCCAGCCACCAGAAAGCTATCGAGTTGGCGCAATGGCTCCTGGCGGCGAATCTCCCCGGCCAGCCGCGAGCCATAGGCCGGAGCCGGCAAGGGCCGCAGCGCAATCCCGCGGCGTTGCAGCAAGGCGAGAACCCGATCGAAATGCTCCAGCTCCTCTTGCGCCAAGGGGCTGAGCGCTTCAGCCAGCGACTCGCTGGAGGGATAGCGAAACATCAGCTGCAGAGCAGCCCCAGCCGCCTTGCGCTCGCAATGGGCATGGTCGATCAACACCTCCTCAGGCCGGCTGATCGCCTGCTCCAGCCAGAGGCTGCTGCTGGGGGCCGCTAACCAACGAATGGAGGCCACCGGCTTGGTGGGGGCGGCCGTCACAGCTCACTACTGCGCAGGTGGGCCACCATGCCCTCCAGGGCGAGGTAATAACTGATCGGGCCAAAGCCACAGATCACGCCCACGGCTTTATCGGCCAGATAAGAGCGATGGCGGAACTCCTCGCGGGCATGCACGTTGCTGAGGTGGAGCTCCACAAACGGCAGCTTCACACCCAGCAGCGCATCGCGGATGGCAATCGAGGTGTGGGTCAAAGCACCGGCGTTGATCAAGACCCCATCCACCTCACCAGCGGCTTGCTGGATCCGGTCCACCAGCGCTCCCTCATGGTTGCTCTGGAAACACACGAGCTCGGCACCCAGCCGCTCAGCCTGCTGCTGAAGTTCCGCATCAATCTCTGTGAGGGTGTCGCGGCCATAGAGCCCGGGTTCGCGACTACCCAGCAAGTTCAGATTGGGGCCGTGCAGCACCAGAATCCGCATGGGGCCTGAAAGGTTGCACCGATCGTAAGGGCGTCTGCCAGGGCTGCCGAAAAGCCGCTAACCGGCTGGTAAGTTCTTCCGGTGTGGTTCGGGTCGGTGCCCGAGTGGTTAATGGGGGCGGACTGTAAATCCGCTGGCTCTGCCTACGTTGGTTCAAATCCAACCCGGCCCATCCTCCACATGCCCTTGTAGCTCAGCGGTAGAGCACTCCCTTGGTAAGGGAGAGGTCACGAGTTCAAGTCTCGTCAAGGGCTTCAGCCTCCAGGTGGCACCCCTGGAGAACCAAGCCAGGACCTCTCCTCACAGTTCTCCCCGGCTGCCCGGCACCATGGCCGCAAGTCGATCAAGGCCCATGGAGGCAATGCAACAGCTGGTGCGTGAGGGGAGCACCCGCCCCCTGGCCTGGCGACAACAGCAGCTCAACAACCTCCAAGCGCTGCTCCAGGAGCTCGAGGGACCTCTCAAAGCGGCCTTGGCCACTGATCTGGGCAAGCCAGCGGTGGAAGCCTTTTTCGAAATTGTGGGGGTGCAAGGTGAGCTCAAGCTCGCCACCAAGCAACTCAAGCGCTGGATGGCACCACGGCGCGTGGCCTTACCGGCTGTGCAGCAACCAGGCCGCACCTGGGTGCAAGACGAGCCCCTGGGCACCGTGTTGATCCTGGGCCCCTGGAATTACCCCTTGATGCTGGTCTTGCGGCCTCTGGTCTCAGCCCTGGCCGCCGGCAACACCGCCGTGTTGAAACCCTCTGAGCAGGCCCCTGCTGTGGCCCAACTGCTAGCGGAGATGGTGCCGCGCCATTTCGAAGCTGATGTGGTGCGGGTGGAACTGGGCGGAGCAGAAACAGCCCAAGCCTTGCTGAAGCAGCCCTTTGATCATGTGGTCTTCACCGGCGGCACCACCATCGGCCGCGAGGTGATGAAAGCCGCGGCTGAGCAGCTGATACCGGTGACACTTGAGCTGGGAGGCAAAAGCCCCTGCATCGTTTTGGACGATGCTGATCTGCAGGTGAGTGCCCGGCGGATTGCCTGGGGCCGCTTCCTCAATGCCGGCCAAAGCTGCGTGGCCCCGGACTATGTGCTGGTGACCCCAGCGATGCGGCAGCCGCTGGAGGCCGCACTCAAGCAAGCCATTGCTGAGTTCTATGGGCCCGATCCACGCCAATCGCCTGACTTCGGCCGGCTGGTGAGCACCCGGCAATTCGATCGCGTCGATGCCCTGCTGGAGGGAGCCACGGTGCTGCACGGCGGCGAGCGCGTGCGCGAAGAGCGCTACATCGCCCCAACGCTGGTTGAGGGAGATCCCGATAGCGCCTTGATGCAAGAGGAGATCTTTGCCCCGGTGCTGCCGATCCTTGAGGTCAGCGATTTCGAAGCAGCACTGCGCTTCATTGCCGGGCGGCCTAAACCGCTGGCGGCCTATCTGTTCAGCCGCAGCAACACCGCCCGCCAGCAGCTGATTGAACGCAGTCAATCGGGGAGCATTGCCTTTAACGATGTGATCGTCCAGGCCGGCGTGCCAGGGCTGCCCTTCGGCGGCGTGGGCCCCAGCGGCATTGGCCGCTGCCATGGAGAGGTGGGATTCCGCAGCCTCTCAAACCAAAAATCTGTCTACCAACGGCCCTTTGCACTCGATCTGGCCTGGCGCTATCCCCCCTACGGAAACAGGCTGTCACTTCTTAAGCGCCTACTCGGCTGAAAGAGGGGCACACGGGGACTGGCGCAACGCTTTTGGCTGCTTATGGTGCGGCGATCGAATTATTCGCTGGACATGCGTAAATCCCTGCTCGCCCTGCTGGTGGTGATGGCCGCTCTCCCTGCGCGGGCGCAGGAGTCGGTGCATGTGATGCAGCCCAAGCAGACCCTCTATGCGGTCTCTCGGATGTATGGCGTTCCAGTGAAGACGCTGCTGCAGATCAATAACTTCGCGAACCCCAACAAGATCAAGGTGGGCACCGCCATCCGACTGCCAGCCGGCACCAAAGCCGCGGGCACACCTGCCACCACGCTGGCCACCCAGTCGGTGCCTGAAAGCACCAGCACAACCACCACCGAAACGGCAGCGGTGACCGCCGTTGAGAGCGAAGAAGGCGACACCGAAGTGCTGGCCAAGAAGACTCCGGCGGCCGATTGGCGTTATTTCGGACCCCTGCAGGTGGATTGGAGCAACTGGCGCACCATGGCCGGCAGCCTGGTGGCCCCAACCCTGAACAAGCAGAAACAGCCCCTCTATGTGGCCGTTAACTGCGGTGCCCGCAAGCTCAACATCACCGGCTCTGGCGGCACCTGGAAAACCTGGGAATCTCCTGCCGAATCCTTTGAGCGCGACTTGGTCAAAGCCGCCTGCGCTGATCCCAAGCTCGGCAAAGGCTGAGGCCAGCGCCGCGGCCTTGGCCGGCGCAACCAACTCACGCCAGCGCTGCTGAGCCAGTGGCGCTTACCGCTGCCGTCTTCTTTCACCAGCTCCGCTTCCACCAAGCGCCTAAGGGCCCAGCGCCAGAGAGGTGCTGGGTGGGCGTCATCAGCTAAATCAGCCGCCAGATCAGCCGCTTCGAGGCCTTCCTCCGCTTGCTGAAGCGCGCGCAGCAAAGGCTGGGCTAACTGCTGGCCGTCTTGGATCACCACCGGCTCTTGGCAGCGATCACAACAACCGCAGGGTTCCGCCATCTCACCCACCGCCAACAGCAGGGCCTGCTGGCGGCAATCGGGGCCTTCTGCAATCGATTCCATTCGCCGCAGCTGGCTGGCAGCGCCATCGCGGCCTTGGCGCACAGCCCAGGCCAAGCTGCTGCGATCGCCATCGGAATAAAGCAGCAGCACCTCCGCCGGCTGGCCATCACGGCCGGCTCGGCCTGATTCCTGCAGATAACCCTCGGGGCTAGCCGGGAGCTCCAAGTGCAGCACCAAGCCCACATCCGGGCGATCGACCCCCATACCAAAGGCGACGGTGGCCACCAGCACCGGCTGGGGCTCCTCTTGAAATTGCTGCAGCGCCAACAGGCGACTCTCGGCATCCATGCCGGCGTGATACGCCAAGGCGGGCAACCCGGCCTGACGCAACTTGGTCGCCCAACGCTCCACCCCGCGGCGGGTGCGGCTGTAGATCAGCACCGCTCCACGGGCCCTGCGCGCTTCCGCCAGCACCAGCTCCAGCGGGTCCTCCGGGCGCCAGAGCATGCGGTAGCGCAGGTTGGGCCGCTGGGCTGAGCGCACCTGGATCAACGGTCGCCGCAAACCAAGCAAGCGAATGATGTCGGCCCGCACCCGCGGTGGTGCCGTCGCACTAAGGGCCACCAGCGGCACTCCAGGGCAAAGCCGGCGCAGTTGACCCAAGCGGCGGTAATCAGGCCGGAAATCATGGCCCCAGTTGCTGATGCAGTGGGCTTCATCCACCGCCAACGCCACCAGCTGGCCTTGATCATGCAGATCCTCCAGCAGTTGGCGGCAGGCCTCACCCTGCAGGCGCTCAGGCGCGAGATACAGCAGCCGCAGCGTGCCCTTTTGAATCTGTTGCTGCAGCTGACGCAGCTCCTGCAACGGCAAGCCGTTGTGCAAACAAGCCGCAGCAATGCCGCGGCGGCGCAGCTGCGCCACTTGGTCTTGCATCAAGGCGACCAGCGGCGAAATCACCAGCACCACCCCACTGCGCACCAGGGCCGGTAGCTGATAACAAAGCGACTTCCCAGCCCCAGTAGGCAACACAGCCAAGCAATCGCGGCCCTCCAGCAAGGCCTCCACCACCTCGCGCTGACCAGGCCGAAAATCGCTGTAACCGAAGTGCTGCTGCAGCGACTGCAGCAGAGATGCACTGGATTCCTTCACCCACGGACGGTACCGGCTGCCCCCCGCGGCGCAAGGCCTCAGGCGGCCTGCTGCAGGGGTGGCGCCTCCAGCTGATCGGCCCCCTCCTCCACCAGTTGCAGCCGCAAGCGCTTGCCGCCAGCCAGCTCCCCGAGCGATACGCGCAGATTGCTGCCGCTGAGGGTTTCCAGACCCTGCAGCAAGCTGCGGAGATACGGGGTGCTGCTGCCACTTTCGAGCCAGAGGCGCTCATGCAAACCGCCCAGGCGGCGCCAGCTGGTGTGCAGCTTCAACACGGCCTGCTCCAGCTGCTGCGCTTGGCCCACCACATCGGCCACCAAACCGAGCATGTCGAGGCGGGTGGCCTCCTGCATCGCCTTTTCCAAATCGATGCTCTCGTGCTGCAACGCCCGCACCGCCATCCCGGCTTCTGAGGCCTTGCTCAGCCAGCGGGCTGTGGCGGTCACATCCTTGATGCGATCGAGCTCGGGCTCCTCCTTCAGCACCCGCCGCAGGTCGTCCTGCTGGGGTTCGGGCAAGCGGGCCAGCTCCCGCACCAGCGGAGCCACCGCTTTGGGGGGAAGCAGGTTTTGCTGGGTGCGCTCGCGCACCTCATCGGGCAGCAAGGGGCTGGTGGCTGCGGTGAATTCATCGGTGAGGCGGCGCACCTGCTTGCGGGTGATCTGCTGGCCTTCATTGGCCGCTTCGCTGATCAACTGCTGCACCTCAGGATCGGCCTGAGCGGTTTCCACAAAGGCGCGCTTGGAGAAGTTGTTGACGCTGGTCTCTTCCAGCAGCCCGTCGCCCACCAGGCTGTTGGCCGATTCCGCCAGTTGGATCAGGCTGTAGGCCCGGGTCTTGCTGATCTCCCGCTCCCTGAGCCACTGCAGGAAGCCAGCCCCACGGCCCTCGCCACCACGCTTCTCGCGATCCCGCACCGCCGCCAAGATCCGTCCACGCCAAATTTCAGTCTGCAGATCAAAGCGATCGCACAGCTCCCAGGCCTGCTCCAAACGGGCATGAAATTCCAGGGTGCTGAGGTCGTCCTGCTCGGGATCGGGCAGGTCGAGATGCAGCGTGGGTGCCTCAAGGCTGGCTGGCGTAGCGACCAAAGCAGATCAAGCGGGGGGCCGCGACGAATCATGACGGCTCATCGAACGATTGCGTCAGCGCAGGTAAGTTTTTGAACGAACGAACCTTGTTCTGCCGACATGGCGATTTCTCGCGGCGACAAAGTGCGCATCAGGCGCCCAGAGTCCTATTGGTTTAACGAAGTGGGCACCGTGGCCTCGATCGACACCTCCGGCATCCGTTATCCGGTTGTGGTGCGCTTCGAGAAGGTCAACTACAACGGCTTCTCTGGCGTTGATGGCGGTGTGAACACCAATAACTTCGCTGAGGCCGAGCTCGACCCAGCCTGATCTCAGGTGCCGGAACTTCCGGAAGTTGAAACGGTTCGCCGCGGCCTCGAGCTGCAGGTGGGCCGTTTTCCTATTGGCGAAACCATCGTGTGCCGCAGCCGAGCTGTTGCGGCACCTAAGGGTGACCCCGATGGATTCACCGCTGCCCTGAAGGGCTGCGAATTGGCCAGCTGGCGCCGGCGCGGCAAATATTTGGTGGCCAGTCTTGAGCGCGATGGCGAACCGGCCGGTGAGCTGGGCGTGCATCTGCGCATGACCGGGCAATTTCAATGGCTCCAGCGCGAGGAGCGCCCCCCATGCGCCCACACGCGGGTGCGATTTCTCTCTGAAAACCATGAGCTGCGCTTTGTGGATGTGCGCTCATTTGGAGAGATGTGGTTTGTGCCCCTGGGCACGCCAACCGAGCATGTGATCACCGGGCTCACCCGCTTAGGGCCCGAACCCTTCAGCGAGGCGTTCAACGCCACCTACCTGCGCAAACGCCTCAAGGGCTCCAGCCGCCCCATCAAAAATGCCCTGCTTGATCAGGCGCTGGTGGCTGGTGTGGGCAACATCTATGCCGATGAAAGCCTGTTTATGGCTGGCATCCGCCCCCACACCCCAGCGGGAAGCGTTAGCGCGGCGCGACTGGAGAAGCTGCGGGAGGCCTTGGTGAAGGTGCTGGAGCTCAGCATTGGTGCTGGCGGCACCACCTTCAGCGATTTCCGCGACCTCACCGGCACCAATGGCAACTACGGCGGCCAGGCCTGGGTCTACCGGCGCAGCGGGGAACCCTGCCGCCAGTGCGGCACGATCCTGCGGCGCGACACACTGGGAGGTCGCAGCAGTCACTGGTGTCCGAGCTGTCAACGCTGAGGCAAGCGCTGGTGGATGTCATGGCCGATGTCCACCGCCGCGGTTGGTGTGATGGCACCGGCGGCAACTTCAGCTGCCTCATCAGCCGCGAGCCCCTGCAGCTGTTGATGGCACCCAGCGGCGTGCACAAAGGCAACGTCTCAGTGGATGAGCTGATCGTTGTTGATGGCAACGCCAAGGTGATCAACGGCTCCGGCAAAGCCAGCGCCGAAACGCTGTTGCATCTCACGATTGTGCGCAGCTGCGGAGCAGGCGCTGTGCTGCATAGCCATTCCCAAGCCGGCACCTTGCTCTCGCAATGGGCCCTGCCCCGCGGAGGCCTCCAGCTACAAGACCTGGAAATGCTTAAAGGCTTAGCTGGGGTGAGCACACACCAAAGCAGCGTGAGCGTGCCGGTGCTCGCCAATGACCAAGACCTGCAACGGCTCAGCGAAGCGGCCCAGCCCCACCTCACAGGAGCTCCCCATGGGCTGTTGATCGCCGGCCACGGGCTCTATGCCTGGGGCGAGGATCTGTTCAGCGCCACGCGCCATCTAGAGATTCTTGAGTTTCTGCTGGAGCAGCGCTGGCGCCAACTGTTGCTGCAGGGATTGGGGGTTCAGCCGTGATCGATTGGGAGTCGCTGCGCGCCATCGTTCTGGATATCGAAGGCACCACCTGCCCGGTGGATTTTGTGACGGGCAGTTTGTTCCCCTATGCCCGGCAGCATCTGGGCGCCTTGCTGAGCCAAGCCGACCAACAAGCGCCCCTAAAGCCCTTGCTGGAGGAGGTGCACAATGCCTGGAAGCAGGAAACCGCTGCCGAAGCCCCGGCCTACAGCGATTCCCAAGATCCCCTGGCCCTGCTGCCCTATCTGCAGTGGCTGATTGATCAAGACCGCAAACTCGCGCCGCTCAAAGAGCTGCAGGGGCTCACTTGGCGCCATGGCTACCAATCCGGAGCCTTAAGCACTCCGCTGTTCGCTGATGTCGCCCCAGCGTTGAAGCAGTGGCACCAACGCGGATTGCGCTTGGCCGTCTACTCCTCTGGCTCGGTGGCGGCGCAACAGCTGTTTTATGGCCACACCAGCGATGGTGATCTCAGCGGTTTATTTGAGCGCTGGTATGACACCCGCCTGGGCCCGAAAAAAGAAGCCCAGAGCTACACCCTCTTGGCCGCCGATCTGCAGCTGCCAGCTGGAGCCGTGTTGTTCATCAGTGATTCCAGCGGCGAATTGGCCGCCGCCCAAGCTGCAGGGCTGCAAATCTGCGGCAGCCAGCGTCCTGGCAACCCAGAAACACTGAGTGCCGAGTGGCCTGTTGTGGTGTCCAGCCTGGAGGCAATGGCGCCATCAAGGCCGCCAGGTCTACGTTGAAATTGAGGTTTGGGGGCGCCAGCCATACCCAAGGTCCCGCGGTCACCATCGAAATCTGAACACACGACCCGCCCTAACTCCGGCGAATCGGAGGTGGTGCGCCAGGCCGAAGAGCTGTTCGAACAAACGCTGGTCAACGTGCGCGGCCAGCTGGCTGGTGCTGTGGCAGCACTGGAAAGCTCGGTTCATGACAGCGAGCTGAACTACGGCGAGATCTTCCTGCGCGACAACGTGCCGGTGATGGTCTACCTGCTGTTGCGGGGCCGTTTTGAGATCGTGCGGCACTTCCTCGATCTCTGCCTCGAGCTGCAAAGCCGCTCCTACCGCACCCGCGGCGTCTTCCCCACCAGCTTTGTGGAAGAGGACGACAAAATCCTGGCCGACTACGGCCAACGCTCCATTGGCCGCATCACCTCAGTGGATGCCTCCCTGTGGTGGCCCGTGCTCTGTTGGATGTACGTGCGCGCCAGTGGCGACAAAAGCTATGGCACCAGCCCCAAGGTGCAGCGGGCCGTGCAGCTGTTGTTGGATTTGGTGCTGCAACCGAGCTTCTACGAACCGCCGGTGCTGTTCGTTCCCGATTGCGCCTTCATGATTGACCGTCCGATGGACGTGTGGGGCGCACCGTTGGAAGTGGAGGTGCTGCTGTTCGGCTGCCTCAAAAGCTGTTGCCAATTAATGAGCCTGGTGGAAGGGGGCGGCCATGGCGGCCCTTTGATCCAGCAGCGCCTGGAACTCACCCGCACCTGGATGCGGGACCTGCGCGTTTACCTGCTCAACCACTACTGGGTGACCAGCAAGACGATGCAGGTGCTGCGCCGGCGGCCCACCGAGCAATACGGCGACTACCAATCGCGCAATGAATTCAATGTGCAACCCGAGGTGATTCCCCACTGGTTGCAGGAGTGGCTGGATGACCGCGGCGGCTATTTGATCGGCAACATGCGGACCGGCCGGCCCGATTTCCGCTTCTACAGCCTGGGCAATGCCCTGGGTTCGCTCTTTGGATTGCTCACCGGGCCCCAGCAGTTGGCACTGTTCCGCCTGGTGATCCACAACCGCCATCACTTGATGGCGGAGATGCCGATGCGCATTTGCCATCCGCCGATGGATCAAGACGAGTGGATCACCAACACCGGCATGGACCCGAAGAATTGGCCCTGGAGTTATCACAACGGCGGCCACTGGCCCAGCTTGTTATGGCCGATGGCGGCGGCCGTTCTGATGCACCAGCGCCTCTACCCCAACGACGATCTGCTGCTGCTCGGCCAAACCCGCACGATGCTCGAGGAGTGCTACTGGCAGCAGCTCAACCAACTACCGCGCCAGCAGTGGGCTGAATACTTCGATGGACCCACCGGCACCTGGGTGGGGCAACAAGCCCGCATCAACCAAACCTGGACCATCGTGGGCTTCTTGCTGCTGCATCACTTGATGCGCAAGGCACCGCAGGATGTGAAGCTGCTGGATCTTGATGATGTGGGCCCACTCAGGCTCTCGTTCCAGGATCAACAACATGAAAAAAGCTCCCCCGACGAGCGGAGGAGCTTCCTCAAAAACTATTGATTGATCTCTGAGATCAGAACAGACCCAAGGTCAGGGACTTGTCGATCGGCAGAGCAGCACCAATGCCCAGGTAGATGGTGAAGGCTGTTCCGAACAGGAACACGGCCATGGCCACCGGACGGCGGAAGGGGTTTTGGAACTTGTTGAAGCTCTCGATGAAGGGCACCAACATCAGACCCAGGGGAATCATGGTCTGCAGAGCGATACCCAGCAGCTTGTTGGGCACCACGCGCAGGATCTGGAAGACCGGATAGAGGTACCACTCAGGAAGAATTTCCAGAGGAGTGGCAAACGGATCAGCCTTGTCAGCCAGCATGGCCGGATCGAGAACAGCCAGAGCCACCACACAAGCGATGGTGCCGAGGATCACCACCGGGAAGATGTAGAGGAGATCGTTCGGCCAGGCGGGCTCGCCGTAATAGTTGTGGCCCATGCCCTTGGCGAGCTTGGCGCGCAGCTTGGGATCGTTCAGATCCGGTTCCTTGAGGATGTGCATCGCTGGAGGGAAGTAAGGAGTTGAACCGTTGTGGTCAGGTTAGGAAGTTTTTGCCGATCAGAGGGGACCGGAGATGCCTTGCTTACGAATCATCAGGAAGTGGGCAAGCATGAACACCGCCAGCAGCCAAGGCAACACGAAGGTGTGAAGGCTGTAGAAGCGAGTCAAGGTCGACTGACCAACGCTCTCACCACCGCGGAGCAGCTCAACCATGAAGTCACCGACAACAGGAACTGCAGCAGGCACACCCGACACGATCTTTACGGCCCAGTAGCCAACTTGGTCCCAAGGCAAGGAATAGCCAGTCACACCAAAGGACACGGTGATCACAGCCATGGTCACGCCGGTGACCCAGGTGAGCTCACGGGGACGCTTGAAACCGCCGGTCAGGTACACGCGGAAGACGTGCAGGATCAGCATCAGCACCATCATGCTGGCGCTCCAGCGGTGCACCGAGCGGATCAACCAACCGAAGCTCACGTCAGTCATCAGGTACTGAACGGAGCTGTAGGCCTCCACCACCGTGGGCTTGTAATAAAAGGTCATCGCAAATCCAGTGGCGAACTGAATTAGGAAGCAGACCAGGGTGATGCCGCCCAGGCAATAGAAGATGTTGACGTGGGGCGGCACGTATTTCGAAGAGATGTCGTCAACGATGTCTTGGATCTCAAGACGCTCGTTGAACCAGTCGTAGACAGGGGATGAATTCGCCATGCCGGTGGGGAGGGTTGCCCGGAAGCAGGTTGTGGCGAGAGTCTACTGATAGCAACGAGTGGCCCGTGACCCGGCTTCGGCTTTGGCATGCCTTCTTCAGGCGGGCTTTCGTTTTGGCGTTGCCGCTGCTGCTGATCCTGCAGCTGGGCGGCCCCGCCCTGGCTCTTACAGACGACCAAACCCTGGTGGTGGATGTTTGGCGGCTGGTGAATGAGAGCTATGTGGACTCCAGCTTCAGCGGCGTGCCCTGGCGGCGCCTGCGGCAAAAGGCTCTGGAGAAAACGATCAGCAATCGCGTGGATGCCTACGACGCGATCGACGCCATGCTGGCGCCCCTGGATGATCCCTACACCCGCCTATTGAGGCCCCAGTCCTACGGCCAGCTGGAGGCCGCCACCAAAGGAACCGTGAGTGGCATTGGGCTTCAGCTCGGCATCAATCACGACAGCGGCAGCGTGGTGGTGATTGCCCCAGTGGAAGATTCGCCGGCCGCCGAAGCTGGCCTGGTGGATGGCACCTTGCTGCGCAGCATCAATGGACAGGCCACCAGCGAGCTGGGGCTCGATGGCAGCGCTGCTCTGTTGCGGGGCGACAGCGGCAGCAGCGTGCATCTAGAGGTGACCCTCCCCGATGGCGAGGAGCAAAGCCTCGATCTCGAGAGGCGGGCCATCGATTTAAGGCCTGTTCGCAGCCGCCGGCTGCGCAGCGGGGATCACACCCTGGGGTATTTGCGCATCAATCAATTCAGTGAACCGGTGCCGGAAGCCGTTCAAGAAGCCTTGGCGGATCTCGAGGCCAAAGGCATCGAAGGGCTGGTGCTGGATCTGCGCAACAACACCGGCGGGCTGGTGAGTGCCGGGCTGGCCGTCGCCGACGACTTCCTGGCTGGCGATGTGATTGTTGAAACCCAGGACCGGAACGGCATTAATGAGCAACGGCCAGCCAACAGCGGCCGGCTCTTTGATGGCCCGATGCTCACCTTGATCAATGGCGGCACGGCCAGTGCCAGCGAAATTTTGGCTGGCGCCTTGCAAGACAACGGCCGCTCAGAGCTGCTGGGCAGCACCAGCTTTGGCAAAGGCGAAATCCAAACGCTGTTGCCCCTGGGTGATGGCAGCGGCTTGGCCGTCACCGTGGCCCGCTACCTCACGCCCAATGGCCGGGCGATTCAAGGGCAAGGGCTCGAGCCTGATGAGCTCCTGAGCAGCGCCGAGCCCAGCGGCAGCAGCATTGGCAGCGACGATGACGCCTGGTTGCGCAGCGCCGAAGAGGCACTGATCAAGCAGCTCGAGGCATGAAGCGCCGCTCGTATCACGATCCGCTCCACGGCGAGATCGTTCTCGACAGCAACGATCCAGCCGAGGCGATGGTGATCGCCCTGATCGATGCCCCGGCGTTTCAGCGCCTGCGGCGCATCCGCCAGCTGGGGCCTGCCTTTCTCACCTTCCACGGCGCTGAATCCAGCCGCTTCACCCATTCCATCGGCGTTCTTCACCTGGCTCGCCGCGCCCTGCAACACCTCGAGCGGCTTGCTCCTGAGCTGGCTGAGCATCGCGGCCTCATTTATGGAGCGGCCCTGCTCCATGACGTGGGACATGCCCCCCTCAGCCATGCCGGCGAGGAGATGTTTGGCCTGCATCACGAGGCCTGGTCGGCGCGGCTGGTGCAGGAGTGCCCTGAGTTGTGCGGCCCACTGGAGGCCTGGGCCCCAGGGACGGCCAAGGCGGTGGCAGAGCTGCTGGAGCATGGGCGCAGCCCCCACCCAGCCGCCAAAGCCCTGATCAGCAGCCAGCTGGACTGCGACCGGCTCGACTACCTCCGCCGCGACAGCTACAGCACCGGCACCAGCTACGGCCAGCTGGATCTCGATCGGCTGATCGCCGCCTTGACCTTGGCCCCCGATGGTCAGCTCGCCCTGCACCCCCGCGGCCGCAGCGCTGTTGAGCACTACTTGGTGGTGCGCTCGTTGATGTACAGCACCGTCTACAACCACCGGCTCAACATCGTTGCCAACTGGTTGTTGCAGCAGATCGTGCAACAAGCCCGCCAAAGCCAGCCCAATGAACTGTTTGCCGATGCCGTGATGGCGCGCTGGCTGTGGGATCCCGATGCCATGGACAGCAGCACCTATCTCGCCAACGACGACCTGCGCACCGGATATCACCTGCAGCGCTGGCGCGAGGAGGGGCCAGCACCCTTGCAAGAACTCTGCCGCCGGCTGCTGGATCGTGATCTGCTGCAGGCCACCGACGTGCGGGGCCTCAGCAGCACCCAACGGCTGGAAGCCTTGGCCATGGCCCAACGGCTGTCCCAAGCGGCCGGCCTGGATCCCGAGCTGTGCTGCGGACTGAGGGAGCGCCGCAGCACGGGCTACCGCCCCTATGTCGGTGGCCTCAGGCTCTGGAACGGCCAAGACTTGCAAGCCCTCGAGCAGGCCTCCCCGCTGGTGAACAGCCTCAGCCAGCCCCAAGAGCTGGCCTGGTTGCTGCATCCGAGGGAAGTGCGCGATCAGCTCAGGCAGGAACTCCAGGCAGCAACCCCTGCTGCCTAAGCACAGCCTCCACATCAGCAAAGCTGTCCCAGGGGTGAAAGGCGATACCGCGCTGCTCCAGCCAACCGCTGAGTGGCTCTCTGGCAAACACCAGATCCGCCACCTCCGCCATGCCCAAATCGGTGATCGAATCACCAATCACCACGCTGCGGCCGCGGCCATAACGCTTCACCACCTCGGCCTTGGCCACCAGCTCCTGCTCATTGGCAAACGGGGAGACAAAGCGCAGGCCTCCGCCTGGGTGAGGCAGCACCTCAGCGGCAATCAAATGGTGCAAGCGATGGCGATGGGGCCCCAGCACCTCCTCCACCAAAGGCACCAGGCCACCGGAAACGAGCACAAAGGGCAAACCAGCGCGCTCGAGTTCGGCCAAAAACGGCAAGAAACAAGGGCGCGGGGCGTATTCGCCCATGTGGGCCACCATGCCCTCCAGGTCATTGGGCGTCAGACCATCAGCCAAGGCCTGCATGCCCTGGCGCAGGTTGATCTCGAACTGGAACAGCTGCGTTTTGAGTTCAGCCCACAGTTCCGGTGCCGCTCGCTCAGCCACCGCATCGAAGGTGTCGACGCTGGTGACCGTGCCATCGAAATCGCAGAACACCGTGGCGGCAGGGCAGTCCATGGCGGCGGTGGGATGTGGCCCTAGCTTGTCTGGGCCGGATCCGTTCCATGGTCGCCCGCCTAGACCCTGCCCCCGCTCCGGGCTGGCCCCACCGGCTGCAGCTTGGGTCCTGGCAAGCCGGTGCTGACCCTTGTGAAGCGGTGCTGCATGCCCTCGGGGCGGACCCGCCCCAAGGCCGCGTGGTGATCGAAGCGGGCCCATGGCCATTGCAGTGCAGCCAACTGCAGGCGATCGCTCAGCGCCTCGAGCAGGCCGGCCTTCAGCTGGAGGGGGTGAGCAGCTGCGAGCCCAGCACCCTGGTGGCCAGCGCAGCCGTGGGCCTTCGCAGCGAAGCCGAAACTCCAGAGGATCAAGAAGCCGAGACCCTCAAAACCCCTGATCGCAACTTGCACGTGCACCGCGGCACCGTGCGCGCCGGTGAGCACCTGGAAGTGGATGGGGCCGTGTTGGTGTTGGGCGATGTGAACCCCGGTGCCCGCATCAGCGCCCGCGGCGATGTGCTGATTTGGGGCCGCTTGCGCGGCATTGCCCATGCCGGATGCCAAGGGGCACGCAACGCGCGCATCGTGGCGCTGCAACTGCGGCCGCTGCAGCTGCGCATCGCCGATGCCGTGGCGCGCGGCCCTGAAGAGCCGCCGCCGGAGGGAGTCACCGAACAAGCGCGGCTGGAGGGGGATGAGATTGCGATCAGTGCCGCCCAGTTAGGGGTGCCCATCAGCTGGGGATGATCCCAATCGCGCCGAGCACCCCGGCAACCGCCATGAAATAGAGGGGTGAGAGGCGGGTGAACAACATCAGGGCGCACACCACAGCCGAAACGAGATAAGCCACCACGCTGTGGTCGGCCGTGCGCAGCACGGTGAGGCCCACATGGAACAGGATCCCCAAGGTGATTGGCCCCAAGCCCCGTTCAAAGGCGGTGCGAATCGGCGCCTCTTTGAGCCGGTTCCAGCTCAACGCCGCTGCCACCATCACCACGGTGGAGGGCAGCAACACCGCCACCTCAGCACTCACCCCGCACAACAGGCCCCAGCCCAGGCCGTGATCCCAACCAGCGCCTAGCCCCAACAGGCCCACGATCATCGAGCTGGGGCCTGGGGCGGCTTCAGCGAGGGCATAGATATCAGCGAACTGGGAGCTGGTGATCCAGCCGAAGCGCTCCACCGAGAGGTGGTGATATTCCGCCAGCAGGGTGTTGCCACCACCGAGGGAAAACAGCGACAGGCGCAGGAAGGTCCAAACCACCTGCAGCCAGGTGTCCCAAGCGCTGCTGGGATCAACCATGGCGCTGCTGCCGCGGCCAATACAGGGCCATGGCAATCGGCCCCAGCACCAGCACCACGGGGATCAGGCCAATGCCTTGGAACTCGAGCAGCACAAAGGTGAGCGCCGCCAACCCCAAAGCCAGCGGATCGCGCCAGTACACGTGCAGGATCTTGAAACCCATCGATAGGGCCATGCCCGCTGCGGCAGCCACCACCCCGGTGAGCACCCGGTCCACCGCTGGGGCCGTATGGAACTGGAAATACACCACCCCGATCAGCAGCAGCAGGCTGAAAGGCACCAGCAAAATTCCGCCCACCGCGGCCACGGCGCCAGCAAAGGCGCGGAATTGAGCGCCGATGTAGACGGCCATGTTGATCTGATTGGGCCCGGGGAAAAGGCGAGCCACCGTGAGGCCGGTGATGAAGCTCTCGTTGCTCATCCAGCGGCGCTGCTCAACAACGATGCGCTGACTCCAGGCCGACATCCCCCCGCCAAAGGAGGACAGGGCCACCTGCAACATCCCCAAAAACAACCCCTTGCGGCTGGGGGGCGCAGCCAACGGCTGTTGATCCAGCGGGGCTGCCATCAGTCGTGGATGAAGTGGGGATCAGGCGGCAGCTCCCCCTCCTCATGCACATCGGGATCCAAGGGATCGGGCGCCAAGTAGGGCCTTGAAGCCTTCCAATCGCGTTGGAACAGCTCAACGCAACGGGCCACCACCTCAGGCGCATCGGTTTCGATGCCCAGCTCGCGGCGCAAATCAAAGGCGCTGCGATCGATGTTCATCGAGCCAATCAGGGCCATCTGGCGATCGATCACGATCAACTTGGCGTGCAGCTTGAGGTGTTTCTGGCGCCGCACCTTCACGCCCGCATGGCTCAGCACCCGCAGGCTGGCGAAGGTGTCGTAGATGTCCCAATCGGAGATGCCGTGCTTGCCGCCGCACAGCACCTTGACCTTCACCCCCCGCTCACGGGCTGCGATCAAGCGCTCAAGGATGACGGCATCCACAAATTTGGGGTGCTGAATCCAAAGCCGCTTTTTAGCTGTATCGATCACCTTGGCCATCTGGCCGCGGCTGTGAAAACTGCTCCACACCAAACCAATGGTGAGGTCCGGGTCAAAAAAACTGCGGGTCCAGTCGTGCTCAAAGCCATCGATCACCTGCTGCACAGCGGCTGCCGCGTAGGTGATCACCCCGTAATCACGGGTCTCGCTGAAATACTTATCTGAGAGGTTGAACGTGGCAATCAGGGCGGCGCTGTCATCCACCACGATCGATTTTTCGTGGGTAACGGGGAACGATTCGCTGGTCCAGGCCACAGCCACGCCCCAGGACTGCAAAGCGGCATAGGCCTCATCGTTCCAGCGATCCCCGCCTGAGGTGTGGGGATTCAGCATCACGCGCACATGCACGCCCCGCCCATGGGCCTGGCGCAGCGCCTCGAGAACGGCAGGCGACTGCAGCTTGAATTGCTTCAAACGCAGCTCCTGCTGGGCCGATGCAATGAAATCGATCACCGGCTGAACGCCGTCATCGGGCATCACCAGCAGCTGTTGGTGATGGCCTGCGGTGGTCACCCCACGCGTCATCGCGAACCATTCGTTGCGCTGCCACCAACGATGCAAATAAATCGATTGAAGGGCTGTAATTTCCTCGGATTCACCTAATCGTCTGGGCCACAGTGCTCAGACCACAGCCTCTGTGACTGGCTCATCCACTCGCACCATCCTGATTTGCTCCGGCAAAGGCGGTGTGGGCAAAACCACCTTGACGGCCAACCTCGGCATCGCCCTGGCCTCCCAGGGGGTGCGCACCGCCGTTCTCGATGCCGACTTCGGCCTGCGCAACCTCGACTTGCTGCTGGGCCTGGAAAACCGGATCGTCTACACCGCGCAAGAAGTGCTCGCCGGCAACTGCCGCCTGGAGCAAGCGATGGTGAAGCACAAGCTGCAGCCCAACCTGGCGCTGCTGCCCGCTGGCAACCCACGCATGCTCGAGTGGCTCAAGCCCGAGGACATGCAGGAGATTGTGGGGTTGATCCAGCCCCACTTCGATGTGGTGTTGATCGATGCGCCCGCCGGCATCGAAGACGGCTTTAAAAATGCAGCAGCTGCAGCTGATGAAGCCATCGTGGTCACCACTCCGGAAGTCTCCGCCGTGCGGGATGCCGACCGAGTGATTGGCTTGCTCAACACCCGTGAGGTGGAGCCGATTCAGCTGGTGCTCAACCGGGTGCGGCCGAAAATGATGCAGTCCCAGGAGATGCTGGGCGTCACCGATGTCACCGACATCCTGGCGCTCCCCTTGCTGGGCTTGGTGTTTGAAGACGAGCAGGTGATCGTCAGCACCAACCGGGGCGAACCGCTCACCCTCAATGGTTCGAGCTCACCAGCGGCGATTGCCTACCGCAATGTCGCCAAGCGCTTGCAAGGCGAAGAAGTGCCGCTGCCGGATCCCACCAAACAACGCCGCGGCCTGCGGGCCAAGGTGCGCCAACTCATGCAAACCAAACTGTTCTGAGCCATGACCCTGCGCGAGATGATCGATCGCCTGCTGGGTCGTCAGCAGGCCAGTGCCACCACCGCCAAGCACCGGCTGCAGCTGGTGTTGGCCCACGACCGCAGCGATCTGAATCCTGACTTGATGGAGCAGATGCGCCGCGAAATTCTCGAGGTGGTGAACCGCTACGTGGAGCTCGACCTCGAAGGTGGAGACGTGAGCCTGGAAACCGAGGAGCGGGCGACCGCCCTGGTGGCCAACCTGCCCATTCGCCGCGTTCGGGACGACGTTCTGCCCCAGGTGCCAGCAGTACAGTGAAGCCTCAGCCGGCTTAGCTCAGCGGTAGAGCAGCGCTTTTGTAAAGCGAAGGCCATCGGTTCAAATCCGTTAGCCGGCTTGAGGCCGTCCACCTGCGGGATTCTTTTTTCTCTGACTGGGCCACAATGAGCCCAATTTTGGATTGGGCCAGCCTGTGTTGAAGCGTTCTGCCATGGCCAAAGCAGCGGCCGCCCTGCTGGCCTGCACCGCCATCACACCCTTCGCTCTTCCTGCATCCGCCCAAAGCAGCCGTGTGGCTCGCCCCCTGAGCGAAGCTGCGGCGACGCAAGCGGCTGATCAAATTCTTGAGGCGGTGCGTCAGCGCGACGGCGCCCTGCGCTACTCCCAATTCAGCCAGGCGCTGCAAACCACCAGCAGCCCATCGATGGTGCAAGGCACCCTCGATCAATTGCCTCAGCTCGAGAGCTGGACCATTCAGTCGGTGCGCACTGGCCTCAGCGGCAACAGCTCCGTTGAGGTGTTGCTGCAAAGCGAGAACGGCAGCCGTGAAGCCACCTTGGTGATCAACCCCCAAGGCCGCCTCGTCGCCCAGCTGTTCAACGTCTCCGACAAAGACTCCACCAAGGTGGCGCGCGCCTTCATCGACGCGGTGAGCGATGGTCAATTCATCAGCGCCCGCAGCCTGCTGGCCCTCGACCTGCAAAAAGAGATCAGCCCTCAACAGCTTCAGAACAAGTGGCTGGGGCTGCAAAAGACCACCGGCAACTTCCAGGCGATCGAAAAGGTGATGGAAGCCGAGCATGGGCGCAACGGCTCCCTGGTGCTCGTCACCGTGCGCTTTAACCGCACCACCGACAACATCTTTGTGATCCTCAACCCAGCTGGGCAGATCACCGGGCTTGATTTCCCCATCGATGGAGCCGTGCGCTGATGCCTTTGCTGCTGCTGCCAGTGTTTTGGGCTCAACTGCAACAACCCTGCAGGATCTGGAGCGTTCGAGAAGCGCTGAGCTACAGCGGCTTGTGTGAAGTCAGAAGGGAGCAAGGCACCACCTCACTCACGGCCCCCAATGAGCTCACCGGGGAAGACGAAACCATTGAGGTGAGCCCCAAAGGACGCCGCCAGGTGCATGTTCGCGGCCTGAACCCGCAAGGCGATGAAACCCTATGGGGCGAAGCTCGCAAAGTGGGGAAAAGCTGCTGGGTGGGATCAGATTTCGGACTCTGCCTCTGAACCTGAGGTGAGGCGAATCGCCATCGGCGCCGCCACGATCACCTCATCGCTGACCCGCTGAATCGAGCCATCCAGCGACCAAACGGCACCCGAGAGGAAGTCAATAAAACGCTGGGCGTTGCTGTCATCGAGCAAGGCCATGTCGACGACAACCGTTGAATGACGCTGCAGCAATTGCACAGCCTGCTCCATCTCCTCAATGCGCTCAGGCTTGAGAAGAACAATCTCTAATGGGGCGTATTGGCTAGCGAACATGGCAGCAGTCTGCTGAGTTTGCGCTGCTGCCGCACAACCCCCAGAAAGAATGGGGAATTCAGAGCCGGCTCAAGCTGCGCTTGGAGATGACATCCCAGACCCAACCTGCCCAATGCAGTGGCCGGCGCGGTTCAAAGCGGCTGGGGCGTTCCGGCACCACATTCACCCAGCCATAGGCGCCAACCACACTGATGCTGCCGTGGGTGGTTCGAACCAACAAAGAACTCAAGCCGTTGGGATGGTGATAACAAGGCTTCTCAAGCGGTGATGTTCACCACAATCAACTCGCCATGCGCAACCGCAACCGCATCAAGGCGCGCTGCTCAATCTGGCGTGCACGCTCGCGGCTGCAGCCCAACTGCTCTCCCACAACGCTCAACTTCTGGCGATCTGGGGTGAGGTAGCGCCACTGCAACACCTGTTGATCGCGTTCGGGCAAATGGCTGAGCTGCATGCCCACCCGCTCCCAGCGGTCGCGGCGCTCAGCTTCATCGAGGGGTGATGGCTCGGCTGATGGCAACAGCTGCAGCAGATCGCTCTCGCTTCCGGCCGCCGGCGTGTCGAGCGAGAGGGTGCCCGGAGCCATCCGCAACGCCAGGCTGGCGGCCTTGAGGTCCACCCCAGCTTCCGCCGCCACAGCACCCAGATCGGTACTGAGTCCCTGTTGCCAGAGCCGTTCATGGGCCCGATGCAACGCCCTCAGCTGCTGGGTGACATGAATGGGCAAACGCAAGGTGCGGCCCTTGGTTTCCAAGCCCCGGCTGATGGCCTGGCGGATCCAATTCCAGGCATAGGTGCTGAAGCGGTAGCCGAGGGTGGGGTCGAACTTCTCCACCGCCCGGATCAACCCCAACGACCCCTCTTGCACCAAGTCCATCAAATCCAAACCGCGCCCTTGGTAGGTCTTGGCGACCGTGACCACCAAGCGCAAGTTGGCTTGGATCATGCGTTCGCGAGCCCGGCGGCCGCGCCGCAGTTCCCGTTGTTCTGTGGGGCTCAACTTGGTTTGCTGCTCCAGCTGCTGCGCCCGTTGCACCAAGCGAGCCAGCTCCACCTCCTGCTCAGGCCGCAGCAGGGCATAACGACCAATCTGTTCGAGATAGGCACGAACCGGTTCCGCCATGGCAGCAGGCCAGCGCGCCTCATCGATACCGGCGGCGGCTCACACCAGCAAGGGCTTCACGCCAAGGGTTCAGGGAGTCTTCCCCTTTGTGATGGCTTTGTGAGGATCGGCGTTGGGGCTCAAGAGCAACGCCACCAACAACAGCAACGGGATCCAAATCAGCTCCCGCAGCGTGAACAGCCGCTGCAGGCTGATCATCAACGGCTCCAAGGCCCACTCAAACAGCGCCATCAACGCGATCACAAACAGGACCAGACCGCCCATGGCAATGGCGCAACACCTGCAACGTAACGAGATTCAGGCTCAACAACAGGGGGGAGCTGTCTTCTCACAGCGCTGCTGCACAGCGCCCAACCAGGTGCGCAACTCTTCAATCGCGCCAGGTTCCAAGCGGTAATAAACCCACCGGCCACTCACCCGCTGGCTGAGCAAACCGGCGTCTTTGAGCACGCGCAAATGAAAGGACAGCTTCGATTGCGCCAGCTCGAGATCGGTGGTGAGGTCGCAAACGCAGCGCTCACCTTCGGCCAAGGTTTCAATGATTCGCAGCCGCAGTGGATCGGCCAAAGCTTTCAACAAAGCTCTGGCTGACTCAGGCTTGAGTTCGGTGGCCAGCAACGAATCCATCAAATCTTATTGATTTAAGCTAATGGGCTCAAAGAGCTCATACAACCCTTGAAGGTAGGCGTCAACGGCTTTGGGCGAATCGGTCGCCTGGTCTTTCGTGCCCTTTGGGGACGGCCCGGCATCGAACTGGTGCACGTCAACGACAACGCGGGTGACGCTGCCACCGCCGCCCACCTGCTGACGTTTGATTCCGTTCATGGCCGCTGGAGCCAAGAAGCGCGCGCCATAGGCAGCGGCTTTCAAATCGACGGCCACAGCGTCAGCTATTCCCAGCACAGCGATCCAACGGCTGTTCCGTGGGATCAAGCCGGGGTGGAGTTGGTGCTGGAGTGCACCGGCACGATCAAAACTCCCGACACCCTTCAGCCCTACTTCGATCAGACCAAGGTGCGTCGGGTGATCGTGGCCTGCCCGGTCAAAGGCCAGGTCGCCGGCGCTGAGGCTCTCAACATCGTTTATGGCATCAACCACCAGCTCTATGAGCCCAGCCAGCACCGCCTCATCACCGCAGCCTCCTGCACCACCAACTGCTTAGCGCCCGTGGTGAAGGTGGTGCACGAAACCTTCGGCATTGAACACGGGCTGATCACCACCATTCACGACATCACCAACACCCAGGTGCCGATCGATGCCTTCAAGAGTGATTTGCGGCGGGCTCGCTCTGGCTTGAACTCCTTGATTCCCACCACCACGGGCTCAGCCAAGGCCATCGCCATGATTTTCCCGGAGCTGCAAGGCAAGCTCAACGGCCATGCCGTTCGGGTGCCATTGCTGAATGGATCGCTCACCGATGCGGTGTTTGAACTCAAGCAAGACGTCACCGCCGAGCAGGTGAATGCCGCCTTCAAAGCAGCTGCCGATGGGCCGCTGCAGGGAATCCTTGGCTACGAAGAGCGGCCCTTGGTGTCATGTGATTACACCAACGACAACCGCAGCTCGATCATCGATGCCCCTTCCACGATGGTGGTCGATGGCAACCAGCTGAAGGTGTTTGCCTGGTACGACAACGAATGGGGTTACAGCTGCCGCATGGCTGACCTGGCTTGCCATGTGGCAGAGCTGGAGCCATGAAGCTCTCGCCGCTGCAGCAATACGGCATCGTTACCGCCAATTACTGGGCCTTCACCCTCACCGATGGCGCCCTGCGCATGCTGGTGGTGTTCCACTTCCACCAGCTCGGCTACAGCACGCTTGAGATTGCCTTTCTCTTCCTCTTCTATGAGTTCTTTGGTGTTCTCACCAACCTCTATGGCGGCTGGATCGGTGCGCGTTATGGCCTCAGGCTGACCCTCTGGGCCGGCACCCTGCTGCAGATCTTGGCGCTGGTGATGCTGATTCCCGTGGCAGCCAGCTGGCCGAAGCTGCTCAGCGTGCTCTACGTGATGGTGGCCCAGGCGATCAGCGGCATCGCCAAGGACCTCAACAAGATGAGCGCCAAGAGCGCCATCAAAACCGTGGTGCCCGAAACCCCGGCTGACGAGCAGCAGGGGCAAAAGCAACTGTTCCAATGGGTCGCCATCCTCACGGGCTCGAAAAATGCGCTCAAAGGGGTGGGCTTCTTTCTCGGCGGTGTGCTGCTCACAGCCGTTGGCTTCAACGCAGCCGTGGGCCTGATGGCCGCCGGCTTGGCCTTGGCCTTTGCGCTCACCCTGGTGCTGCCAGGTGAGATCGGCCGCATGAAGCAGAAGCCCGGCTTCAGCGCCCTGTTCTCCAAATCCACGGGCATCAATGTGCTGTCGCTGGCGCGCTTCTTTTTGTTTGGCGCCCGCGATGTGTGGTTTGTGGTGGCCTTGCCGGTGTTTTTAGAGGCGTCCCTGGGCTGGAACTTTTGGGAGATCGGCGGCTTCCTTGGCCTCTGGGTGATCGGCTACGGCTTTGTGCAAGGGGGAGCGCCCAGCCTGCGGCGCCTCTGGGGCCAACGCACCACCCCAGGGGCCAGTGCAGTGCAGTTCTGGAGTGCGGTGCTCAGTGCCATCCCCGCCCTGATTGCCATCGCGCTCTGGCGCAACAGCGATCCAGGCCTAGCGATCACCGCAGGCCTGGCGGCCTTTGGCGTGGTGTTTGCGATGAATTCATCGATCCACTCCTACATGGTGCTGGCCTACACCGATGCCGAGAGCGTCAGCCTCAATGTCGGCTTCTATTACATGGCCAACGCGGCGGGTCGCTTGGTGGGCACGCTGCTCTCCGGCGCGGTGTTCATGCTGGGGCGCACCGCTAGCGGCGGCATGCAGGCCTGCCTGTGGGTGTCCAGCCTGATGGTGCTGCTGTCGTGGTTGAGCAGCTTGAAACTGCCGGCCCTACCCAGCCGCACAGCCACAGCACAGGCCTAGGGGAAGGGGGTCTCAGGCACCACCACCTGCCCCTGACGCAGGACGCGCCAACCATCGCTCTGCCAGGCCACCACAGTGCTGGCCTGCCCAGAGCCTGGCGACCAAGGTTCCGGTGCCAGGCGACTCACCTCGGGGAAACAGCGCGCCAGCTCAGCAGCCGTGCGGCAAGCCGGTTCACCAGAGCGGTTAGCACTGCTGGTGGCCAGCGGCCCGCTGCAGCGCAGCAGTTGCAACGCCGCCTCACAGGCAGGCACCCGCAAGCCAAGGCTGCCGCGGCCTTCTGGGTTGAGAGCCTCCACCACCGGCCCGCGGGCCGGCAGCACCAAGGTCAGAGCACCGGGCCAGCCCAGCTCAGCCAGGCGCTGCCAGCCATCCGGGGGCTCTTGGCCCAAGCAGGGGAGCAGCTGCTCCACCGAAGCCCCCATCAAGATCAACGGCTTATCAGCCGGTCGCTGCTTCAACTGCCAGATCGTCTGGGCAGCGGAGGGAACCGCTGCCAATGCCGGCAAGGTATCGGTGGGGAACAGGGCCGGTTCCCCCTGGTGCAACCGCTGCGCCAGCGCCTGAAAACCTTCGGCCGTCATGGGTTGGATCGGCGCGCCACGGCAAAACGCAGTTGCCCCTCCAAATCCCTCTGCTGACGGCACTCCTGAAGGCCGGCAGCGCCCAACAGCTCAGCCACAGCAGCGGATTGGTCGTGGTGGTGCTCCAGCAGCAACCATCCCCCTGGGGCCAGCATCTGCGGGGCTGATTCGATGATCAACCGCAAGGCATCCAAGCCATCGCTGCCTCCATCCAAGGCCAAGCGCGGCTCGTGATCTCTCACCACAGGCTCCAGCCCATCCACCACGGCACTGGGGATATACGGGGGATTGCTCACCACCAAATCCAACTGGCCCGCCAAAGGCTGCAACGGCTGCCACCACTCACCCTCACACCACTGCAGGGCAGCGCCTCGGCGCTGCCTCAGCGCTGCGGCATTGCGCTGGGCCACAGCCAAGGCCTCAGCGCTGCAGTCCACAGCCCAGCCGCAGCTATCGGGCCAATGCCGCGCCAACGCCAAGGCCACACACCCCGAGCCCGTGCCGAGATCGGCCCAGCGCTTGGGCGGAGCTGAGGCTGCAAAACAGCTGATCGCCAGCTCCACCAACAGCTCGGTTTCCTGACGCGGAATCAGCACCGCAGGACTGACTTCCAACTCCAAATCCCGCCAGGGACAGCGCCCCACCAAATGCTGCAGGGGCACCTGCTGCTGGCAATGCTGCTGCCAGATCTGCTCCAGCCGCTGCAGCGAACAGTGCAGCTGCAGGGTCGTTTCAGGGTGGAGATAACTGGCTTGAAGCTCAGACCACGGCAGCCCCGCCTCCAACTCCAGCAACCAATCCAGCGCGGCCGCTTGCCCCTGCTGGCCCACCAATTGCTTCCGCCGCCAGAGCTGCAACTCAGAGCCGCTGAGGCAAGTCATGGCTGTTGGGCCACCGGCAGGTCAGCATCAGTGTGACGCGGACGCCAGAACAACCCAGGCAGGGCCTCAACCGAGCCTTGCTGCTCATGAAGCAGCAGTTGCTGCGCCAAAGCTCCTGCGGAGAGCTGCATCCGCAGCTGCAGCGCTTCAAAACTGGCCCCCGAACCCAAGGCACTCAGCAGCGGCGTTAACGCTGGCGGCTGCGGCCGCTCGAGGGCATGCAAAGGGCCTGGCCCCAAGGCCTCCACCAGCTGGGCTGGATCGAGCAGGGCCGTTGCCCCTCGGTTGAGCCAGCCATTGCTGCCAGCAGCCGATTGGCGATCGCTGTCAGCCGGCACCACCCACAGCGGCCGCTGCAGCGACCAGGCGATCTCGGCAGCCAACAGAGCGCCACTGCGGGGCGGGCACTCCACCAACACCACGGCCTGGGCCAACGCCACCAACAACCGGTTTCTTTTGGCGAAGGCACCCCGGATTCCAGCGGCCCCTGGAGCTTGTTCAGTGATCAACAAGCCCCGCCGGCCCACGTGGTCTTGAAGCCGCTGGTGATGGCGCGGATAGACCCGCTCCAGCGAGGTGCCCAGCACCGCAATGGGCGTGCCGCCTGCTTCCAAACAGCCCTGATGGGCCTGAGCATCAACACCTTCCGCCAGCCCACTGATCACGGGCCAGCCCGCAGCAGCTAAAGCTGAGCCCAGCCGCTGAGCCCAGCTGCAGCCATAGGGAGAAGCCCGGCGGCTACCAATCACGGCA
>JAAXIH010000129.1 GCA_012270465.1 Synechococcus sp.
TGGTTTCAGGGTTGCCGTAGGTGACGCCGATCTTGAGCCTGAGCTGGTTGAGGAAGATCACCGTGCAACCGGACTTACCGATGTTGCCGGTGATCTTGCGCATCGCCTGGCTCATCAAACGGGCCTGAGCGCCCACAGCCAGATCACCCATCTCCCCTTCAATCTCAGCGCGGGGGGTCAGCGCTGCCACCGAGTCGACCACCACCAGATCGACAGCCGCTGAACGCACCAGCTGATCAACGATCTCGAGGGCCATTTCGCCGGTATCAGGCTGAGAGACCAGCAGGTTCTCGATGTCGACCCCTAACGAGGCGGCATACACAGGATCGAGGGCGTGCTCAGCGTCCACAAAAGCCGCCACACCGCCACTCTTCTGCACCTCAGCGATGGCATGCAGGGTGAGGGTGGTTTTGCCGGAGCTCTCCGGGCCATAAATCTCAACGACGCGGCCTTTGGGGTAGCCACCACCAAGGGCCAAATCCAAGGTGAGCGCACCGGTGGAGATGGTCTCAACCCGCATGCGCGAGGCATCCCCCAGCCGCATGATCGACCCCTTACCGAAGTTGCGTTCGATCTGGTTCAGCACCAGCCCCAGGGCCTTTTCACGCTCAGCAGCGGGAGCCTGGTTGGACTTGGGATCGGCCATGGAAAAAACGGATCAGCAGCGGTTAAAAAAGGCGCCCGAAGACGGAATTACCGGGCATCGTGCGATGACAAAAAGGAAGATGCCACGATCGTCGCCCGGTGTTTCGATCGGCGGAGCGCCAGAGAAATTAGTTCGCTTGTACTATAGCGGCTTCGGGCCATTGCGCCAGGGGTTGCTCCAACCGTTCTGGCTCGAGCAGCTGGATTCCAGCGGGCAAATCTTGCGCATCACCCGGGCGCAAATAGCCCCAAGTGACGAGCAAACAGTGCACAGCATCCAGCGCCGGCACCGCGCGCACGGCCTCCAAGGTCAAGCGTCTGTCCTCAAGGAAGCGCCAGGGACCGCCACGGGCATCCTGAGCCAGAAGTCGCTGTAAAACCTCCGGCTTGGGGCCATCCTCGCGGCCATAAATGGCCTGGGGATGCAACTGATGGCTGCTGAGCAACTCGGCGGTGAAACCAGCGCTTTTGGTGGTCAGCACAGCCCAGGGCAGGCCCTCCGATTCAAGGCGTTGCAACGCCTGCAGCATCCAGGGGTAGGGGCGATGCAGCGCCAACCAGGCTTGACGATCACTGGCGATGGCCTGCTGGCGAACAGCATCGAGGGCCTCGGTGAGCTGCGCTTGGGGCCAAGCCAACTGCTGCAGGCTGGCGGCCAGCGCCGAGGCGTAGTCGGCGTGAAAGGCAGCGAGCGGCTGGCCATAGCCAGCGATCACCGCTGCCAAGAGCGGCATCTCCCAGCCGTGGTGCACCTGGGGGCGCAGCTGACGAAAGGCCTCAGGGACCGCCTCAGGCAGCTGAGCGCCAGCGGGCAGCAACTGGGCAGCAGCGCGGCGGGCCGACCACCAGTACTCCTCCATACCATCGACGATGACGCCGTCGAAATCCGAGATCAGCACTGGGATCTGAAAAAACTGGGCCGCTAGGATTCGAACCTAGGAATGGCGGGACCAAAACCCGCTGCCTTACCACTTGGCGACGGCCCATCGAAACCCGCGCAGCCGTGGCTTGCGCGAGCTCTTATCTAGCCACAACGACCCGCCAAACGTCAAACACCCTGGGCGATTTCAGCTTCTCCATGGCGGCGCAGCAAACGCTCTAAAGCGCGCTGCACCTGGGGAAGGCTGTCCGCCTTGATCACATGGATGGGCACAGCCCCATCGCGAGCGCGTTTGCGCAATTCAGGATGGCGGCCCAATTGATTGCGGCCCGCCAACACAGCATCGGCGCGCAGCAGTTCATCGGTGAGCTGGACCGGCCAACGGCGCGTCCGCGCGACTTGCAACACCAAGCGCGGAGCAATGCCACAACAAAACACCCGCAGCTGGCGCTGCGAGGTGGTCGCTGCTGCCGCCAGCGGCACCACCTGAGCGGTGAGCTGCGGACGCTTCAACGAACCACGCCGCGGCCCTTGCAACGCCGGGCGCTCCACCACCAGCACCCCATCAGGCCCCACCGAGCGCACCTCGGGCGCCGATGACTGTCCCCGCAAGAGCTGATCCACCGTGGCCGCCACATCGCCATGGACCATCCAGCGGCTGCGGCTGTGGATCTCAACCGCCAGAGGAAATGTGGGCTCAGCAGCCCGTTCCAACACCGCCTTTTGACTGCCGCGCCGCCGTGCTTCGTCGTCGCCCAGGGTGACGGCCTGAACACCGCCAACCAGATCACTCAAGGTGGGGTTGCGCACCAAATTGGCGAGGGCGTTGCCATGGGCTGTCGCCACCAACTGAACCCCGCGCTCAGCGATGGTTCTGGCGGCCTGGGCCTCCTGCTCAGTGCCGATTTCATCGATCACGATGACCTCGGGCATGTGGTTTTCAACCGCCTCGATCATCACGCGGTGCTGCAGCTGAGGCCGGGCCACCTGCAAGCGCCGGGCCCGGCCAATGGCGGGATGCGGAATATCTCCATCACCAGCAATTTCGTTGCTGGTGTCAATCACCATCACGCGACGACCCAAGTCATCGGCCAGCACCCTGGCGATTTCGCGCAAGGCCGTGGTCTTGCCCACCCCGGGCCGGCCCAGCAGCAGGAGCGATTCACCGGTATCGAGCAGATCTCGCACCATGGCCACGGTGCCAAACACCGCCCGCCCCACACGGCAGGTCAGTCCGATCACGCGACCGGAGCGATTGCGCACAGCACTGATGCGATGCAGGGTGCGCTCAATGCCAGCGCGGTTATCCCCGCCAAAAGGACCAAGCCGTTCAATGACCCCTTGCAGGTCATCGCTGCTGACGGGCTGATCACCAAGATCCTCACTGCGATCGGGGTAACGGGCAGCCGGCAAACGGCCTAAATCCAGCACCACCTCCAGCAGGTCAGCCCGGCGCTGGGGCGCAGCCAACGAGGCCTGCAAAGGCTCAGGCAGCAGCGCCAACAAACGCTCCAAATCGTCAGTGACGCACTGCTCACTGACCGTGATCGAGGGATGCGGCGGTGGAGCCTTCTCCAGCAAGGTGCAACATCCAGCGCCCTGTCTGGGTTCTAGCAGTTTCTGGCCAGCTCATGACCCCAGAAGAGGCTCTGCAGCTGCGCCAAGGCCTGACCCCACAGATCAGGGCAAGCGCGCAACGCCTCCCCGCGGGCTTGCGCCTGCTGCAACAGCGGTTGGATCAGCTTGCGCGCGCTGCCGCCATAGGCAATCCCAGCCACCGCTGCTGCCAATCCTTCCCGCTCCAATCGGCGCCTGCTGTCGTGATTGGTGCCGCCAGCGAGCTGCAGTGGTCCAGGCGGCAACTGGCCCCGGCGCCGCTGCAGCAGGTTGACGGCCGCCTGGGCGGTGCCGGCGCCGATATCACCACTCATGGGACGGCCATCAAGCTGCCAAAGCCAGGGCCAGCGGCTGCCCTGCAGCAACTGATGCAGCTGCCAGAGGTGTTGCGGCATGGCATCAGCAGGGCCGTCGGGGCAACTCACCGAGAGCAGCTGCAGGGCCACGTCACTGCGCTCGATCTGCTGAAGGCGCCGGGCAAAGTCAGCGGCCCGGCCGGGGTGGGTGTGCAGCTCAATGGCATCGGGCTGCAACTGCTGCAACAACGCGGGTAATGCCTCGGGGGATAAGGCGATGCTGCGCTCCTCAATCAACCCCAGGGGGCACACCGGCAGACAGCGGCCGCAGCCATAGCAACGTTCGTCCAAGACACCCCCTTGGGCAGGGATGGCCAGTGGCGGGCAGACCTTGGCGCAAGGCCGCGGGCAATCGGCTGGGCAACGGCTGGGATCAAACCAGGCCTTGCGGAAATGGGGGTCGTCACCATCGCTGAGGCTCACCATCAACCAAGGCCTGGTGGGGCGGCCCTGCTGCTGGGCCCAGGCGATGCCACGACGCACAGCAGCCACCACAGCCGCATCGGCCGCCACATCAAGGCAATCGGCTCCAGCCAGAGCCGCTAGGGCAGCCAGATCTTCCAGAGCAGCGAGATCGTGGTTGCTGGCACCGCCGATCCATTTGACCCAGGTGCCAGCGGCGAGAGCGTGCCGTGGCCCGCTGGGCTGCTCAGGAGGCAAGCGCAGCGCGCAATGGTGTCCAGCGCAAGCTGCGGCTACCGCCGAGCTCCACAACCATGTGGAGACGGGGCTGACGCTCACAGAGGGCCAACAGGCTGGCTTGCTCAGCCGACGAGAGCACTTGTCCTTCCAGCAGCCAGAGCACAACCGGCGCACCACTGGCCAAGGCAGGCCCCAACTGAGGCATCACCAGCTGCACCTCACCGACGGCAGCATCACGGCCAACGCAGTGGTGACCAAGGTGGGGTGGGCGCACACCATGGAGCCCCAACAAAAAGGCTTCTGGGTCTCCCAGCCCACGGGCTGAGGTCAGCTCCGTGCGGTAGCCAGCAGCGCGCAACCTGCGCAACAACCGTGTCTCAGCTCCGCCCTCCAAAGGGGCATAGACCGCCAAGGCCCGTTCGCGCTCGAGGTCCCGGCGGAAAGCGCGACCGGTGAGCAGCAGGGGCATGGAGCAAGGTCAGCAGATTCAGCAAAGTTTGGCAGGAACGCCGCCCACAGTCCCAGTGATGGGTGATGAGTTAGGTTCTTTGCTTGTGCATTTGTTGCTGTGCCCGACCGTCAGCCGGGCCTCCAGTGGAAATGCAAGGGGTCATCCAGGTTGATGACTTCTTTCTTGGCCTGTGCCGCAACTCGCTACGGCGAGGTGTTGCCGGGAAACTAGCGCTGCTGAGCCCTCGCGGCCAGTTGTGACCAGTCCCAGCCAAACCTGATCGAGACAGCCGTTTCGCTTCAGTTCTCCGCCCCCAAGTGGCCTTGTGCTCTTGCGGGGTTGTCCAGCTGGCGTCTTTCCCCTCCCCAATGTCCATCGGCATTCTCGGGAAGAAACTGGGCATGTCCCAGTTCTTCGACGACGAGGGCAGGGCCGTTCCGGTCACCGTGATCGAAGCGGGCCCTTGCCGCATCACTCAAGTCAAAACTCCTGCCAACGACGGCTACAGCGCTGTCCAGGTGGGTTTTGGCGACGTGCGCGAAAAGCTCGTCAACCAGCCCGCTAAGGGTCACCTCAAGAAGTCAGGTGAAGACCTGCTTCGCCACCTCAAGGAGTACCGCGTCGATTCCACAGACGGCGTCGAGCTCGGCAGCAGCGTCACCGTTGATGCCTTTGAGCCCGGCCAGAAAGTGGACGTCAGCGGCGACACCATGGGTCGTGGTTTTTCGGGTTACCAAAAGCGTCACGGCTTCAGCCGCGGTCCCATGACCCACGGCTCCAAGAACCACCGCGAACCCGGTTCGACCGGCGCCGGCACAACCCCGGGCCGCATCTACCCCGGCAAGCGCATGGCTGGTCGTTACGGCGGCACCAAAACCACGGTCAAGGGCCTGGTGGTGCTCAAGGTCGACAGCGAGCGCAACCTGCTCGTGGTCAAGGGTTCTGTACCCGGCAAACCGGGTGCCCTGCTGAGCATTCGCCCCGCGGTGCGGGTCGGTGCGAAGGCCACGGCTTGAGGAGGGACTGAACCATGAATTGCGTCATCCAAGACTGGCAAGGCAAAGAGGCAGGCAAGGCCTCCCTCGATCTGAAAGTGGCCAAGGAGACTTCGGCTGCTGATCTGATCCATCGCGCCGTGGTGCGTCAGTTGGCGAACGCCCGTCAGGGCACCGCCAGCACACTGACCCGCTCCGAGGTGCGCGGTGGTGGCCGCAAGCCCTACAAGCAGAAAGGCACCGGCCGGGCCCGTCAGGGTTCGATCCGCACCCCACTGCGTCCCGGCGGCGGCATCGTTTTCGGTCCCAAGCCCCGCTCCTATGAGCTGGACATGAACCGCAAAGAGCGCCGTCTGGCCCTGCGCACGGCTCTGATGAGCCGCAGCGAGGACATGGTGGTGGTCAAGGCCTTTGGCGACAAGCTCGCCAAGCCCAAAACCAAGGAGGTTCTATCCGCCCTTGAGCGCTGGGGCATTCCCGCCGGCACGAAGGTTCTGATGGTGCTCGCTGACATCAGCGACAACGTCAAGCTCTCGGTCCGCAACCTGCCGCAGCTCAAGCTGATCGCTGCCGATCAGCTCAATGTTTTCGATCTGCTCAACGCCCAAAAGTTGGTGCTGAGTGAAGACGCTCTCACCAAGATCCAGGAGGTGTACGGCAATGGCTGAGCGCTTCAGCTCGCGCCTGGCGGATGTGATCCGCAGGCCCCTGATCACCGAGAAGGCCACCCGTGCCCTCGAGCTGAATCAGTACACCTTCGAGGTGGACCCTCGGGCAGCCAAGCCCGACATCAAGGCCGCCGTTGAGCATCTGTTCGACGTCAAGGTCATTGGGGTTAGCACCATGAATCCGCCTCGGCGCACCCGCCGAGTCGGTCGCTTTGCCGGACGCCGCGCCCAGGTCAAAAAGGCCGTGGTGCGTCTTGCCGAAGGCAACAGCATCCAGCTTTTCCCTGAGTCGTAAGGAGCGTTAGTCATGGGAATTCGTAGCTTCCGCCCTTACACCCCCGGTACTCGCACCCGGGTGGTCAGCGACTTCAGTGAAGTCACCCGGCGCAAGCCGGAACGCAGCCTTGTGGTGGCCAAGCACCGCCGCAAAGGCCGCAACAACCGCGGTGTGATCACCTGCC
>JAAXIH010000242.1 GCA_012270465.1 Synechococcus sp.
GCCCGCCATGGCGGTGGCGCTTTCTCCGGCAAAGACCCCACCAAGGTGGACCGCTCCGCTGCCTATGCCGCTCGCTTTGTGGCCAAAGCCTTGGTGGCCGCTGGCCTGGCCCGCAAAGCCGAGGTGCAGCTCAGCTACGCCATCGGTGTGGCCAAACCAGTCAGCATCCTGGTGGAGAGTTTCGGCACCAGCAGCCTCAGCAACGACGAGCTCACTGAGCTGGTCAACGCCAACTTCGATCTGCGCCCCGGCGCCATCATCGAAAACTTCAAGCTGCGCAACCTGCCCCAACAGCGGGGCGGCCGCTTCTACCGCGATGTGGCGGCCTACGGCCACTTCGGCCGCAGCGACCTGAACCTGCCCTGGGAAGACGTGAGCGTGATTGCCGCCAAGCTCAAGGGCTGAGGCCTTGCTCGGCTGTGGCATCGATCTGGGGACCAGCGGCTGCCGCCTGGCCCTGGTTGATGCCACTGGGCTGATCCAACAACTCAGCTGCCCCTATCCAGGCCCCTTCCATCAGGCCGGCAGCTGGCGCCTTGGCGTTCAGCAGCTTTTCGCACAACTCCCCGAAGAGCAACACCAGCAGATCGAAGCGATTGCCATTGATGGCACCTCCGGCACCCTGTTGGCTTGCAGCCCAGCAGGAGAGCCCTTAGCCCCAGCACTGGCCTACAACGACGCCTGCCCTGAGCAGGCCCAGCGAACCCGCGAACTGGTGCCCCATGGCGGCAGTGCCGCCAGCAGCAGCGGCAGCGTGGCCCGCAGCCTGCGGCTACTGGAGCAGCTAAGAGAGCAGCCCGGCAGCGAGCTGCTCTTGCGCCATCAAGCCGATTGGCTGATGGGCTGGCTGCTGGGGAATTGGAGCTGGGGGGAAGAAGGCAACAACCTGCGGCTGGGCTGGGATCTCCTGAACAACCAATGGGCCGGCGGCATTGGCCGGGCTAGCTGGGCGAACGCCTTGCCAACGATCATCCCCAGCGGCCAACTGGTGGGCCCCATCGGCCCCACGGCAGCCGCCGAACTCAAGCTGCCAGCGAACTGCCAAGTCGTGAGTGGCACCACCGATGCCAACGCCGCAGTGCTAGCGGCTGAGCCTCAAGAGGGCGATGGCGTCGCCGTGCTCGGCACCACCTTGGTGCTGAAGCAATTTGCGCCTGAGCCATTGAGTGGCCCAGGCATCAACAACCACCGCATCGCCGGCCGCTGGCTGGTGGGCGGTGCCTCCAATGCCGGCGCCGGGGTGCTGCGGCAGTTCTTCAGCGATGAGCAACTGGAGGAGCTCAGCCGCCAAATCAATCCGGAGCGCTCCACAGGACTCAGCCTGCGTCCGCTGCCGCAGAAGGGCGAGCGATTCCCCATCGATGATCCCGAGCTGGAGCCGGTGCTGGAGCCGCGGCCGGTGAGTGATGCGCTGTATCTGCAGGCTCTGCTGGAGGGGCTCTGCAGCATTGAGCGCCAGGGTTGGCAACGCCTGGAGGAGCTGGGGGCTCCCAAGGTGCAGCGCGTTTTAAGCGTTGGTGGCGGGGCCAACAATCCCCAGTGGCGCGCCCTACGCCAAAAGCTGCTGAACAAACCCGTTCTCAACCGCAGCAAGGCCAGTCCCGCCGCCGCCATGGCGCGGCTGGCGAGGCAGACGGCCACACTGGGGCGGTCCAGCGGCTGAAGCCCATGCCTGAACGCGTTCGTGTCATCGTCTCGATGGGTTTGTTCGTGATTCTCAGCGGCTTTGTGGCCTTCAGTGCCATCAGGCTGGGCTGGCTGCTGTGGCAGCGCTTCTCAGGCTTGGCCTGACCCTTTCCCTTCCGTTCTGCACTCATGGCAGCTGATCCCCTCACCTCCGCCGTCAGCGATCGCATTTGCGCGCACATGAATGACGACCACGCTGAAGCGGTGGTGGCCTACGCACGCCATTACGGCGGTGCTGAGAACCCAAGCCAAGCCCGCATGCTGAAGGTGGAACCCGAGCGGATGCTGCTGGATGTTGATGGCAGCGAGCTCAGCATCGCCTTTGATCACACCCTCAGCGACAGCGAAGACGCCCACCGCACGTTGGTGGCGATGCTGCGCGCCATGCCCCAACCGGGGAACGCTGACTAAGCCCCCAGCGGCTGGCCATGCATCGCCTCAGCGCCCTGGCGCTGGCAGCTCTTTGCAGTGGCTGTACAGCAGCGGCGCAGTACCGCCCATGGCCTCAAGCCACCCTGGCGCAGCCGGAGTCGATCACGGTGGGCTTCAACCACCTCCGCGGCAGCAGCTACATCAGCCCGCTGACGGGTCAAAAACGCCAAGGCGACAACCTTGAGCGGCAGCTCATTGCAGCGATTGAAAGCGCTCAACGGGAAGTGCTGGTGGCGGTTCAAGAGCTCACCCTGCCGGCCATTGCTGATGCCCTGATCGAGCGCCATCGCGCCGGTGTGCCGGTGAAGCTGGTGCTGGAGAACACCTACAGCGCCCCCTGGAGCCGGCAACATCCCGCTGGGCTGGAACCGCACCAGCAAAAACGGCTGCAACAGCTTCAAAAGCTTGGCTGGCGCGATGCCATCGCCCTGATGGAAGGCGCTGGGGTGCCACTGCTGGATGACACCGCCGATGGCAGTGCTGGCAGCGGCTTGATGCACCACAAGTTTGTGGTGATCGACCGCCAGCGGGTGCTCACGGGCTCAGCCAATTTCACCAGCTCCGGGCTCCACGGCGATGCCGGCCAAACCAGCAGCCGCGGCAATGTGAACCATCTGCTGCAGCTCGACAGCCCCGAGCTGGCCCAACTCTTTGCTGAGGAGTTTGCGCAGCTCTGGGGTGATGGCCCAGGCGGGCAGCCCGATAGCCGCTTTGGCCTGGGCAAACACAGCCGCCGGCTGCAGCAAACGCAACTCGGAGGCGATCGCGCCGCTGTGCTGTTTGCCCCCCACCGCCGCGATGACCCCGATCACGGCCTTGAGCTGATTCGCCAGCAACTGGAGCAGGCCCAACGCAGCATTGATTTGGCCCTGTTTGTGTTCTCAGCCCAGGAGCTGGCCGATGTGCTGGCGATCAAACGCGAGCAAGGCGTTCAGATCCGGGTGCTGGTGGATCCCGGCTTTGCCCACCGCAGCTATTCCGAATGGCTTGATCTCAAGGGTTTGGCGATAGCCGATCACCGCTGCCGGCTGGAGGCCGGCAACAACCCTTGGGAAAAACCTTTGAAGAACGTGGGCACCCCGCGGCTGAGCAGCGGCGACAAGCTGCACCACAAGTTCGCCGTGATCGATGGCACAACCGTGATCACTGGCAGTTTCAACTGGAGCCCAGCGGCTGCCCACACCAACGATGAAACCTTGCTGGTGATCCACTCACCCACCCTGGCGGCTCACTTCAGCCGTGAGATGGATCGCCTCTGGCAAGGCGCTGAGCTCGGCATCACCCCACGGCTGCAGCGCAAGCTGGAGCGCAGCCAACGGCTCTGCGGCAAAAGCCAGATCGCTGATTAGCCGGCCAAACGCCAATCCAGCACCTCACTGGCATGGAAGGGCACCAAACCCTCTCCCTCCAGTTGCGCCGGCACCAGTTGCGCCGTGCGCTCAAGCGTGATGGTGTCCTCATTGAGGGGCAACTTGTAGAAGCGCGGGCCGTTTTCACTGGCGAAGGCCTCGAAATGCTGCAGCGCGCCCTCTTCTTCAAACACCGCCAGATAGCTCTCCAGCGCATAGGGCGCGTTGTAGATGCCAGCGCAGCCGCAGCTGCTTTCCTTGCCCGCGCGCGGGTGGGGCGCTGAATCGGTGCCCAAGAAAAAAGAGGGGTTGCCACTGGTGGCCGCTTGGCGCAACGCCAAGCGATGGCGCTCTCGCTTGGCCACCGGCAAGCAATAAAAATCGCTGCGCAAACCGCCTTGGAACATGGCGTTGCGGTTGATGTGCAAATGGTGGGGCGTAATGGTTGCCGCCATCAGCGGATCGCCATCGGCCACAAATTGGGCGGCCTGCTCGGTGGTGATGTGCTCGAAGACCACCCGCAGCTGGGGGAACTGGCGGCGCAGTGGGATCAGATGCCGCTCGATGAACACCGCTTCTCGATCAAAGATGTCGATGTCGGGATCGGTGACCTCACCGTGAATCAACAGGGGCATATCGATGGCCTGCATCCGCTCGAGCACCGCTGAGATGCAGGCCAAATCACTCACCCCCGCCGCTGAGTTGGTGGTGGCATTGGCTGGGTAGAGCTTGGCGGCAGTGAACACACCCTCGCTGTGCCCGCGCTCCAGCTCATCGGGGCTGATGTCATCGGTCAGATAGGCCGTCATCAAAGGGGTGAAGGCCATCCCCTGGGGCAATGCCGCCTCAATGCGTTGGCGGTAGGCGATCGCGGCATCCACCGTGGTCACCGGCGGCCGCAAATTGGGCATCACAATCGCGCGAGCAAATTGCCGCGCGGTGGCCGGCAGCACCTGCTCGAGCATCACGTCATCACGCAGATGCACATGCCAGTCATCGGGCCTGCGCAGCACCAGCTGATCGGGAGCCGGAGTCATGAGCTGCAGCGCACTGCCTTTATTTAAAGCAGCTGTGCCCTACGGTCGCAGCCGCTCTTCACCGTTGCCTGTGAGCAAAACGCCCAGCAGCCTGGCTGATCAGTGGTTGGGAAACCCCCAGCGCGACCTGCTCTCGGGCTTGGTGGTGGCTTTCGCCATGATCCCGGAAGCCATTGCGTTCTCGGGCATTGCGGGGGTGGATCCGCAGGTGGGGCTGTTTGGTGCCTTCTGCCTGTCGCTGACCATCGCCGTGGTGGGCGGCCGCATGGCCATGATCACCTCCGCCACAGGCTCCACAGCCCTGCTGATGACTGGGCTGGTGGCCACCGGCAACGCCCGCGGTGAAGGTCTTGGCCTCAGCTATCTGCTGGTGGCCGGCATCCTCACAGGTGTTCTGCAGATCCTCTGGGGCTATCTGCGCCTGGCTTATCAGATGCGCTTTGTGCCCCAAGGGGTGCTGAGCGGCTTTGTGAATGCTCTGGCCCTATTGATCCTGCAGGCCCAGTTCCCCCAACTCGGCATCAACCTTCATTTCGGCGAAACCGAAGCGGCCGGCCATGCCCATGACCTGCTTCCCCATGGCGCTCAGCTGCCGATTGTTTGGGGCCTGGTGGTGTTGGGGCTGGTGATCATTTACGGCCTACCGCGCATCACCCGCGTGGTGCCCTCGCAGCTGGTGGCGATCGTGGTGCTGACGCTGATCAGCATCCTGTTTGGCTTTGACATCCCGACCGTGCGCAGCCTTGGTGAGCTGCCCTCGGGCCTGCCCAGCTTTGGCATCCCCTTTGGCGCCTTGGCCGATGGCCGCGTGCCGTTCAATCTCGAAACCTTCGGGATTGTGTTGCCCACCGCCCTGGCCATCTCCTTGGTGGGCTTGATGGAAACCTTCCTCACCCAAGACATCCTCGACGACAAAACCGACAGCAACTCCAACAAGAACACCGAAGCCCGCGGTCAGGGCATCGCCAACATCGTGTCGTCGTTCTTTGGCGGCATGGCCGGCTGCGCCCTGGTGGGCCAATCGGTGATGAACATCGACAACGGCGGCCGCACCCGGCTCTCCACCTTTTTCTCAGGCGTCAGCCTGCTGGCGATGATCCTGCTGGCCCGGCCTTGGCTCGAGCAAATCCCGATGGCGGCCTTGGTGGCCGTGATGATCAGCATCGCCATCAGCACGGCGGACATGGCCGGCCTGCGCCGCTTGGCCCGCATCCCGGTGAGCGACACCGCCGTGATGCTGATGACCTTTGCCGTCACCATGCTCACCACCCCCCACAACCTGGCCTTGGGTGTGCTGGCTGGTGTGGCCCTGGCCGCCATCTTGTTCAGCCGCAAGGTGGCCAAGGTGATCCGCGTTGATGTTGAAGAGATGGGCCCCGATGCGCGCCGTTATGTGGTGAGGGGGCAACTGTTCTTCGTCAGCAAGATCTATTTCTTGCAGGGTTTTGATGTGCACGAGCACCCCGCGAAGATCACCATCGACATGTCGAATGCCCACATCTGGGATCAAAGCGGCGTGGGTGCCCTCAATCAGTTGATCCGCAAACTGCGCAAAGGCGGTTCACAAGTGGAGGTGGAAGGCCTCAACGAGGAAAGCCTCGACTTGTTTGAGCGCATCGGCGATGAGCAACCCGCCCATTGAGTTCACGCCGCGGCCGATCTCGCCGCGGCAACGTTTTCTGCTCGGGGCCGGGCTGTTCACAGCCCTCGCCTTGGCTCTGCAGTTCTGGCGGATCTACGCCCTCACGGCCACCTTTGATCAGGGGCTGTTTTTGCAGGAGATCTGGAGTGCCTTAGGCGGCCGGCCCTTTGAAAGCACGCTCGCCTCAGAGCTGTCGTCGCCGGTGCTGCTGGATAAAACCGCCCTGCCAACGCTGGGCTATCTGCATCTCGGCCAACACTTCACACCGCTGTTGCTGCTGTGGGTGCCGCTGGTGGCGCTCTTGGGCCCCTGGAGCTTGCCCATTGTTCAAATCGGCCTGATCAGCGCTGGCGGCTTGGTGCTCTATGAGCTGGCCCGCTGCGATCTCGATGAACGCATCGCCTGCTGGATCGGCCTGAGCTACTTCGCCAGCGGCACGGTGATT
>JAAXIH010000066.1 GCA_012270465.1 Synechococcus sp.
GTGGGCAAATACGTGCAACTCAACGACGCCTACCTCTCGGTTGTTGAAGCGCTGCGCCATGCCTGCATCCATTGCGATAGCGCCCTCGACCTGCACTGGATCTGCGCCGAACAAATCGAAGAAGAAGGTGCCGATGGCCTGCTCAAAGGCATGGACGCGGTGGTGGTGCCCGGCGGTTTTGGCAATCGCGGCGTCGACGGCAAGATCGCGGCCATCCGTTGGGCCCGCGAACAGCGCGTGCCGTTCCTGGGGCTTTGCCTGGGCATGCAAACAGCGGTGATCGAGTGGGCCCGCAACACCGCCGGACTGGCGGGGGCCACCAGCGCCGAGCTGGATCCAGCCAGCAGCCATCCGGTGATTCACCTGTTGCCCGAGCAGCAAGACGTGGTCGATCTGGGCGGCACCATGCGCCTTGGCGTGTACCCCTGCCGGCTCGCACCAGGGACCAAAGCCCATGCGCTCTATGGCGAAGAGGTGGTCTATGAGCGCCACCGCCACCGCTACGAGTTCAACAACGCCTACCGCAATCTGTTCCTGGAATCGGGCTATGAGATCTCCGGCGTGTCACCCGATGGCCGCTTGGTGGAACTGATCGAACTCAAAAGCCATCCCTACTTCCTGGCCTGCCAGTACCACCCCGAATTCCTCTCGCGGCCGGGCCGGCCCCATCCGCTGTTCACCGGCTTGATCCAAGCCGCTAGCCAGCGCCTGCCCCAGTCCCCCAGCGAAGCCATCAGCCAGCGCGCGTGAGCAACCTGCCGGTGGTGGAAACCTTCCATTCCCTGCAGGGGGAAGGTCTGCATGCCGGCCGCAGCGCCTTCTTCATCCGCCTGGGCGGATGCACGGTGGGCTGCAGCTGGTGCGACACCAAACACTCCTGGCCGCAGGTGGCCCATCCGGCTGTGGAGGTCCAAGCCCTCGCCAGCGAAGCCGCGGCGGCCCAGCAACAAGGGGCGGCCTTTGTGGTGATCACCGGCGGTGAACCCCTGCATCACAACCTCGATGACTTCTGCCAAGCCCTGACCGAGATAGCGCCCACGCTGCCGCGCCATCTGGAAACCAGTGGTGTGGACCCCTTAAGCGGCAGCTTCAGCTGGATCACCCTCTCCCCCAAAGCCCACAAACCACCCACCCAAGAGCTGCTGGGGTGCTGCGATGAGCTCAAAGCGGTGGTGCATGGGCCTGAGGATTTGGCCTTTGCCGAGGCCATGGCCGCCCAGGCACCCCAAGCCCAATGGTTGCTGCAGCCCGGCTGGGAGAGCCCCCAAGGGCAGGAGCTGGCCATTGCGTTTGTGCGCAACCAGCCGCGCTGGCGCCTCAGCCTGCAAAGCCACAAATGGCTGGGGGTGCGCTAAGCCGTTGCTATGAGCAGCACCACCATTGCCCTGCTGTCTGGCGGGCTGGATTCCGCCACCGCCGCGGCCTTGGCCCGAGAAGCCGGCCATCGCGTGATTGGCCTGTCGTTTGACTATGGCCAGCGCCACCAACGGGAGCTCCGGGCTGCCGCTGAGGTGGCGCAAGCTCTGGGCCTGGCTGAGCACCACACCATCAATGTCAACTTGGCGGCCTGGGGTGGCTCCTCCCTCACCGACCTGGATCAACCCGTGCCCGATCAAGGCGTGCAAGAGGGGGTGATCCCGAGCACCTATGTGCCCGGCCGCAACACCGTGTTCATCGCCCTGGGGCTCAGCCTGGCGGAAGCCAAAGGGGCCGAGCGCCTGGTGCTGGGGGTCAACGCGATCGACTACTCCGGCTATCCCGACTGCCGGCCCGACTACCTCGAGGCCTATCAGCGCCTGGCGGATCTCGCGAGCCGCAGTGGCCGCGAAGGCCATGGCACCCAGCTGTGGGCACCGCTGGTGGAGTGGAGCAAAACCAAGATCGTGGAGGAGGCCCTGCGGCTCAACGTGCCGATTGCCAGCACCTGGAGCTGTTATGCCGGCGGGGAGGAGCCCTGCGGCGTCTGCGACAGCTGCCGCATTCGTGATGCCGCCCTGCGCGAAGCCGGGCGCCCTGATCTCGCCAGCCGATGAGCCAGCTGCCCTGGCGGGAGCCCCAGCAGCTGGCTGCTGCCTTGCAGCAGCGCTACGGCCACCAGGGATTGGTGTGGCTCGATGGCGATGGCAGCCAGCGGGGCCGCTATGCCGTGCTGGCGGCTGGTCCCAGCGAGCAGGTGCGCTGCGATGGCTTACCGGGCGACCCCGGTGCCAGCGACCCATTTGCAGCCCTCCAACAAGCTTTCGCCCGCGGGCCCGGGCACTGGCTCGGCTGGCTCAGCTATGAGGCCGCCGCCTGGATCGAGCCGGGAGATCACTGGCACCGCCCCGCCATGGCCCAGCTCTGGGCCGGCCATTACGAGGTGGTGATCGAACTGGATCTGCAGGAACGGCAACTGCAGTTGCGCGGTGACGGCCCGCAACGCTCAGAGCTGGAGCAATTGATCCTTCAATCGCCACCTGTGCTGGAGGACTGCGATGCAGCGATCCCGCTAACCGAGTGGCAATGGCTCACCAGCAGCGCCGACTATGGGCGCCAAGTGCAGCAGGTGCGCGATTGGATCAGTGCAGGTGATCTGTTCCAGGCCAACCTCACGGCCTGCGCTGAACAGCAGCTCAACGGCCCACTCGAACCATTGGCGCTCTACCGGCGCCTACGCCAGCAGTGCCCAGCCCCCTTTGGCGGGCTGATGCTGGCCAGCCGCGATGAAGGGGTGCTCAGCACATCGCCGGAACGGTTCCTGCAGGTGAGCGCCAATGGCCTGGTGGAAACCAGGCCGATCAAAGGCACCCGGCCCCGCCACAACGATCCAAGCCGCGATGCCGATGCGGCAGCCGAGCTGGTCTGCAGCGCCAAAGACCGCGCCGAGAACGTGATGATCGTCGATCTGATGCGCAACGATCTCGGCCGGGTCTGCCGCAGCGGCAGCATCGAGGTTCCCCAATTGGTGGGGCTCGAGAGCTACCGGCAGGTGCATCACCTCACCTCCGTGGTCACCGGCCAGTTGAGCGATCCCAGCGATCTGGCCGGCCTGCTGCGGGCCTGCTGGCCTGGCGGCTCGATCACCGGCGCCCCCAAAATCCGCACCTGCCAGCAACTCAATGCACTGGAGCCCGTGGCGCGCGGTCCCTACTGCGGCAGCTTTTTCCATCGCCGCCCCGATGGCAGCTTCGACAGCAACATCCTGATTCGCAGCCTGTTGCTCAACGGCTCAACCGTGCGCGTCCACGGCGGTTGCGGCATCGTGGCCGACTCCGACCCGCTACTTGAAACCGAAGAACTGGGATGGAAAGTGCAACCACTCCTGCAGGCCTTGAGTTGAGATGAGCAGCGCCATCGCCTGGGTTGAGCAGCAATGGGGCCATCCCGACACCTTGGGAGTGCCGGTGAGTGATCGCGGCCTCGGCCTCGCCGATGGGGTATTCGAAACCCTGCTGATTCGAGCAGGAAAGCCTCAACTGCTCCAAGAGCATCTGCAGCGCTGGCGTGATGGGGCGGCTTGGCTGCAACTTCCCGAACCTCCGGATCAGCAGCAGGTGAAGCAGTGGATCAATGAAGCCATCCGCCGCAGCGGCATTGCTGATGGAGCCCTGCGCATTAACTGGAGCCGGGGCAGCGGCGGCCGCGGCCTGCAACCTCCCGCGCAAGCAAAAGGTCGCTGCTGGGGAAGCTTGTATCCCCACCAACCAAGCTTCCAGCGGCAACAGGTGGTGATCAGCAAGCGCGTAAAGCGCTGGGCAGACGATCCCTTAAACGGCTGCAAAACCCTGAACTACAGCGCCATGGTGCTGGCCCGACTGGAAGCCAGCCAAGCCGGCGCAGGCGATGTGTTGCTGCGCAGCAGCCAAGGCGGTCTTTGCTGCGGCAGTAGCGCCAATTTGCTGGTGCAACAGGGCGGGCAATGGCTCACGCCAACGCTGAGCAGCGGCGCCTTACCCGGCGTGATGCGCGCCCGGGGTGTGGCGATGGGGCTGATCCAAGAAGCGCGCCTGGCCGAATCGCTGGCGAAGGAACAACCAGCGCTGCTGCTCAACAGCCTGGATTGCCGCCCTTTGAATCACATCGCTGAGCCACTCGCAGAGCCTCTGTTTGGGCAACTTTTGGGTTCAGATTGAACCAATCGATTTTTTCAATTTGGAAGAAAAAAGAAAATCCACGTTGGAATCATCAGGGCGTGACGGTTGACACGGTTTGCCATGGATGCTTGTGCCTTCATGGATATCCAATAGGTCTTGATCCATGTCTCTGGGCTGCTGCAGCTACAGGAACAACGACGATCGGATGGTGATCCTGCGCTGTTTTGGCAGCGATGGTTTTTATCTCGAGCGCGTCATCTTCCCGTTTGAAGTTCTGAACTTCGTGGCTCCACCAGAGGCTGAAGTTGAGATTTGGAGCCATTCGATTGGCAGCCCCGAACTGGTGGCGACGCATCCCGTTCGAGAACTCGCCGCACCAGAACCGGCTGAATTGGTCAGCAGCAACTAACCCTGCAGATCAAACGCTGAGGAACTTCTCCACCACGTCTTGGCTGAGTTCAGTGGTGGGGCCACTGGCCACAATTCCGCCACGCTGCATCGCGTAATAGCGATCCGCCTGGCGCACGAAATGCAGGTGCTGCTCCACCAGCAGCACACTGATTCCCTGCTCACGAATGATGCGCCGCACCGCCTGTTCAATGTCTTGAACGATGTTGGGCTGAATGCCTTCGGTGGGTTCATCCAACAGCAGCAGCGAGGGCTTGCCCATCAAGGCCCTGGCAATCGCCAATTGCTGCTGCTGGCCGCCACTGAGGTCGCCGCCTTTGCGGGGCAAGAAATCACGCAAGATCGGAAACAGCTCATACACAAACGGATCAATCCGTTTCTGGCGGCCCATCCCCCCCGGCCGCGCCTCGAGGCCCAACAGCAGGTTTTCCTCAACGGTGAGCTGGGGAATGATTTCGCGCCCCTGGGGCACGTAGCCCACACCGGCGCGGGCCCGCTGATGGGGCGGCTGCCGATCGAGGCACTGCTCCGCGAAGTTGATCTGACCGCTGCGGGGCTTGAGCAAACCAATGATGCTTTTGAGCAAGGTGGTTTTGCCGACGCCATTGCGGCCGATCAGGCACACCATCTCCCCGGAATTCACGGTGAGGTCCACATCCCGCAGGATGTGGCTCTCGCCGTAGTAGGTGTTCAAGGCGCGGATTTCGAGCTGTTCCATCACATCTCCTCCTGGGTGCCGAGATAGACCTCAATCACTTGGGGGTCCTGCTGGATTTGATCCATGGATCCCTCACACAACACATGGCCTTGATGCAGCACCGTGACCGGGCTGTTGAGCCGGCGAATGAACTCCATGTCGTGCTCAATCACCAACACGGTGTGCTCACCGGCTAACGACTTGAGCAAGTCAGCCGTGAGATCGGTTTCCTCATCGGTGAGGCCCGCCACCGGTTCATCCACAAGCAGCAGGTCGGGGTCTTGGCCCACCAACATGGCGATCTCGAGCCACTGCTTTTGGCCGTGGGAGAGGGAGCCCGCCAGCCAATCCGCGCGGTTCTGCAGATTGACGATCTCCATCAAGCGCTGCACCTGATCACGCTGATCAGCCGTGAGCCGGCCAAACAGCAAATCCAGGGGCTGCTTCGGGCGACTCACCGCCAGAGCCAAGTTTTCTTGAACGCTGAGCTTTTCAAACACCCGCGGGCTTTGAAACTTGCGGCCAATGCCGAGCCGGGCGATGCGGTGCTCGCGGGTGCCCACCAACGAGCGACCCTTGAACACCACCTGGCCTTCGGTGGGCTTGGTCTTGCCGGTGATCACATCCAAGAAGGTGGTTTTGCCGGCGCCATTGGGGCCGATCACCGCCCTGAGCTCACCGCTCTGCAGGCTGAGGTTGAGATCTCGTAGGGCCAGAAAGCCGTCGAAGCTGACGGTGATCTGGCGCAACTCCAACAGAGGAGTCGTCATGGCTGCACCTCCTCATTGCCGTCAATTTCAAGCTTGGGATAGGTCGCCAACTTGCGAACCCAGCCCACCTTTGAGAGCAGATTTTGCGGGCCATCGGTTTTGAACCAACCGATCACGCCCTCCGGCAGCACGGTGACCACCAGGATGAACAAACCGCCCTGGATGAACAGCCAGCCCTGGGGCCAGGCCTCAGACACCAGGCTCTTGGCATACATGATCACAACGGCCCCGAAGATCGCCCCCACCAGCGTTCCGCGGCCGCCAACGGCCACCCAAATCACCATCTCAATGGAGAAGGGAACCGCCATGTATTGCGGCGAAACGATGCCGGACTGCACGGTGAACAGCGCCCCGCCAATGCCGGCCAAACCACCAGCAATGGCAAAGACGATGGTCTTAAACAGCGTGGGGTTGAAGCCGGTGAAGCGCAGCCGCGGCTCGTCATCGCGAATCGCGATCAGCACATCACCGAAGCGGCCCCGCACGACCCAGCGCACAAACAGCCAAGCCAGAAACACCAGCACGCAGGTCACCCAAAAGAAGAACCGCTGCATCTCTGGAGACCCCACCATCTGACCAAACAGCTGGGTCACATCGGTTTTGAGGCCGTTGGTGCCGTT